>NZ_JASCOZ010000100.1 GCF_029960115.1 Stenotrophomonas sp. PS02289
CCGCCCGACCCACGGTCGGGCGCTACCGTAGATCTCTACGCCGTTACGTACAGTTGCTCGAAGGTGGCAGGGATATCTGCCAGTTCGCGCTTCAGCGCGTCGTCGCTGTCAATTGACTGCAACCATTCCAGAAAAACGGCTGGCGTGAAGTAGGTCTTCGTCGCTTCCACCACGCCTGCGCGCGCGTCATCCGGCAGCCAGGAGAGCACAGGCACCGTATCGGGACGTGCCTGCGTAGCCGCTTTCGCGCTTAGGCTGTAGGACAGCTCCCAAGCAACTGCGGGGTACGCCTCAACCGAAAGCTCAGAAGGCCAGCGGCCAGGCGCGGAGAGCATGCCGTGTGCGCCGACCAGCCACACCATCATCTGCGCACGCCAGTGCGGTGCGGTGATCTCCAGTGCCGAACGGAACCAGGGCCCTACCTGGACCGTGGGCAGGTACTTCATGCAGAAGAACAGCGATGCACTGAGGTCGCCGCTGGCATCCCACCACATCCATACCTCGTTGGGGTTGCGATTGGAGCGATGCAGGAAGCGTCCAAGCGCGATGCCCTCAGGCGTCCAGCATGACGGCTCCATCATGCAGCGGCCCAGCGTGGCCAGCACATCATCCCGGTATTGCGGATAGGTGGACCCTTCAATTCCGTAAGGGTGCTGGGCAAAGAAGCCGCTCAGCAGGGGTTCCAGCAGCGGATGGACCCATGCTTCATGGCATCTCGGCAGAAGCTCGCACAGCAGGTAGTGGTACCAAGCATGCCACTCCTGCATCGGGCCGAACGTTCCAGTGCCGGAGGCGATCTCGAACAGGGGTTCATGCAGCTCCCGGGGACCCAATGCCCCCAGGTCCCCCAGCAGTTCGGGGAACATGCGTCGCTCGCCCATGAACCAGGCCTCGCCCATGGCCTGGCGCGGACGCGGAAAGTGCGCGCGCAGCCGGGCCAGTGCTTCGGCGTCGGTGCCGAGGCCCGGGACCCATGTGAAGTCACCTTTCATCGTGCATCCCAGCCCTCCGGTGAACGTCGATGGTAGCGCCTTCACCTGTTCTGAATGAATCCCCCGGGGTACAGGCGCAGCCGCTACCGATCATGATTCGCGTTTAATCATGCCCCTTCCCAACGCGCTAAAGTGCCGGCGTTTTCACGCTGCAGGAGCACGGTCATGAAGGGCGACGCCAAGGTCATCGAATTCCTCAACAAGGTCCTCTACAACGAGCTGACCGCGATCAACCAGTACTTCCTGCACGCCAAGATGCTGAAGAACTGGGGTCTGAAGGAACTCTCCGAACACGAGTACAAGGAATCGATCGAGGAAATGAAGCACGCCGACGTGCTCTCCGATCGCATCCTGTTCCTGGAGGGCCTGCCGAACTTCCAGGCGCTGGGCAAGCTGCGCATTGGCGAGAACCCGACCGAGATCCTGCAGTGCGACCTGGCGCTGGAACGCGAGGGTGCGGTCACCCTGCGCGAGGCCGTGGCCTACGCCGATTCGGTCGGTGACTACGTCAGCCGCCAGCTGTTCGTGAAGATCCTCGACAACGAGGAAGAGCACATCGACTGGCTGGAAACCCAGCTCGACCTGATCGAACGCATCGGCGAACCGCAGTACCTGCTGACCAAGCTGGAAGAGTGAGTTACGGCGCGGCCGGATTGCGCAGGGCGGATTGATAGCCGGCCAGCGCAATCCGCGCACGCGCGAATTCGGCCACCAGCAAGGCCACTGCCACGGCCGGACGCTCCAACGATCCGGCGCGTGCATCCTGTTCAATCCGCAGCGCGGCGACGGACAGCGCCATCGCGCCGACGTTGGCGCTGGCCGATTTCAAGCTGTGCGCCAGATTGCGCAGCTGCTCCAGATCACCCGCGACCGACGCATCCTGCAACTGGCGGATCAACGGCGGGGTGTCATCCAGGAACACGCGGATGATGTGCGCGGTCTCCGGCCCGATCACGTCCTGCAGCTCGTCCAGCACGCCGGGATCGAGCACCACCTGCGCCGGCTCCTCCTCGCGCGATGCCGGCTCCAGCCCGCGCAGCAGCGGTGCCTCGTTGAACGGCGGCAACGGCGGCGGTGTCGGCAGCGGAGCGGGTTCGTTCATCACCGCCAGCGCGTCGGCGTTGTTCTCCGCGCTCTGCTGCCACCGCAGCAGGCAGGCCTGCAGCGACTCACGGTTGACTGGCTTGGACAGGTAGTCGTCCATGCCGGCCTGCAGGCAGCGCTCGCGATCGCCGGCCATCGCGTTGGCGGTCATGGCCACGATCGGCAGACGCCCGACCCGGCTTCCGGCTTCTATTGCGCGCCAGCGGCGGGTGGCGGTGTAGCCGTCCATCACCGGCATCTGGCAGTCCATCAAGACCAGGTCGAATGACTGCGTCTGCAGCAGCTGCAGCGCCTGCTCGCCGTCGGTGGCGGTGGTGACCGTGCAGCCCAGCACCTGCAGCAGGCGCTGCGCCACCAGCAGGTTGACGCTGTTGTCTTCCACCAGCAGCAGGTTCAGTCCCAGCTGCTGCGCTTCCACCGGCTCGGCGTAGTCCTCCGGGCTGACCAGCAGGGGGGCTGGCCGCGCACTGGCCTGCGCCGGGCGCAGCAGCGCATGCAGTTCGATGTCGCCGACATCGCGCGACACCGCCAGCGCATCCTCGCGAAGCAGCGCCGCCAGCGGCTCGTTGCCCTCCAGCCACATCAGGCGTGGACGCGGTTCACGCGGTTCCCGCAACACCGCGCGGTGCAGGGCCGTGGCCCCATGCCGCAACGCGTCGCTGTCGGCCATCACCCAGGTCAGGTCCGGTTCGATGCCGCGTCGTGCCGGTGCGCGCAGGATGTCGAGCGCGGCCGAGGCGCTGTCCACCGTATGCAGGCGGATGTCGTGGTGCGGGGTGACCCGCTGCAGGCGCTGGATCAGCAGCGGATCCTGGCTGACCAGCAGGGCGCGGGTGGTGGCGCTGGCCGGCGGCAGGTCGCCGGCGACCTTCAGCAGTGGAATCTCGAACCAGAAGTTCGCGCCATGCCCAGGCGTGGAGCTGATTCCGATGCGGCCGTGCATCAGGTCGATGATGCGCTTGCAGATGGCCAGACCCAGGCCGGTGCCGCCGTAGATGCGGGTGGTCGACGCATCGGCCTGGCTGAATGACTGGAACAGACGCGACTGCATCGCCGGGTCGATGCCGATGCCAGTGTCGATCACTTCGAAACGCAGCAGGTGCTGGTTGCCGTTCTCGCCCTGGCGGCTGACCCGCAGGCGGATGCCGCCGCGCTCGGTGAACTTGATGGCGTTCACCAGCAGATTGCCGAGGACCTGGCGCAGCCGCACCGGGTCGCCGCGCACCGCCAGTCGCACCGAGGGATCCAGCTCCAGGGTCATGGCCAGGCGTTTGGCCTCGGCAGTACGCCGCATCAGCTGCACCAGGCCTTCCAGCAGCTCGCGCAGGTTGAAGGTGGTGGTCTCCAGGTCGAGGCCTTTGGCCTCCAGCCGGGAGTAATCCAGGATGTCGTCCACGATGCGCAGCAGCTGCTGTGAGCTGACTGTCGCGGTCTGCAGCATCTGTCGCTGGTCGCTGGCCAGCTGCCCGCGCGCGATCAGGTCCAGCATCGGGAGGATGCCGTTGAGCGGGGTGCGGATCTCGTGGCTCATCGTGGCCAGGAACTCGCCCTTGGCCAGGGCCGCGGCTTCAGCGGCCTGTTTGGCCTGAAGCAGTTCCTGTTCCAGTGCGTCCTGCTGCTGCAGGGTGCGCAGCAGCTGGTCGCGCTCGCCGGTCAGGGCACCCACGCGCCGCTGCTGCACGGCGATCTCCGATTGCTGTTCGTGCCAGCAGCGCATCGCCAGCAGGGCCGCGACCACGGCCACCGCCGCGGCACCGGCGGCAATGGGAATCCAGGGTGCACGCACGGTGACCAGGGCCAGCACGGCGGCCGTGGTGGCCAGCGCGGCGGTCACCGCTGCCAGCCAGAACGCGAAGGGAACCCGTCCGTGGGTCGCCACGGTTACAGCACCGCGTTATGGAAGTCGAAGTTCAACTCGCTCCCGGCCGACTGCACCATGTTGCCCTGGATGAAATCGACGCCGCCCATCCACATGGCGGCGGCGGCCTGCGGGTCTTCGATCTGCTGGCCGATGATCAGCGCGCCGGCGCGGTGCGCCGCGTTGATCGCACCGCGCAGTTCGTCGCGGGTCTGCTGGTTGGCATGCGTGCTGGAAAAACGCGCGGCCATGCGCACGTAGGCCAGCGGCAGCTGGGTCAGCAGGGCGTTGGCTTCAGTGCCTGGCTCGAACTGGCTCAGGCAGAAACGCACGCCGGCCGCGCTCATGCGGTTGCAGAACTGCTGCAGGGTGACCGTGTGGATCAACGCATCGGGCAGGCGCACGTCGATCACCACCGCGCTGCCGGCGATCTGGCGACGCTCCAGCGACTCCAGCAGCCAGTCGGCGAAGGCATCGCGGGCGAGGGTACGCAGCGACTGCGACACGAACAGGTGTAGCGGCTGTGCGGCATGCCGGTACAGATCCAGCAGGCCGAGTGCGTGGTCCAGCACCTGCTGGTCCAGATCGGCGATGCGACCGGCCGCTTCGGCGGCCGGAATCACCTGGCCGGCCGAGAGCAGGGTGCCATCGGCCTGGCGCAGCCGCAGCAGTACCTGGTACTGCGCGGTGTTGCCGCCGGCCACTGCCACGATCGGCTGGTAGGCCAGTTCCAGCTGGCCTTCCAGCAGCGCCAGGTGTTCCTGTGCGGCGACGTCCTCGCGGCGCACGTACGCGGCCACGCCCGAGGACAGCAGGCGCGCCTGCAAGGTGGTGCGCTCGACCGCTTCCAGGGCGGTTCCGGCGTCGCTGAAGCCCGGGGAAAGCTGGGCATGGCCGACCACGCCGCGCAGGTGCACCGACTCTTCGTCGCGGATCACGAAGGCGCGTTCGGAAAGCTGCTGGCGCAGGTTGTGTGCGACGCCGTCCAGGCTGTCCTCGTCGACGCCACGCGCCAGCACCAGGAAGCTGTTGTCGTTCAGGCGCGCCAGCAGGTGCGGATGGGCGCTGTCGGCCAACCGCTGCGCGGCCTGCACCATCAGCCGTTCGAAGGCGGCATAGCCATAGCGCTCGCGCAGGCCGAGCGCGCTGGCCACTTCAATGAAGAACAGGCCGCCGCGGTCACCGTGCGCCAGTGCCGCGCTCAGCTGCTGCAGCACGTGGTGGCGGGTGGGCAGGCCGGTTTCCGGGTTGTTGATCGCCGGTGCGCCGGTCGTGCCGGTCTGGGTGGCGGCCTGGGCGCGGGCGCGGCGGATGCGGTTGGACACCGCCGCAATCAGATGGCGTGGCCGGATCGGCTTGCTCAGGAAGTCGTCGGCACCGCTGTCGAGCACTTCGAACTGGCGCTCCGGATCCGGGTCGCCGCTGAGGAACACGATCGGCAGCAGCTGCTGACCCGGTTGTTGCCGGATCAGCGCGGTCAGGCGCATGCCATCCAGACCCGGCAGATGCAGGTCCATCAGAATCAGGTCAGGACGGTGCTCGGCGATGGCCTGCTGTGCGCCTTCGGCGTCGCTGATCACGATGGCCTCCATGCCGGCACCGTGCAGCACGCTCTGCGCGAACAGGGCCTGCGAGCGATCGTCTTCCACGATCAGCACGCGGTAAGGCGCGTCCGAACCCAGCGCCGGAGCATTGTCATCCGGCAGCACGGGCGGAGCCACCACCAGTGGCGGCGGCGTTGCCACCGCGGCGCTGGCAGCGGTGGCCAGCGGGACCACGTTGCTGGGCAGCGGCGCGGGCGCGACCGGGGCGGGGGCCGAAGCCTGCGCGAGCGCATCGGCGCTGGCCCAGCGCTGCCAGTGATCGGCGGGCGGGGTTTCAGCGCGTACAGCGCGGTTCGGGGCTACGGTGTTCTCGTGGACGGCCATCAGTACTCCCTGTCTGCGGCGTCATTATGCGGTACGCCACGACGCTTGGTCGCGACACGATCTGGCGCTTTCTTCATGGTGGCGACGAGGGGTGTGGCGGGGAGGCTGCCGGCTGCCGCAGCAGCCAGCGCATGCCCTTCCACAGGGTCCGCCACACCAGCCACACCACCAGGGCACCGATCAGGCTGCAGACCACCACCACGATCAGGGCGATCCAGGGGTGTGCCAAGGCCAGCGCCAGCCCACCCACCACCACGGTGTCTTCGGCGGCCGAGGCGACCCAGTTGCTGGCCGGTTCCGGCGACGTGTTGAGCAGGGCCCGGGTGCCGGATTTGAGGCCGTGGCTGGCCAGTGCCACGCCAGCACCGGCGGCCAGCGCGGTGGTGCTCAGTTCCCCATTGGGCGACAGCGTGGCGGCCGCGAGGAATGCCCCGGCGGGTACCCGCGCCAGGGTCTGCACCAGGTCCCAGGCCGAGTCGACGCCGGGGATCTTGTCGGCCACGAACTCGGTGACTGCCAGGGCCGCCGAAGTCCCCAGTACCCACCACGACTCGGTCGCCTGCAGCGCCGGGGGCAGGTCGACCCAGCCCAGCAGGCCGGCCAGGCCGACCCCGAACACGGTCAGGTAGACCCGGATACCTGCCAGCCACGCAAGCAGGATGCCGATCACGAACAGGTGGGCCTCGGACATGGCACGCGCTCCGGCATGAAAATGTGCACAGGACCACACTATCGGGGATGGCGTCGATGAACGCCATAACCCGGTGACGCCTGCGGGGCGAAAAAGGGGCCAAGCGTGGCATACACTAGGAAGCCGCTCGATCCGACAGGGGCCGTGGCGGTATCGCCTGCTGCGGTGCCGCGCTCATCGTCATGAACACTCCGACACCTTCCCGTATCCAGATCCGTCGACCCGGCTCCGCGCCCGGTCCTGATCGCCGTCGACTGCTGATCCTGGGCGGCGTCTGGTTGCTGAGCCTGGTGCTGGCCGTCCTGCTGGGGCGCTGGCTGGGCGGGCCCGGCGGCGACGTCGGCCGCGAGCTCGACGCCGCGCAGGCCCGCGCTGACACCCTGCAGAAGCAGGTGGTCGAGCTGCAGCAGCGCCAGGCCACCCTGCAGGCGTCCGACCGCATCAGCCGCGCCGCCAACACCGAGGTGCAGACCTCGCTGGGTGAGCGCGAAGAAGAAATTGCCGGCCTGCGTGCCGACGTGGCGTTCTATGAACGCCTGGTCGGAGCCACCAGCCAGCGCAAGGGCCTGAACACCCATTCCGTCGAATTCTCGCCTGAAGCGGCCGGTACCTGGCAGTACGCGGTGGTGCTGACCCAGAACCTGAATCGCGGTGCGATCAGCCAGGGCCAGATGCGCTTCACGGTGGAAGGCGTGAAAGATGGCAAGTTGACCTCGGTCAGCTGGGACGAGCTGCACCAGCGCACCAAGGTGCCGGGCCAGGACTACTCCTTCCGGTACTTCCAGCAGCTCACCGGCAGCGTGATGCTGCCCAAGGACTTCACCCCGCAACGCGTGCGGGTCACGCTGGGATCCGGTGCAGGGGGCACCACCCAGGTCTTCGACTGGAAGCAGGCCGGCGCGCCTGTGGCAGCAACGGCTCATGAAGGGGAGTAAACCCATGTTTGGCAGCAACAAGTCCAACCGCGACGGTCATCTGGTCGTGGACGCGCTGATCGGCGCGCAGGTGGTCATCCGCGGCGACGTGGAATTCAGTGGGGGCCTGTATGTCGAAGGCACCATCCTGGGCAAGGTGATCGCCAGTGAAGGTGCGTCCACCGCGACCCTCACCCTGGCCGAGCAGGGCAGCATCGAGGGCGAGATCCGTGCCCAGGTGGTGGTGCTCAGCGGCCGCCTGGAAGGCGACGTGCATGCCAGCGAGCGCGTGGAATTGACCCCCAGCGCCCGGGTCAACGGCAACATCCACTACCAGGTGGTGGAAATGAACGCTGGTGCCCAGCTCACCGGTCGTCTCATCCACGGTGCGCCGCAGATGGCCCTGCCTCCGCCGGAGGCGGGCGACGGCAAGGACAAGGACGCCAAGGACAAGGACGGCGCGGCCCGCAAGAAGCTCGCCGAGGCCATGGCCTGAACACAGTGATCGGGGAAACGGCTTGAATCGGGGCGCCTGCGCCCCCATGCTGGAGGCATGAGCACGCTTGTTTCCCTGCCCGGTGCCCCCGCCGCCGCGCCGAACTACCAATCGCTGGACCGCCCGCTGCACTTCACTGAAGCCGCGGCGGCGAAGGTGCATGAACTGATCGAGGCCGAAGGCAATCCTTCGCTCGCCCTGCGCGTGTACATCGAGGGTGGCGGTTGCTCCGGCTTCCAGTACGGGTTCGAATTCGACGAAAACCGCGCCGAAGACGATCTCGCGGTGGTGACCAACGGCGTCACCCTGCTGGTGGATCCGCTGAGCCTGCAGTACCTGATGAGCGCGGAAGTGGATTACACCGAAAGCCTCACCGGTGCCCAGTTCGTGATCCGCAATCCGAATGCGAAGACCACCTGCGGGTGCGGCAGCAGCTTCAGCATGTAAGCTTGGGGGATGTCCAGAACATCCCTGCCGCTGTCCGGTTTTTCCTTCACCACTGATCCGCTTGAGCGCGCCGATACGCTGCGCGACGACCCCGATGCCCTCGTGCGGCTGTGGCCGCAGGCCCGCGTGCTGGTGCTGGACGTGGACGGGCGTGCGCTGGCCAATGAACAAGGCCAACCGCTGGCATTGACCGGCGCGCAGCTGGGGGGCGGGCCCGGCACCGCCATTTTCCTGGGTCTGCGGGGTGAGCAGGCGTGGTTCTCGGTCGATGCGAGCAGCGTGGACGTCACCGCGCCGCAGCGTGTCGATCTGCGCGAGGCTGCCGTGGCCTGGGCGGCCGCCGATGCCACCGCGTTCTGTTATGCACGCGGGATGTCGTACTGGCAGTCGCGCACCCGCTTCTGCGGCGTGTGCGGCGGCGCGGTGGCCTTCACCCGCGGCGGCTTCATTGGCCGCTGTGGCCAGTGCAATACCGAACATTACCCGCGTGTGGACCCGGCCGTGATCGTGGCGGTGGAGAACAACGGCCGTCTGCTGCTTGGCCGCCAGTCCAACTGGGCTCCGCGACGCTACTCGGTGCTGGCCGGCTTCGTTGAACCGGGCGAATCGCTCGAGCAGACCGTGGTCCGAGAGGTCTATGAGGAGAGCCGGGTACGTGTGCGCGAATGCCGCTACCTGGGCACCCAGCCGTGGCCCTTCCCGGGGGCGTTGATGCTCGGGTTTGCGGCCTCTGCCGAGGACGATGTGCCCTGTGTGGACGGCGAACTGGAAGACGCGCGCTGGTTCAGCGTGGACGAGGTTGGAGCCGCGCTGGCCCGGGACGTCGAGGACGACGGTGAAGGCATTCGTCTCTCCCCGCCGATCTCCATCTCACGCAGCCTGATCGAGCACTGGTACCGCAGCCAGGTGGCCTGATCGCGGTCACGTTGCCGCTACCTGAACACGCGGCGCGGTACATTACCTGTGACCCGGGGAATTTCCGGGTCGCACGGCATAGTAGCGCTCTGTCACGAGCCGGAGGCCCGCATGTTCACCACCCTGGTCGCTGTATTGGTCGCGCTGGCCCTGGGGCACGTCGCGCCGGCCGCGGCGGTCGCGCTGCGGCGCTTCGGCAGCTACCGGCACTGGTTGCAGTGGCTGGACCGGCAGGGCGGAGGCCAGGCCAACGAGCATGTCGGTTTCTGGCGTGGCCGCCATGGCTGGGTGGTGGCGGTGCTGCCGTGGGTGGTGCTGCTGGCGCTGCTGCAATGGGCGCTGCACGGCCGCCTGTACGGGCTGCCCTCGTTGCTGCTGGGAATTGCCACCCTGGTGATCTGCTGGGGGCCGCGCGACCTGGATCGTGACGTGGAAGCGGTGATCGACGCCGATGACAGCCACACCCGCCATGCCGCCATCGCCCAGCTTCAGTCGGCCGGCGGCAGCCTGCACGAAGACGTCAACTCGCTGGTGGAGGCCACCGCACTCAATGCGCTGCGTCGCTGGTTCGCGGTGCTGTTCTGGTTCCTGCTGCTCGGCCCGGTGGGCGCGCTGGCCTATCGTCTGCTCGCGCTGTTGGCCGTGAGCCCGATGCGCTCGCTGGCCACGGTGGAAACCGTGGTCGGTGCACGGCAGGTACTCGGCTGGCTGGAATGGCCGGTGGCCCAGCTGATGTCACTGTCGATGGCCCTGGTCGGCAACTTCGACACGGCCTACAAGGCCTGGCGCGAGGCCCACGGCAATCAGTGGACGGCCTCCACGGTGTTTCTGGGTGCCGTGGCGCGGGCGAGTGTCAGTGCCGAGCTGCGCGAGGACGCGCACGATTACAGCGAAGCCGGCATGGTGCCGGTATGGCGACGGCTGCCGGAGCTGCGCGATGCGATGAGCCTGGTGTGGCGGATGCTGCTGCTATGGATGGCCGCACTGGCACTGCTGGTGATTGCCGGCTGGGTGACCTGATCGCCATCGGTTGACGGTGGGACCGCGTGGGCCGGCGACAACCAGACAAACGGTGTCCAGGGCAGATTGCGCAGCACCGCATAGCCCACCAACACCACCAGCCAGAACATCGGCGCGGCCAATACCCGCATCAGCGGCTCCAGCACGCGCGGGCGTAGTCCGGCCATGTGCAGCAGCATCAACAGCAGGAACGGCAGCGAGATCACCAGCAGCGGGTTCATCGCCATCGCGCCGGGCAGGTCGAAATGGACCAGCGAATACAGGCAGCGGGTACTGCCGCAGCCAGGGCAGTACAGCCCGGTCAGCGCGTACAACGGGCAGCCCGGCAGCGGGCTGTTGCCGGCGTAAGGGTTGACGTGACGCAGCACCACGGTCGCGCCAACGGCAAGGCCGGCGGTGATCGCCAGCGGAGCCCAGCGCGAGGAAGCGGAACGCAAGTAAGGTAAGGACATGACGGCAGAACGGCCCGGCCAGGTCACCCCGCAGGGGTGCCGGACCGGGCCGTCCTCAATGCAATCAGTAGCCGCCGCTGGCTGCGCCGCCGACGCCCATCAGCACCACCAGCACGGTGTACAGAATGATGACGATGACACCGGCGATGGCCGAGTAGATGGCCCACTTCTTGGCCTTCTCCGACGAGTCCTGCGCACCGGCGATGTCACCGGCGGCCAGCTTGCCGTTGACCTGCGCGGCGTAGATGATCGACACGATGCCGCCCGGCAGGCAGCAGAACAGAGTGGCCAGGATGGCCCAGACCAGGTTGTTGGGGACTTGCGGGGCAGTGGCGTTCATGGGTGAAGCTCCATTTTCTCGGGTGGGTTTAAAAAAAGTGAATCAAAGCTCGGACAGAGCGCCCAGCGCAGCCAGACCGCCGAACAGACCGAACCACAACAGCAACAGCACCGGACCGGCCAACGCCGACGCCCAGGCCCAACCAGCGGCCTTGCGCGAGGCGGCGAACGCACCTGCCACATCGCCCGCTGCCCGACGGCCATCGACCTGCGCGGCATAGACGATCGACACCACCCCCAGTGGCAGACAGCAGAACAACGTCGTCAGGATCGCCCACACCAGGTGGTTCGGAACGAAGACGGCCGATGAAGGTGGTGCTGGCGGATGATTCAAGTACTGCTCCATTCCTTTGGTGGTCCGACGGCATCGCCAAAATCCCGTCGGACACCCCCTATGGGGCGGTAATCTACCCCATGTTGGACCCGAATGTATGCGTTTACATGGCGAGAAGCGTCAAAAGAGTGCGCTTCAGGCCCGCGTTCGCGGGCGTATGGCGATTCAGGCGCGTCCGGCCCGCAGTGCGCGAACCTGCGCTTCCAGCTGGTCGGCGTCGGTGCTGGCCCCGTCCACCGGCGGCCCGGCCACCACCTCGATGTGGGCGCGGAAGCGACGCGGCACGCGCATGCGGCCCAGCCGTGAGTCGCGACGGCTCCACATGCTGTCCCACATGCCGCGCAGCGCCATGGGTACCACCGGTACCGCGCGGCGCTCCAGGATCTTCTCCACGCCCGACTTGAAGGCGGTCATTTCGCCATCGCGGGTGAGCGCCCCTTCCGGGAAGATGCAGACCAGCTCGCCCTCGGCCAAGGCTTTGTCCACCTCATCGAACGCGGCCTGCATCAGTGTGGGGTTCTCGCGCGCGCCGGCAATCGGAATGGCCTTGGCCGTGCGGAAGATCCAGCGCATCACCGGAATGTTGAAGATCTTGTAATACATGACAAAGCGGACTGGGCGCGGAATCGTTGCCGACAGGATCAGCGCATCCATGTAGCTCACGTGATTGCAGACGATCAGCGCCGCACCTTCGTCGGGCACGTTGGCTTCAATGCCGTGCGGGCGCAGCCGGTACAGCGTGCGCACCATCACCCAGCTCAGGAAGCGCATCAGGAATTCGGGAACGATGGTGAAGATGTAGATCGCCACCACCGCGTTGGCGATGGCCAGTGCCAGGAACAGCTGCGGAATGGTCCAGTGCAGGTACTTCTGCGTGGCCAGTGCGATCAGCGCCGCGCCGACGATAAAGCCGGAGTTCTGGATGTTCAGTGCAGCGAACACGCGCGACATCTCCGACTTCGGCGTGCGGCTCTGGATCAGTGCGAACAACGGGACCACGAAGAAGCCCGTAAACAGGCCGATGCCTACCAGATCAATGATGATGCGGGCGCTGCCGGCGGCGGCAATGAAGGCCGGCACGCTCAGTCCGGCCGCGGTGGCCACCCCGGCGCGGGCGAAGTAGAGGTCGAGCATGAAGGCGGTCATGCCGAATGCGCCGAGCGGCACCAGACCTATTTCCACGGTGCGACCGGACAACTTTTCACACAGCAGCGAGCCCACCCCGGTACCCACCGAGAACAGCGCCAGCGCGAAGATGTACAGCGTCGGTTCGCCGCCCAGGTTGACCACGGCATAGGTCGGCAGCTGCGAGGTCAGCATGGTGCCGACGAACCAGAACCAGGAAACGCCCAGGATCGCGTTGCGCACCGCCTTCTGCTTCTTGGCAAGGCGCAGCACCGCCAGTGATTCCGGCAGCGGATTCCAGTTGATCTTCAGGTCCGGCGCGCCGGCGTCGACCTTGGGGATCATGCGCGCGGTGATGTTGCCGGCAATGGCCAGCGCGATCACCGCCGTGGCTGCCACGACCGGACCGTAGCTGCCGGCCAGGGTAAAAATGATGCCGCCACTGATCATGCCGACCAGGATCGACATCGAGGTGCCCATTTCCACCAGACCGTTGCCGCCGGTGAGTTCTTCCGGCTTGAGCACCGACGGCAGCACCGAGTACTTCACCGGACCGAACAGGGTGGACTGCAGGCCGGTGCAGAACAGCGCCACCAGCAGCACCGGCATGCTCTGGGTGAGGAAGCCCACCGCTGCCAGCGACATGATCGCGATCTCCATCGTGGTGGTGATCACGATCAGGCGCGACTTTTCCAGCTTTTCCGCGATCTGCCCGGCCAGTGCCGAGAACAGGAAGTAGGGCAGGATGAAGATCGCCGGGGCCAGGGTGGTGTACAGCGACTGCTCCTGCTGGCTCACGCCCAGATAGAACAGCAGGCCGATGATGGCCTGGCGGTACACGTTGTCATTGAAGGCTCCCAGCGACTGCACGATGAAGAACGGCAGGAAACGACGCTGGCGGAGCAGGGCGAACTGACTGTGGCCGGATGACATGGAATCTCCTTGCGGACCGGCGCACCTTAGCATGGGCCCCATGGCAGGACGCCGGCCGTGCCCCGTAGAGCGGGGCTTGCCCCGCTGCGTGCGCCTCACCGTAACGTTCGGGCCGCCTCATTCGCCGCCCCGCGAAGCTTCGGCAGCAGCCGAAGCATCAGCGCCAGCTGGGTGCGGATCAACTGCAGCTTGGTCGGCATGCCGTCGTCCACCTGCTCCAGCTGCTCGGCCAGCGCCCGATCCGCCTCTTTGTCGCCCTCCTCCACCGGCTGCCGCTGCTGCAGTGCCGAGGCAATCTGCTGCATCGCCTGCTGTACCCGCTCACCGCCTTCGCGGGCCAACGGATCCTGCGCGTAGCTGTCCAGCTGCGCACGATGCGCACCCAGCGCTGACAGGTGCCCCAGCAACGTGTTGGACAGGGCCAGAAAGCGAAACCCCGCATCCAGGTTGCGGCGCACATGCCCCGGCTCACGCAGCATGTTCGACAGCGCGGTGGACAAGGCCACATCGGCGTTATGCATGTCACGGCGGGCAACCCGGTAGGCCAGGTCATCCTGCATGCCGCTGCCGTACTGGCCCAGCACTGCCTGCAGGTAGCCGGCGCAGCGCTCCAGCACCCGTGCCATCACCTCGTTGAGGCGGCGTCCCTGCCAGTCCGGCAGGATCAGGAACGCAGCCGCCGCCGCGATCGCGCAGCCCAGCAGGGTATCCACCAGCCGTGGCCAGATCAGCAGGAAGCCGTCGCCGATCAGGTTGAAGCAGGTCAGCGCCATCACCGTGATCGCCGCCGAGGCTACCAGGTAGCGGTCATGCCGGGTAAAGAAGAACAGCAGCGCTGACAGCAGTGCGATCAGCAGCTCAATGCGCAGGTCCTGGAACAGCTGCAGCAGCGCCCAGGTGAACACCAGGCCGATCAGCGTGCCGGCCACCCGCTGCGCCAGACGCTGGCGGGTCGCACCGAAGTTGGGGCGGCATACGAACACGATGGTCAGCAGCACCCACGACCCGTTCTGTGCATTGACCAGATGGATCACGCCGAAGCCCACGACCAATGCGATGGCCATGCGCAGGCCATGCCGGAACAGCACCGAACCGGGCGTCAGCTGCTGGCGCAGGCGCACGCCCATCTCGCGCAGGGTATGCGGGTTGGTGTCACGCAGGCGGGTGTCGACGTTGTCGAGCGTGGTCTCGGATTGTGCGGCCTCGGACAGCCGACGCTCGATGCTCTGCAGGTTGTGCCCAAGCAGGTACAGCGAGGACAGCAGCCGCTGCCACTGCGGATTGTGCTGCTCGCGCAGCCAGGCCAGCGAGGCGGTCAGGTCGGCGGTGGCCTGGCGGGTGCGCTCGCCATACACGAACGGCCGGCGCAGGCGGATGGCGGTGCCCAGGTTGGCGCAGGCCTCGCCCTGCAAGGCAAGCAGTCGCTGGCAGCGGTACAGCACGTCGCTGTGGAAAAACGCCTCGGTGAGCGCGCCATACGGGTAGTGCGATGAGCTGGCGCGCTCGTGAAAATCCTGCGCCATGTAATACAGCCGCAGGTACAGACCCGACTGCACGCCGGGCCGGCCGGAGCGGCCGAAGCGCGCCAGGATGGCGGTCTTGGCGGCATTGAGGGCCTCGACCACGCGACGGTTCTGCTCGGCCAGGGCCAACTGGCGCTGCTGCAGGTCGACCTCACGCACCGGTTCGAACAGGGCGGCCTTCAGCTCCAGATAGCGCCCAAGCTCGTGGTACAGCCGCGCGACCCGCTCGCGTACCGGGCGGTTGGCAAACAGGGCAGTCCACAGGATGGACAGCACGCCATACCAGAGCGCGCCGGCGAGCAGATGGCTGACCGCGTTGATGGCCTGGGCGCGGTCGGCCGCGCCGTGCTGCTCCAGCCCGATCATGGTGTAGATGGCCAGCGTCACCGTGGCCTGGGCGATGGAGGCATAGCGCTCGCCCAATGCCCCGAGCAGGGTCAGGCCGAAAGTGGAGGCGGCCAGCGCGGCGATGAACACCCAAGGCCACGCGAACAGCTCCACCACTGCAGCGGCGGCAATGAGGAAGCACAGCAGCGACAGCGCGACGGATTTGGTCCGGCCCCACCAGTTGTCATCGGTCTCGGCAATCGCGCTGGCGATGATGCCCAGGAACACCCCGGGCAGGGCCGGCAACTGGTCGAAGTGCCAGCACACGCCCATCGCCACGCTGAGCGCAATGAACACCCGCAACCCATAGCTGGCCTTCTCATGCGCCCACAGGCGGCTCAGTCGGGAATCTCGGGCAGGCATGCGGGCTCGTGCGGTTTCGGTGGCCCATTATTGCTGCTTTCGTTGTGATGCTGCGCGAAGAGCGACCTCGTCTACAGGTCTACGTGTTTGGGGCCGGCGGGTGGGGGGTACGGGACACGCCTTAAATCTCCCGTTAGGCTCGGGCGGCACATCCATGTGCCTTCACGGTCCCGTACCC
>NZ_JASCOZ010000101.1 GCF_029960115.1 Stenotrophomonas sp. PS02289
TATAGCAGCGGGCGGGTGGGGGGGCCGTGGGGGCCGGTAGATGAGGACCCACGGTCGTCATCTACCGGTGCCGCGCTGCGCGCCGGTCAGGCGATCGGGGTGTTGGAAATGATTTCCACCCAGTAGCCGTCCGGGTCCTTGATGAAGGCCAGGTGCTTCATGCGGCCATCCTCCAGACGCTTCTGGTAAGGCACCTGCAGGTCATCGAAGCGCTTGCAGGCGGCCTTGATGTCGGGGACAGAGACGCAGATGTGCCCGAAGCCGCGCGGATCGGAGTTGCCGTCGTGGTACACCGGGCCGTCCTGCTTCTCAGTGCCGTGGTTGTGGGTGAGCTCAAGCACGCCGGGAATGCCGGCCATCCACACGCGGCGGGCGTCATCGCCCTCCGGAATGACGGTGCCGGCGGGCAGCAGGGCCAGGAAGTACAGGCTGAACTGCGCTTCCGGGAAATCGCGCTGGTCCAGCAGCTGGAAACCGAGCACGCGGGTGTAGAAGTCCAGCGAGGCGGCGATGTCCTTGACCCGCAGCATGGTGTGGTTGAAGACGAAACCGCTGGTTTCGGCCGGCGGCTGGGCGGCAACGCCGGGCTGGGACTGGAAGGCGAGCGTCATGGGGGTCCTCGGGTGCGTGAAAAGCGGAAATGCAGGCCGTTCAGTTTAGCGGGCCGGCGGCAAGGCGACGTAGAATGCAGCATCTCCTTGACTGTTCGTCGACATGTCGCAGCGTGAATGGGTGGCCGCGGCCATCCGCAAGATCGAAGCCGATTTCAACCGTTCCGCCGACACCCACCTGATCCCCATGGATCTGCCGGGCTACCCGGGCATCGAGCTGTATTTCAAAGATGAATCCAGCCACCCCACCGGCAGCCTGAAGCATCGCCTGGCGCGATCGCTGTTTCTGTACGCGCTGGCCAATGGCTGGTTGAAGGAAGGGCGGCCGGTCATCGAGGCCTCCAGCGGTTCCACCGCGGTGTCTGAAGCCTACTTCGCGCGCCTGCTGGGGCTGCCGTTCATCGCCGTGATCCCGGCCAGCACCTCGCCGGAAAAGATCGCCGCCATCGAGTTCCATGGCGGCCGCTGCCACCTGGTGGAGCGGGCCTGTGACCTGAACTGCGAATCGGAGCGACTGGCCCGGGAAACCGGCGGCCACTTCATGGACCAGTTCACCTATGCCGAACGGGCCACGGACTGGCGCGCCAACAACAACATTGCCGAGTCCATCTTCAAGCAGATGGCCGAAGAGCCGCACCCGGTGCCGGAATGGATCGTGTGCAGCCCCGGCACGGGCGGCACCGCGGCCACGCTTGGTCGCTACGTCAGCTACCGCCGGCATGACACCCGCATCCTGTGTGCGGATCCGGAGATCTCGGTGTTCTTCGACGGCTACAGTGCGGCGCTGGCGGGCAAGCCGTGGCGGGAGCTCACCTGCGCGGGCGGTTCGCGGGTGGAGGGCATTGGCCGCCCTCGCGTGGAATCCAGCTTCATCCCGACCTGCGTGGACGCGATGGTGAAGGTGCCCGATACGCTGAGCCTGGCCGCGATGCGTCATGTCAGCCGTCAGCTGGGCCGCCGGGTGGGCGGGTCTACCGGGACCAACTTCATCGGGGTGCTGCACGCGGCGCAGCAGATGCGCCGGGCAGGGCGCAGCGGCTCCATCGTGACCATCCTGTGCGACAGCGGCGAGCGCTATGCGCACAGCTACTACAACCCGGAATGGTATGTGCGCCAGGGCATTGAGGTGGATGCGGCGGATGCGGTGCTGGCGGCGGCGGTGAACGGGCAGGTTTTGCCGGCGCTGGCGGAGGCCTCGCAGCAGCCGCTGTATTGAGTCAGGTGGGGCGGCTGGCCTCGTAGGCGTCCAGCACCACATCACGCAGCACGGGCGGCAGCTCTTCGTAGGCCGTGGCGTGATCGTCGAAATGCAGGTCCAGATTCACGTCCGCCTGGTGCGCTGTCGCCGCAATGAACACCATCAAGGTGCACAGCACGAATTCGCGCTCGTGGCCGATCTCGCATTGCATGGCCCCCCGCTCGATCACCTCGTAGGGAAACCACATCTGGTCTTCCTGCAGTCGGCCGTGCTGGGCCCCCAGCACCTGCTCCAGCGCGGCGCGGTGGCGGGCGTGCTCGGCACTGCGGCCGAGTGCGGCAATCCAGTCCAGCTCGCGCGGGCTGGCAGTGGCAAGCAGGGCGAAAGGCGGCGCAATGGCCTGAACTGCGTCCATGAACCCTCCGGGGAAAGCGTTCGTTGGGCCTCCAGCCTCGTCCGCGCGGCGTGGTTTGGGCGTGAATGAATGTGAAAAGGATGCATCCGGGCCTTGTGCCTGCCCGGGCGCAGTGCCATATCGTGTGCATTGACCTGCTGTCTGGAGATGCCTGTGACCCCCGCCAACCCGCTGCTCGATTTCTCGGACCTGCCGCGCTTCGATGCCATCCTGCCCGAGCACATCGCGCCTGCCATCGATGCCCTGCTGGAGCAGGCCGAAGCCGCGGTGAAGCGGGCCGAAACGGTGAGCCCGGTGACCTGGGAGACGTTCGTGGTGCCGCTGGACGATGCCACCGAGCGCCTGTGGCGCGCGTGGGGCCAGGTGGGGCACCTGCAGGGCGTGGTGAACACGCCGGCACTGCGCGAGGCCTACAACGCCAATCTGCCCAAGGTGACCCGCTTCGGCAGCGCGATGGGCCAGAACCTGAAACTGTTCGAGCAGTATCGTGCGCTGGCTGCGAGCCCCGAAGCGGCCCAGTTTGAAGTCGCACAGCGCAAGGTGCTGGACAACGCCCTGCGCGACTTCCGCCTGGGCGGTGCCGAGCTGGATGAGGCTGGCAAGGCGCGCTACAGCGCCATCCGCGAGGAGCTGTCGGCGTTGTCGGCGAAATTCTCACAGAACGTGCTGGATGCCACCGATGCGTGGTCGCTGATCGTCGAAGACGCCGCCGAGCTGGCGGGCCTGCCTGAGGACGTGGTGGCCGCTGCCCGTGCTGGCGCGGAAAAGGACGGCACGCCCGGCTGGAAGCTCACCCTGCAGATGCCGTGCTACCTGCCGGTGCAGACGTATGCGTCGCATCGCCCGCTGCGCGAGGCGCTGTACCGCGCCAATGCACTGCGCGCCTCCGAGTTCGGTGATGCCGCACTGGATAACAGCGGCAACATTGACCGGGTGCTGGCGCTGCGCGCCGAGCTGGCGACACTGCTCGGCTTCGCCAACTACGCCGAATACTCCATCGCCACCAAGATGGCCGACGACGCGGCCCAGGTGCTGGCCTTCCTGCGGGATCTGGCCGCGCGCGCCAAACCCTACGCACAGCGCGACCGCGCGGAACTGGAAGCCTTCGCCCGTGAAGAACTGGGGCTGGAAACGCTGGAGGCCTGGGACCTGGCCTTTGTCAGCGAAAAGCTGAAACAGGCCCGCTACAGCTATTCCGCGCAGGAAGTGAAGCAGTACTTCACCGAGCCCAAGGTGCTGGATGGGCTGTTCAGCGTCATCCGCGGCCTTTACGGGCTGGAGGTCCAGCCGGACGTGGCTCCGGTGTGGCATCCGGACGTGCGCTTCTACCGAGTGGTGGACGCGCAGGGTGGGTTGGTCGGCCAGTTCTATCTGGATCTGTACGCACGCGAAGGCAAGCGCGGCGGTGCGTGGATGGACGACTGCCGCAACCGTCGCGACACCGCACGCGGCGTGCAGACGCCGCTGGTCTATCTGGTCTGCAACTTCGGGCGTGGCAGCGACGGCAAGCCGGCCACTTTCAGCCACGATGAAGTGACCACCCTGTTCCATGAAATGGGCCATGGCCTGCACCAGCTGCTGACCCGCGTGGGCGAACTGGGCGTGGCGGGCATCAATGGCGTGGAATGGGACGCGGTTGAGCTGCCGAGCCAGTTCATGGAGAACTTCTGCTGGGAATGGGACCGCGTGCAGGCGATGACCGCGCACGTGGACAGCGGCGAACCGCTACCGCGCGCGCTGTTTGATCGCATGCTGGCCGCGCGCAATTTCCAGAGCGGCATGTTCACCGTACGCCAGCTCGAGTTCGCGCTGTTCGACATGCAGCTGCACAGTCAGTACCAGCCGGCGCAGGACAGCGTGCTGCAGCTGCTCGAACGCGTGCGCGACGAAGTGGCAGTGAACCGGCCGCCGGCATGGAACCGCTTCCCGCATCAGTTCAGTCACATCTTCGCCGGCGGCTATGCGGCTGGTTATTACAGCTACAAGTGGGCTGAAGTGTTGAGTGCGGATGCCTATGCCGCGTTCGAGGAAGCACCGGGGCAGGTCGCGGAGACCGGCAGGCGCTTCCGTGACGAGGTGCTGTCGCGGGGCGGCAGCCGCAGCGCGGCGGAAAATTTCGCGGCGTTCCGCGGGCGTGCACCGACCGTGGACGCATTGCTGCGTCACAACGGCATGGCGTAATCAATCTTCGTAGATCATGGTGCGGCTCATGCCGCCATCGACGATGTGGTCCTGGCCGGTGATGAAACCGGCCAGGTCCGACAGCAGAAACACGGCCAGCGCACCGATGTCCTCGGGTTGCCCGACCCGTCCCACCGCATGCTGCGCATGGTCACGCCGCGACAGCTTCGGCGTACGGCGGCGTGCCGGTGCCTGCCATGCGTCGGTGGTGATCCAGCCGGGACTGATGCTGTTGACCCGCACCTTCGGCCCGGCGCTGATCGCCAATGCATGCGTGAACGCCACCAGCCCACCTTTGGCGGCCGCATAGGCTTCACTGTTTGCCTCGGACTGCCACGCGCGGGTTGAGGCGATGTTGATGATCGCACCGCCCTGCGCGTTCAAGGCGGGCAGGGCGTGCTTGCTGCACAGGAACGCCCCGTGCAGGCTGGACAAACGGCGCTGCCATTCGGCCATGCTCATGTCGGCCAGCGGGGTGCCGTGTGCACTGGCAATGCCGGCGTTGTTGACCAGTCCGTCGATGCGACCGAAACGCTTGAGGGTGGCTTTGACCAGCGCCTGCACGCTGCGCTCGCTGGCCACGTCCGCACGCTGGAAGGCGGCGCGTTCCGGCAGGTTCCATTCCTTCAGGCAGGCCTTGCCGGCATCGGCATCCAGGTCGGCGATCATCACACTGCCGCCCGCGCCGAGCACGGCCTGTGCAATGCCACGGCCCACCCCTTGTGCGCCGCCGGTGACCACCACCACGCGGTCGCGCAGCGGTTGTGCGGGCCAGTCGGCGACAGGCGGGGTCAGTGGCATGGGGGAGTGTCCTTGCGACCGAGCAGGCGGGTCCATCCCTCCACACCCAGTTTGTCCAGGGTGGCGATGTTGCGTTCCACGATCACGTCCGGGTCCGGGAAGGCTGCTACCGCGCGTTCCACGCTGTCCTCGCGCAGCAGGTGCAGGGTGGGGTAGGGCGCACGGTTGGTGTAGTTGCTGACATCGTCTGCTGCCACACCCGCGAACTGGTACTGCGGGTGGAAGCTGGCGACCTGCAGAATGCCCTGCAGGTCCAGCGCGTCGATGGCGGCGTCGGCGTTGTCCAGGAAGTCGTTGTAATCCAGGAAGTCGGTCAGCACGTCCGGGTGCACGATCAGCGTGGTGTCGATCTGCTCGGCCGGGGTATCACGCAGCAGCACCAGTTCCTCGGCCAGCTCTTCCAGCAGCGCTTCGGGCGTGGTGGCGTCGCTCAGCACGAAACGCACCTGCTCCTTCACGTAAACCGCTTTGGCGAACGGGCACAGATTGAGCCCGATGACGATGTTCTCCAGCCACTTGCGGGTGTCTGCGATGGGATCGTTCGGGGTGTCGTTCATCTCAATCACGGAAATTGTCGAACTGAAGCGGAATCTCGAAGTTTTCCTTCTTCAGCAGTGCAATCGCATCCTGCAGATCGTCGCGCTTCTTGCCAGTCACGCGCAGCTTGTCGCCGTTGATCTGGCTTTCCACCTTCAGCTTGGCTTCCTTGAGCTTGGCTGCGATCTTCTTGGCGATCTTCTGCTCGATACCCTGCTTCACCGTGACGTCCTGACGCGCGCCACCCAGATTGGTCAGGATGTCGCCAAATTCCAGACAGCCGGCATCGATCTTGCGCGCGGTCAGACGCTGGCGCAGGATCACCGTCATCTGCTCCAGCTGGAATTCGCTGGGCGCGCTCTGCTTGATCACGCTGTCTTCCAGCACGAACTTGGCGTCCACACCCTTGAAGTCGAAACGGGTGGACAGCTCGCGGTTGGCCTGGTCGACGGCATTGGTCAGCTCGTGGGTGTCGACTTCGGAAACGACGTCAAATGACGGCATGGGCATACTCCAGCAGAAGAAGCGGCCATTCTAACCGCCCGGGCATGGACGGCCCGCCAAGGCCGGCGATAATGGGCCATGAACACGCTCAAATCCCCGACCCGGGCCGTCTTCTGGATGCTGGCCGCGGTGGCCTGCTTTTCCCTGATGGACGCCGGCATGAAGCAGCTGTCCGGCAGCTACGCCACCTTGCAGGTGACCTTCCTGCGCGGGGCGGCCTCGCTGCCGTTCGTACTGGTGTGGGTGCTGGCCACGGCCGGTCCGCGTTCGCTCATTCCGGTGCGCTGGGGCCTGCACCTGCTGCGTGGCCTGCTTGGCATGACCATGATCGGCTGCTTCGTATTCGCGCTGCGCAGCCTGCCGTTGTCCACCGCTTACACCATCTACTTCGTGGCCCCGCTGCTGATCGCGGCGCTGTCGGTGCCGCTGCTGGGTGAAACGGTCGGCCCGCGCCGCTGGGTGGCGATCGGCATCGGTCTGGTCGGGGTGCTGGTGGTGCTGCGACCGGGCGTGGACGGGTTCATCTCCGTGCCGGGCTTGATGGTGCTGCTGGCGGCCACCGCCTATGCCGTGGCCGCGATCACGGTAAGCATGCTGACCCGCACTGACACGCCGCAGTCGATGGTGGTCTGGTTCCTGGCCCTGCTGGCACTCGGTGCCGGGCTGCTGGCCATCCCGGACTGGCGGCCGCTGCAGTGGAGTCACGCCGGGCTGATCGCCGGCATGGGGCTGGCCGGAGCGGCCGGGCAGGTGGCCCTGACCCGGGCCTTCCAGCTGGGCGAAGCCTCGCTGATCGCCCCCCTGGAATACACCGGGCTGGTCTGGGTGATCGGCTGGGATGTGCTGTTCTGGGGCGTGCTGCCGGACGGCTATACCTGGCTGGGCGGGGCGATCATCGTCGCCTCGGGGTTGTACCTGCTGCACCGTGAGCGGGTCCGCAAGGTCGCCGCCCCGGCTCCGCTGGACCACCCGTAGCCCCCGTCGGAGGGGCGAAGACGTCACCTTATAAGCAAACGGAATATGATTCAGCATTGCCGCGCGGGCCAGGGCCGCCCCGCGCTGGTAGGCTGCACGCCCCCTCCCGTCGATGCCCGGTTGATCGCGAAGTGATCGAGTTCCAGCGCCTGCACAAATCCTATGCCGTCGGCGGCCGCGCGATTGCCGCGCTGCAGCCGCTGGACCTGACCATCGAGGCCGGTGAGGTGTTCGGCATCATTGGCCATTCCGGCGCGGGCAAGTCGACCCTGATCCGGTTGATCAACCGGCTGGAAGAACCCAGTGGCGGGCGCCTGCTGATCAATGGCGAGGACGTCACCGCGCTGGATGCGGATGGATTGCGCGCGCTGCGCCGGCGCATCGGCATGATCTTCCAGCACTTCAACCTGCTGTCCTCGCGGACGGTGGCGGCCAACGTGGCGTTTCCGCTGGAGCTGGCCGGCACCCCGCGCGCCGAGATCGATGCCCGCGTGGCCGAGCTGCTGCAGACCGTCGGCCTGGAGGCGCATGCCAGCAAGTACCCCGCGCAGCTGAGCGGTGGTCAGAAGCAGCGCGTGGGCATCGCCCGCGCGCTCGCGACCCGCCCGCAGATCCTGTTGTGCGATGAGGCCACCAGTGCGCTGGACCCGCAGACCACCGCGTCGGTGCTGAACCTGCTCGGCCAGATCAATCGCGAACTCGGTCTGACCATCGTGCTGATCACCCACGAGATGGACGTGATCCGCCGCGTCTGCGACCGCGTTGCGGTGCTCGATGCCGGCGCGCTGGTGGAAACCGGCCCGGTCACCGAGGTGTTCCTGCATCCGCAGCACCCGACCACGCGCCGCTTCGTCAGCGAGTCCGAGCACATCGACGAAGGCGTGCTGCACAAGGACTTCGAAGCCGTGGCCGGGCGCATCGTGCGCCTGACCTTCCTCGGCGGCGACACCTACGAACCACTGCTGGGGCGCATCGCGCGCGACACCGGCGTGGACTACAACATCCTGTCCGGACGCATCGACCGCATCAAGGACACCCCGTACGGCCAGCTCACGGTGTCGCTGGTCGGTGGCGACGTGCAGGCCGCGCAGGCCGGCTTCGTTGCCGCGGGCGTTCACGTGGAGGAGCTGCGCCGATGAACCCTGTTGCTGCTGCCGACGGTTTCTTCCGTCACCTCGATGCCGCCAAGTGGGGCGACATCGGTCAGGCCACCATCGACACGCTGCTGATGCTGGGCGGCTCGCTGCCGCTGACCCTGCTGATCGGTCTGCCGCTGGGCGTGCTGCTGTTCCTTACCGGCTCACCGCAGCTGCATCGCAAGCCGGTGCTGTACGGCGCACTGGCCCTGGTGGTGAACCTGCTGCGCTCAGTGCCCTTCATCATTCTGATGATCGTGCTGATTCCGATCACCCTGTGGATGATGGGGACCTCGCTGGGGGTGCGCGGGGCGATCGTGCCGCTGGTGATCGGTGCTGCGCCGTTCTATGCGCGTCTGGTCGAAACCGCGCTGCGCGAAGTGGATCGTGGCGTCATTGAAGCCAGCCAGGCCATGGGGGCCACCACCTGGCAGCTGGTCACCCGCGTGCTGCTGCCCGAAGCGCGGCCGGGCCTGATTGCCGGTGCCACGGTGACCGTGATTGCCCTGATTGGCTTCACCGCCATGGGCGGTGCCATTGGTTCCGGCGGCCTGGGTGATCTGGCCTTCCGCGACGGCTACCAGCGCTCGCACACCGACGTGGCCCTGGTCACCGTGGTCCTGCTGCTGGTGCTGGTGCAGGTGCTGCAGATGCTGGGTGACTGGCTGGTCACGCGGTACACCCGAAAATAACCGGTAGAGCCACGCCCTGCGTGGCTGCCAGGCCTCAACGGACGTTGGGCACTTCAAAGCCCAGCCGGTCCACCTGCTCCTTGTGCTGCGGCACGCGCTTGAGCTTGTCGGTGTTGACGCCGTACTGGTCGCGCAGCCGGGTGGCCAGTTCCTTGTACAGGTCCTTGTCCATGTCTGGCTCGCGGGCAAAGATCCAGGCCATTTCGCGGCCGGGGTAGCCGAGCATCGCCCAGGAGTAGTCCGGGGCCACTTCCAGTACCCGGGTATGGGTTGGCACGACCTTGTAGAACCAGGTCCGCCAGTTGTGGTTGCCGCTCTTCTCGTCGACCGAAGCGCGCACGGTCAGCTCCTGCAGTGGTTGCGAGAAGCCGTCGCGGTAGCGGTAGGTGATCGAGACTTTCTGGTCGCCGCGCAGCGAATACTCGTTGACGCTGGCCACATGGCCGCGCTCGACCGGGTTGGGAACCCGTCCGATCACATACCAGGTGCCCATGAAGCGCTGCAGGTCGATCGGCGCGTTCGCGCCGGTGGTGGCCTCCGCAGGCGGCGTCGGCTTGGCGTCGCCGAACGCGCAGGCGGACAACAACGACACCAGCGAGATCAGCAGGACAGCGCGAAGCGGGCGTTTCGAGGACATGCGGTGGCGGGCTCCAGAGGCGTGCAGGGGCATGGTGGGTAAGACGGCGGAGAACGTCAATGGCGGTCGTTGCATCAATGTGGCCGATTGCGCAAAAAGGTCGCAGTCTGTGAGATCGGGGCAGGGCAAGGTGACGCATCACTTTCGCACGGAGCTGTGTCATGTCCCTGTCTTCTTCGCGTCGTCACCCACGTTCACCTTCCACCTCGCGTCATCTCGACGCACCGCACCCCCAGGTACTGCGGGCAGTACAGCAGGTCGCGCTGGCCGGTCTGGCGCTGGTGCTGGTCTGGCCGGCCGCGCGTGGCGACAGCCAGTGGCTGGGCTGGTTGCCGATGTGGCTGGTGGGTATGCCGCTTCTGGCCTGGTGGGCCTTGTACCGGTTCCGCCTGCCAGCGGCGTTGCGGGCCCGGCAGGGCACGCGTCGGCGGGGCCCGCAGGCGCGCCGGCGGGGTCGCGCGCAGGTGCGTCGGGTCCGCCCTGACCTTCGACAGGGGGGAGCCAGTCAGCCGGTGTGATAGCTTCGGTGAGATATGACCGCCTGGAGCCGCAATGTCCCGATTCGCTTCCGCCTGCCTGGTGGCAGGCATGATGTCCGCTGGCGCGGCAGGAGCCGCCATGGCCGCTGACACCCCGGCCGACCCGTACGCCTGGTTGGAGGACGTCACTGGCGAGAAGTCGCTGGACTGGGTCAAACAGCAGAACGTGAAGTCCGAAGGCCGTCTGGCCCAGACCCCGGCGTTCAAGCAGATGGAAGCCAGCATCCGTGAGGTGCTCGATTCGGACGCCAAGATTCCGGGCGTGCAGAAGATCGGCGACTACTACTACAACTTCTGGAAGGACAAGCAGCACGAGCGCGGCCTGTGGCGGCGCACCACGCTGGACGAGTACCGCAAGCCGGCTCCGAAGTGGGAAACCGTGCTCGACCTGGACGCGCTGAACAGGGCCGAAGGCGAAAACTGGGTGTGGCACGGGGCCGAGTGCCTGCGTCCGGACTACAGCCGCTGCCTGATTGCACTGTCGCGCGGCGGTGCCGATGCCGATGTGACCCGTGAGTTCGACCTGACCCGCAAGACCTGGATCAAGGACGGCTTCTTCCGCCCCGAATCCAAGGGTGGCCTGGGCTGGATCGACCGCGACACGGTGTTCGTCTACACCGACTTCGGCGACGGCAGCATGACCACCTCCGGCTACCCGCGCATCGCCAAGCTGTGGAAGCGCGGCACGCCGATGAGCAGCGCCAGCGTGGTGTATGAGGGCAAGGCCGACGACATGTACATCGCGGCCCTGCATGACGACACCCCCGGCTTTGAGCGCAACCTGGTCAGCCGCACCCTGGCCTTCTACAACAACGAGCTGTACCTGCGTGCCGCCGACGGCAAGCTCACCAAGATCGATGCACCGAACTCGGCCGAAAAGGGCCTGCGCAAGCAGTGGCTCACCCTGGAACTGCGCGAGCCGTGGACCGTGGGCGGCAAGACCTACACCGCCGGTTCCCTGCTGATCACCAAGCTCGACGACTTCATTGCCGGCAAGCGTGATTTCCAGGTGCTGTTCGCCCCGACCGAGACCACCTCGCTGGCCGGTTCCAGCTGGACGAAGAACCATCTGGTGCTGAACGTGCTGGAGGACGTCAAGAGCCGCCTGCAGGTCCTCACCCCGACCGCGTCGGGCTGGGAGAAGACCGACTTCGTGGGCGCGCCGTCGTTCGGCACCGTCGCCGTGGCTGCGGTGGATGCCGATGAAAGCGATGCGGTTTGGATGACCGTCACCGACTACCTGACCCCGACCACGCTGGCGCTGGCCGAGATCGGCAAGCAGCCGGAAGTGCTCAAGACCATGCCGGCCTTCTTCGATGCCGACGGCAAGGTGATCGAACAGCACTTCGCCACCAGCAAGGACGGCACCCGCGTGCCGTACTTCGTGGTGCATGCCAAGGATATGAAGCTGGACGGCTCCAACCCGACCCTACTCTACGGCTATGGCGGTTTTGAGATCTCGCTGACCCCGTCGTACTCCGGCGGCATGGGCCGGGCGTGGCTGGAAAAGGGTGGCGTCTACGTGGTCGCCAACATCCGCGGCGGCGGCGAGTACGGCCCGCGCTGGCACCAGGCCGCGCTGAAGCAGAACCGCCACAAAGCGTATGAAGACATGGCCGCGGTCGCCCGTGACCTGGTCACCCGCAAGATCACCTCGCCCAAGCATCTGGGCGTGCAGGGCGGCAGCAACGGCGGCCTGCTCACCGGCAACATGCTCACCCAGTACCCGGAACTGTTCGGTGCCGTGGTCATCCAGGTGCCGCTGCTGGACATGAAGCGCTACAGCCACCTGCTGGCGGGTGCCTCGTGGATGGCCGAGTATGGCAATCCGGACACGGCAGACTGGAGTTACATCCAGACCTTCTCGCCGTACCATCTGTTTGACCCGGCCAAGACCTACCCGCCGGTGCTGTTCACCACCTCGACCCGCGACGACCGCGTCCACCCGGGCCACGCCCGCAAGATGGCGGCGAAGATGATCGAGGCGGGCAAGGACGTGACCTACTACGAGAACATCGAGGGCGGTCACGGCGGTGCGGCGAACAATGCGCAGGCCGCGCATATGTCGGCTCTGGCGTACAGCTTCCTGTGGGAACGTCTGAAGTAACCATCGACCGTTGGTCGGTGGACGTCTCCGGGTGGTGGGGCGTCTCGTTGGCTCCACCCCATTTTGAACGCCGCGCAGCGATGCGCGGCGTTTTTTTGTCCGCTCAGCGCACCCAGCGCTCCAGCCCATGCCGGATGCGCGCCACCGCCTCCTGCAGTCGCGGAATCTCCTGCGTGTAGGCCAACCGCACATGCTGGTTCGCGCGGTAATGGCCGAAATCCAGCCCCGGCGTAAACGCCACATGCTCGGTTTCCAGGAAGTGCGCACAGAAGGCCTGTGCATCATCGGTGAACGCACTCACATCGCAGTACAGGTAGAACGCACCCTGCGGTTCCACCTCGATCCGGAATCCCAGGTCCCGCAGCGCCGGCAGCAGGTAGTCGCGGCGTGCCTGGAAGGCCTGGCGGCGCTGCTCGAAGATCACCATTGTCTCCGGCTCGAAACACGCCAGTGCGGCGTGCTGGGCGATGCTGGAGGCACTGATGTACAGGTTCTGCGCCAGCTTCTCCAATTCCGGCACCGCCTGGGGCGGGGCCACCAGCCAACCCAGCCGCCAGCCGGTCATGCCGAAGTACTTGGAGAAGCTGTTCAATACGAACGCATCGTCGTCCACCTGCAGCACGCTCGGTGCGTCGATGCCGTAGGTGAGGCCGTGGTAGATCTCGTCCACTACCAGATGCCCGCCGCGCGCCTTCAACGCCTGCGAAAGACCGGAAAGCTGCCCGGCATCCAGCACCGTACCGGTCGGGTTGGCCGGTGAGGCCACCAGGGTGCCGACGCTGGCCGCGTTCCAGTGGGCTTCCACCAGTTCCGGGGTCAGCTGATAGGCGGTCTGCGGACCTACCGGCACCAGCTGCGCCGCGCCCTCCACCAGCCGCAGGAAGTGCCGGTTGCACGGATAGCCCGGGTCCGCCAGCAACCAGTGCCGGTCCGGGTCCACCAGCAGGCTGCTGGCCAGCAGCAGGGCGCCGGAACCGCCGGGTGTGACCAGGATCCGCTCAGGATTCAGGTCGACGTTGTAGCGCTGGCCATAGAACCCGGCGATCGCAGCACGCAGCGCGGGCAGCCCGCGGGCGGCGGTGTAACGGGTGTGACCGGCCGCCAGCGCGGCCTGGCCGGCACGCACGATGGGCTCGGCCGTGGTGAAGTCCGGTTCGCCGATTTCCAGGTGGATCACATCATGGCCGGCCTGCTCCAGCGCCTGCGCGCGTGCCAGCAATGACATGACGTGGAACGGGGCGATGTCGTGGCTGCGTCGGCTGTAGCCTGCCGGGGGCGAAGAGGTACTCATGCTCCTGATGATAGGCGCTGGCGGTGGTCGCGGCTTGCCCCGCGCTGTCGCTGCAACCACACTCGGGGCACAGGGACGCCATTGCAATCACCCGAAAGGACCCAATCTCGTGAAACCTGCCCTCTGCTTACTGGTAGCCAGTCTGATGACCTCCACCGCGAACGCTGCCCCCGTGCTGACCCCGCCCGACGCCGAGAAGCGCCCGCATACGGTGAAGGCACCGTTTGGTGCCACCCGCAGCGACGATTACTACTGGTTGCGCGACGACAAGCGCGAAGATCCCGCCATGCTGGCCTATCTGAATGCGGAAAATGCCTATACCGACCAGGTGATGGCTCCGCTCAAGCCGCTGGAAGACATGCTGTACAAGGAAATCGTCGCACGCATCAAGCAGGACGACGCCAGTGTGCCCGCGCGTGACCGCGGCTACTGGTACTACACCCGTTTCGAGACTGGCAAGGACTATCCGATCCAGGCCCGCCGCAAGGGCAGCATGGAGGCACCGGAAGAGATCCTGCTCGACGTCAACCAGATGGCCGAAGGCAAGAACTACTTCAACGTCGGCGACGCCGATGTCAGCCAGGACAACCACCTGCTGGCCTGGGCCGAGGATGACGTGGGCCGCCGGCAGTACGTGATCCGCTTCAAGGACCTGCGCACCGGCGAAGTGCTGCCGGACCGCATCGAGAACGTCTCGCCCAACGTGGTCTGGGCCGATGACAACCGCACCCTGTTCTACGTGGAAAACGATCCGGAAACCCTGCTCACCGTGCGGGTGAAGAAGCATGTGCTGGGCACCCCGGCGAGCAGCGACGTGCTGGTCTATGAGGAAAAGGACGACAGCTTCTACATGGGCATCGGCCGCACCCGCGACGACCGCTTCCTGACCATCGAACTGGACAGCACGGTCAGCTCGGAGACCCGCTACGCGCCGGCCAGTGATCCGCAGTCGTTCAAGGTGCTCGCGCCGCGCGCGCGGGACGTGGAATACAGTGCCGACCACTTCGGCGGGCGCTGGGTGATCCGCACCAACGACGCCGGCGCGAAGAACTTCAAGGTCGTCACCGCGCCGACCGACAGCACCTCGCGCAGCCAGTGGACCGACTGGGTGAAGCACGATGACGCGGTGCTGGTGGAAGGCTTTGAACTGTTTGACACCTTCAGTGCCATTGCCGAGCGATCCAACGGCCTGGAGCGGATCAAGCTGCTGTTCGCCGATGGGCGCGAGGAATACGTCAAGGCTGACGAACCCGCCTACTCGATGGGTATCGCCGCCAATCCGGAACCGGACAGCGTGTGGCTGCGTTACGCCTACGATTCGATGACCACGCCGACCACAACCTACGAGTTGAACACCGCCACCGGTGAGCGCCGCCAGCTGAAGCAGCAGCCGGTGCTGGGCTACGACCCCTCGCAGTACACCACCGAACGCGTGTGGGTGACTGCGCGTGATGGTGCCAAGGTGCCGGTCTCGCTGGTTTACCGCAACGGCTTCAAGAAAGATGGCAGTGCCGCGCTGTACCAGTACGCGTACGGCAGCTATGGCATGTCGATGGACCCGGGTTTCAGCTCCACCGTGGTCAGCCTGTTGGATCGCGGCGTGGTGTACGCCATTGCGCACATCCGCGGCGGTGAGGAAATGGGCCGCGCGTGGTATGAGGACGGCAAGCTGCTGCACAAGCAGAACACCTTCAATGACTTCGTCGACGTCACCCGTGAACTGGTCCGCCAGGGCTACGCGGCCAAGGACCGCGTGGCCGCGTCCGGCGGCAGTGCCGGCGGCCTGCTGATGGGCGCGGTGGCCAACCAGGCACCGCAGGACTACCGGGTCATGGTGGCGCAGGTGCCGTTCGTGGATGTGGTCACCACCATGCTGGATGCCAGCATTCCACTGACCACCAACGAATATGACGAGTGGGGCAACCCGGAGCAGCGCGAGTACTACGACTACATGCTGAAGTACTCGCCGTACGACAACGTCACCCGTCAGGCCTATCCGGCCCTGTTCGTCGGCACCGGACTGTGGGACTCGCAGGTGCAGTACTGGGAGCCGGCGAAGTGGGTGGCCAGGCTGCGCGATGACAACACCGGCACGCACCCCGTCGTGTTCCGCACCAACATGGAAGCCGGACACGGCGGCAAGTCCGGGCGCTTCCAGCGCTACCACGAGCTGGCCGAGTCGTATGCCTTCGTGCTGGACCAGCTGGGCGTGACTGCACCTGCGGCCGACTGACGGTAGCGCCGGCCGTTGGCCGGCCCTCATGATCCTTCGGACACCCCTTGGGCCGGCCAACGG
>NZ_JASCOZ010000102.1 GCF_029960115.1 Stenotrophomonas sp. PS02289
GGCGCTACCAGACGGATATCGCGTGCATTCGATGTACCGGTAGCGCCGGCCGTTGGCCGGCCCAGGCGGTGTCTCAGCGTACGATGACGGCCTGCTCCTGCCAGGTTTCGACGCTGCCGTCATTGCCGTGCAGGCGCAGGCCCAGCCAGTGCTTGCCGGGAGCCAGCGAGGACGTATCCACCTGCGCATCAAAGCCGACGTTGGGATGCTGCGGGTCATTGGAAATCTTCCAGAACCCGGTGATGTCGTAGGGCCGGCCATAGCGCACCGGCGCGACCGGCTGGCCATCGACCAGCAGCTCCACCTTGGACAGCCCGACGCCGTCCTTGAAGGCCCAGCCGCGCACTTCCACCACGCCCTGCACCTCGCCCCCTGGTTGCGGGGTGTCGAACCAGGCCATGGCCGGCGTCACACACGCCCCCTCAGCGCGCTGCGCCGGCAGACGGAACAGCAGGAAGCGCTGGTAGCCGTGGTCCTGGCTGACCACGCGCGGCGGCGGCAACGGGCCCACCTGCTCGCACACCTGGTGATAGCGCTCCAGCAGTTCGCGGTAACGCTGGTCACTGGGTGAGAGCACCAGCAGCATCGGCCCCTGTCGCTCGCCTTCATGCAGCAGACCCCACTCGCCCAGCTGCGCGGTGCGCCCATGCTTGTCGTTGAGCGGATGCGGCAGCACTTCGATCCGCGGGTCGCGCAGCTGGAAGCCCAGTTCGGCCCCGACCTTGAAGTTGCCCGCCAGCACCCGGGTGCCCTCCGGCATCTGCCGCAGTTCATCGCGCACGGCGTCGGCCAGCGGTCGCCAGCCGGCAAAGTTGCGCGGGTAATACTTGTCTCCGGCCAGTTGCTCGCGCAGCGCCGGGGTGGAGGCCATCAGGTAGTAGCCCAGCGCCAGCGTCAGCCCGGCTCCCGCCAGCCACCAGCCGGTGCGGCGCAGCCAGCGCGGCCAGCCGTTGAGCACCACCGGTACCGCCACCAGCAGCGCCAGGTAGCCCGGCAGCGGCCAGTGGAAACTGATGCGCTCGACGTCGGTGAAAAAGCCGAGCAGGAAGATCGCCACCGTGGACACCGCGCCGACCAGACCGAAGTAGCGCCACTGCGCGCGCGCGCCGCCGCCGGAGCGGGTGCCGGCCAAGGCCACCTTCCACATCGCCACGCACAGAATCGGGGTGACCAGCACCGGCTGGATGACCAGGAACCACAGCCCGCTCCATTGGAAGTTCCAGGGATGACGCTCCACCATCTGGAACTTCAGGCCGGCATCATGGTTGTCCGCATTCCACGCCAACAGCGGCAGCCAGGCCAGAACGCCCATCGCCAGCGCCACCCACACGCGCGGATCGCGCAGCATGCGCCGTCCCTGCGGCAGCACCAAGAGTGCGATGAAGCCGACCGCGATGACGCCGATGAAGCGGTAGTGGCTGAGCGCGCCGATCATCAGGCCCAGCGCCAGCTTCATCGCCGCGCCCGCGGCTCCATCCACGCTGCGCAACAGCCGTGCACCAGCATCCAGGCAGAGCACCGCCGCCAGCGCCATCGGCACGTCGGGCACTGCCAGCATGCCCAGCGTGGCCGAAAGGGGCATCAACAAGGTGAGGCTGCCGGCCTGCCAGCCAGCCACTGCGCCGAACCAGCGCGTGGCAATGCGCGAGACCATCCACGGCAGCGCCGCGCCGATGGCCAGGAACGGAAGCCGCACCGCCAGCACATGTTCGCCGCCCAGTTCCACGCCCAGGCGGGTCAGCCAGGCGGTCAGCCCGGGCAGGTCCGAGTAGGCCATGGCCAGGTGTTGACCTTCCTGCCAGTAGAACGCTTCGTCCACGAACAAGGGCAGACGCGCTGCAATCACCAGCTTTGCAGCGGTGATCAGCGTCCACAACGTCAAAAAAATGGTGCGTGCGCGTTGTTCGCCCTGCATTGGCCTATAGAATCGAAAGGAACGACGACACGAGACGAACATGGAATCTTCGCCCCACGTGCCCGCCATGCTAACCGATGTAGTGCGACAGGCCCTTCGCAACGCCCAGGACCAGGTCAACAGTCTGGTGCTTGGCAAATCCCATGAGGTACGGCTGGCCTTCGTGGCCCTGCTGTCCGGTGGCCACCTGCTGATCGAGGACCTGCCCGGCCTGGGCAAGACCACGCTGGCCCATGCCATGGCATCGAGCCTGGGACTGGGCTTCCAGCGCGTGCAGTTCACCTCGGACCTGCTGCCCGCCGATGTGCTCGGCGTTTCGGTGTACGAAGCGGCCAGCCGGCAGTTCCAGTTCCATCCGGGCCCGGTGTTCACCCATGTGCTGCTGGCCGATGAAATCAATCGCGCCCCGCCGCGCACGCAGAGCGCACTGCTGGAAGCGATGGCCGAACAGCAGGTCACGCTGGACGGCGTGACCCACGCCCTGCCCGATCCGTTCTTCGTGATCGCCACGCAGAACCCGGTGGATCTTTCCGGCACGTTCCCGCTGCCCGATTCGCAGCTCGACCGCTTCCTGCTGCGGCTGGCGCTGGGGTATCCGAACCCGGAATCGGAACGCGAGCTGCTGCGCGGCACGGATCGCCGCCACCTGATCGCGCAGACCACCGCGGCGCTGACCGAGGCCCAGGTACGTACGCTGCGTGAAGCGGTGAGCCAGGTGCACGCCAGCGAAGCCCTCATTACTTATGTGCAGGCGCTGCTGGCACGCAGCCGCCAGCACACCGGCGTGCGCGTGGGACTTTCGCCGCGCGCGGGGCTGGCGCTTCTGCGTGCGGCCAAGGCGCACGCGCTGCTGCTGGGCCGCAGCCACGTGGTACCGGAAGACGTGCAGACCCTGTTCGTGGCGGTCGCCGGGCACCGGCTGGTGCCCGAAGCCGAGGCCGGCAACGGACCCGCGCTGGCACGCGGCATCCTGCAGACGGTACCGGTGGACTGACATGCGACGCGGCTGGGGAGACCGCATCATCCAGAAGCTGGCACGGCCGCGACGGCAGGAAACCCTGCCGCAGCGGCTGCATCGCCGCCGCATCTACGTGCTGCCGACCCGTTTCGGGCTGTTCGTGGCGGTGCTGCTGATGGCCATGCTGCTGGGCGCGCTGAACTACAACAACAATCCTGCGCTGCTGCTGGCCCTGCTGCTGGCCACGGTGGCGGTGGCCAGCACGTTTGCCGCACATCTGCAGCTCTCCGCACTGCGCGTGGACGCGGTGTCGGCCGAGCCGGTCGTCGCCGGCCATCTGCTACGCCTGCGCCTGAGTCTGTCCCGCCCGGACACCCGCCTGCGCCGCGGCCTGCAACTGCAGCACGGCGACGCCGTGGCATATGGGCATCTGGTGGACAGCGACCAGGTGGAAGTGGATCTGGAACTGCCCACCCAGCAGCGCGGCTGGCTGGACCTGGAGCGCATCCGTATCTCCACCACCCAGCCCCTGGGCCTGGTACGCGCCTGGGCATGGGTCTGGCCGGATACACCGCTGCTGGTGTACGCCGCGCCGGAACTGCAGGCCCCTGCCCTTCCGGAAGGCGACGGTGACCCGCTGCACACCCGCGTGCATGCCAGCGGCGACGAACTGCATCAGCTGCGCGCTTACCGCCCCGGCGATCCGCCGCGCAGCATCTCCTGGAAGCATTCGGCCCGGCGCGACACGCTGCTGGTGCGCGAATATGAAAAGCCGGTGGGCGTGGATGTCATGCTGGACTGGTGGCAGCTGAAATCGCTGTCGACCGAAGCACGCATTGCGCGACTGGCGCGCTGGGTCGACCTGGCCGAGCGCGAAGGCCGCCGGTACACGCTCAAACTGCCCGGCCAGCCGGTGCTGGGTCCGGGCCAGGGCAGCAGCCATCACCACCTCTGCCAACGCGCACTGGCGCTGATGCCCCATGACTGAGCGCGCCTCCTTCATTCTGACCGTCGACGCCCGACGCTGGACACTGCTCAGCGCGGCGCTCTCACTGCTGCCGCTGCTGCTGTTGCTGCCGCCACTGCTGAGCGTGGTGTTTGCAGTCGTGGCCGTTCTCACTGCCTTGCTGTCCGGTCAGCGCGTGCTGCCGGGTCCGGTGCGCCTGCTGCTGGTGCTGGGCATGCTGGCCGCGATCTACTGGCAGATGGGCGCCCGCCCGGGACGCGACACCGGCTGCGCGCTGCTGACCGCCATGCTGGCGCTCAAATCCAGCGAACTTCGCACGCTGCGCGATGCACGCAGTCTGCTCGGCTTTGCGCTGTTCGCCCCGTTCTCCGCGTTCCTGCTGGATCAAGGCCCCACCACGATGGTGCTGGCGGTGCTGGCTGCAGTGACGGCGTTGATCACCCTGCAGCGCCTGGCCCAGGCCGAAGGCGAAGCCCCCAGCCCGGCACTGGGCGGGCAGCTGCGCGGGGTGGGCCGTCTGGTGGCGCTGGGATTGCCGCTGGCACTGATTTCGTTCTGGCTGTTCCCGCGACTGAGCGAGCCCCTGTGGGGCTTGCCCGAGCGCGCGGTGGGCAAGCCTGGCCTGTCTGACCGGATGGAACCGGGCCAATGGCTGGACCTGATGAGCGATGACTCACCGGCGCTGCGGGTGAGCTTCATCGGTGAGGTGCCAGCACCGGAGCAGCGCTATTGGCGCGGCCCGGTGCTGACCCACTTCGACGGCAAGGTGTGGGTGCAGGATCGCTATGCGGATCAGGCTCCACCGCCGCAGGTGACCCGCGGTGCGGTGCGCTGGGATTACCAGATCGACTACGAGCCCACCGACCGTCGCCAGCTGGTGGCGCTGGACCTGCCGCTGCAGGCCCCAGCCGGGACCCGACTGGATGCGGACTACAGCCTGAGCAGCAACGTTCCGCTGGCCGCCCTCACCCGCTGGCGGATGCAGTCCTCGCCGGCCGAACGCTATGTGCAACCGCTCAACAACTGGCAGCGCCGACGCCTGCTGGCCGTGCCACCGGACCTCAATCCCCGCACCGCCGCGCTGGCCCGCCAGTGGCGCAACGAAGCCGGCAGCAACGACGCCGCCATCGTCAATCGCGCACTGGAGTGGATCCGCTCGCGCTTCGCCTACACGCTGTCCACGCCGGCCCCGGGCCGCAATGCGGTGGACGAGTTCCTGTTCGACCAGCAGGCTGGCTTCTGCCAGCATTTCAGCTCCTCGTTCGTGGTGCTGATGCGCAACGCCGGCATTCCCGCGCGCGTGGTGACCGGCTTTGCCGGCGGCCAGCGCAATCTCTACGGCGACTACTGGGTGGTGCGGCGCATGGACGCCCATGCCTGGGCCGAAGTGTGGCTGCCGGAGCGCGGCTGGGTACGCGTGGACCCGACCGCCGCGGTGGCCCCGGAGCGCATCTACGACACCCTGGAAGACCGCCTGAACGCTGGCGATGGCGGCGTGACCCTGGAAGGTCGCTGGGCCCAGCTGGGACAGATGGCCGACTACCTGCGCCGCGGCTGGAACGACCTGGTGCTGAGCTTTGACGCCACCCGCCAGCAGCAGCTGCTGCGCCCGCTGGGCATCGACAAGCTGGAGCCGGCGCAGCTGGTGGCCATTTTCATGGCCTTCGCAGGCGCTGCGCTAGGCTGGATGGCATGGGTGCTGGCCCGCGGCGAACGCGAACGCGATCCGCTGCTGCGGGCTTGGCACCGGGTAGGCCGGCGTTACGCGCGGCATGGCCTGGCCCGGGAACCGGCTGAAACCGCCACGGACTGGGCGCAGCGCGTCCACCAGCAGCGCCCCGACCCGGCGCTGATTTCGCTCAGCCAGCGTTTCGTTCAGGCGCGCTACGCTGGTTCCGGGCTCGACCCTACACTTGTGCGTGACCTGCAGCGGCATCGTCCGTCCACCGGAGCATCCTCATGAACACCAAGCTTCTGCTTCCCCTTGCCGCCTCGCTGGCGCTGGCCGCCTGCGCCACTGCGCCCAAGCCGCTGCAGGGCACTTTCAGCGTGGTCAGCCCGCGCGATTCGGTTGCCACCCAGCAGGTGGGCACGCCGGTCCGCTGGGGTGGCCGCATCATTGAAACCACCCCGGGCCAGGGCCAGACCTGCTTCCAGCTGCTGTCGCGCCCGCTCAACGGCACCGGCCGCCCGAACACCACCAGCAACGATGCCAGCGACGGTCGCTTTGTCGCCTGCCGTGCCGGCTTCTACGATCCGGCGGTGTTTGAAGCAGGTCGCGATGTGACCTTCATCGGCAAGATTGCCGGCTACGAAAACACCCGCATCGGCGACTACGACTACAAGCTGCCGAAGCTGGAAGCCGACGTGATCTACCTGTGGCCGGAACAGCGCCAGGTCGACGTGGTGCCGGTGTACCCGTACGGACCGTGGGGTCCGGGCTGGGGTCCGGGCTGGGGCTACCGCGGTTGGGGTTGGTGGTAACCAACACACAAAAAGAAACCGCCCTTTCGGGCGGTTTTTTTGTGCCTCACTTCCCGGGAGCCCCGAAATGCCCCAGCGGCGCGCCGGCCAGCAGGTGCATGTGGATGTGGAACACGGTCTGCCCGGCGTCTTCGCGGCAGTTCATGACGATGCGGTAGCCGTCCTGGGCGAAGCCTTCGCGACGCGCGTATTCGGCTGCGGCCAGCGCCAGCTTGCCGATCAGGTACGCCTGGTCGGGCTGCAGGTCGTCCAGGGTCGGAATGATGTGGTTCTTGGGAATGAACAGCACATGCACCGGAGCCTGCGGCGCGATGTCCTTGAAACCCAGCACGTCGTCGTCCTCAAAGACGATGGTGGCCGGAATTTCGCGGCGGATGATCTTGGAGAACAGCGTTTCCTGGGTCATGGGTCACCAATGAAAGGTCAGGTTGCCTCGGTACGGGTACCGAATGCGTGCGAGAGCGTGCCGCGATCAACGTACTCCAGCTCGCCACCGAGCGGCAGGCCCTGCGCCAGGCGACTGGGACGCACCTGGTGTGCGCGGGCAAGCTGCGCCAGGTAATGCGCAGTCGCCTCACCTTCCACGGTGGCGCTGGTGGCGATGATCAGTTCCTGCACCTCGCCCTGCTGCAGGCGGGTACCCAGTGCATCCAGCCCCAGCTCGCGCGGACCCACGCCGTCCAGCGGCGAAAGCCGCCCCTGCAGCACGTAGTACACCCCGCGAAAACCGGTGGCGCTTTCAATCGCCAACCGATCAGCCGGCGATTCCACCACGCACAGCTGCGCGCGCTCGCGGCTGCTGTTGGCGCAGACCGCACACACCTCGGTTTCAGTGAAGTCACGGCACTGCGCGCAATGGCCAATGCGTTCGATCGCCTTGGCCAGCACCTCGGCCAGCTTCTGCGCCCCTTCGCGCTCACGCTCCAGCACGTGGTAGGCCATGCGCTGGGCGGTTTTCTGGCCGACGCCCGGCAGAATGCGGAAGGCGTCGATCAGCTGTTCGAGCAGGGGCAGGCTCACGGTTAGAACGGCAGCTTCATGCCCGGGGGCAGCTGCATGCCGGCCGTGGCCGAGCCCATGCGGGTCTTGGATTCGGCATCAATCTTGTTGGAGGCATCGTTGAACGCTGCAGCCACCAGGTCTTCCAGCATTTCCGCGTCGCTGAGGATGGACGGGTCGATGCGCACCTTGCGGCACTCCTTGGCACCGGTCAGGGTCACGTTGACCATGCCGCCGCCGGCGCTGCCGGTGACTTCCAGCTTGGCGAGATCTTCCTGGGCCTTCTGCAGGTTTTCCTGCATCTTCTGGGCCTGCTGCATCAGTTGGGCGATGTTGCCGCGCATGATTTTCTACTCTTCAATGGGACGGATGGAATCGGCCACCACCCGTGCGCCGTGCTGCTGAATCAGCACCTGCACGTTGGGGTCGGCCATGAAGGCGGTTTCGGCCGCCTGCTGACGTTCGCCGCGCTGGCGGTCCGAACGCTGGTGCAGCGTTTCGGCTTCGGCCTCGCCGTGCTCGATCACGATCCGCGGGGCGAGCCCCAGCGGACCGGACAGCGCTTCGGTCAGGGCCGCCAGCGAGCGGTCTGAACACAGGTACTCAAATCCGGGCGATACCGCCAGTTTCAAGACACCGCGTTGAAAACTGATGAAGGCCGCGTGCGCCGCCAGCTGCCGCGACGGGCCGTTGAGCTCGCTCTGCGCCACCAGCTGCAGCCAGGCGTCGGCCGAATCCAGGGCCACCGCGTCGCCCGCGGCCGCGCTGGACGCGGGTTCAGCCACCACCGCAGGCGGTGCCGTCACCGGTGCCGGCGCAATGGCAATGCCCTGCGGGCGCTCTGGCGGAGCAGCCGGACGCGCCGGTTCTTCCCACGGCGGCACCATGGCCGCGTCGGGACCGGCCATTTCGGCGGCCAGGGCTTCGTCGCGATCCTCTGCCTCGCCGTGTGCCCACGGCGGCGGGTCGTTGGCCGGAGCCGGCTCCGCAGGCAACGACGGCTTCGGCACGGCCTGGACCGGCGGTTCAGGTGCTTTCGTCGGTTCGGGCGCGGCAACAGGCGCAGGGGCGACTGCGGGGGGCGCAACAGGGGCCGCGACCGACGCGGCGGCCAGGCCGCCGCTAGCTACGTTTCCCGGGCCCGGAACCACCTCCGTGTCGTTGCCGGCATCGCGGGGAACGGGCGGAACTGCCGCCGCCGGACGGAACGCCAGCATGCGCAGCACGGCCATTTCAAAACCGGCGCGCGGGCTCGGAGCCAGGTACAGGTCGCGACGGCCGCTCAGGGCCATCTGATACCAGAGCTGCACCACTTCCGGGCGCAGGCGCTGGGCAAAGCCCACCACATCAATGCCTTCGCCGTCGACGGATGCGCCGGGCACCAGCTGCTGCACCTGGATGCGGTGCAGGCCTTCGGCCAGGGCTTCGAGCACCCCGCTCCAGTCCGGCGAGAACTCCGCCAGCGCCGCCACCACCTGCAGCAGGCGGATGCCATCGCCTTCGGCCAGGGCGTCGAGCATGGCGGCCACCTGGGTGCGGTCGACCGTACCCAGCATGGTGCGCACCACGTCGTCGCGCAGCGCGCCGCCGGCATAGGCAATCGCCTGATCCAGCAGCGACAGGCCATCACGCAGGCTGCCGTCGGCGGCCTTGGCCAGCTGCACGATGGCGCTGGGGTCGGCTTCGATCTCTTCGGCGGCCAGGATGCGGGTCATCTGCCCCTGGATCTGCTCTTCATCCAGCCGCTTCAGGTTGAACTGCAGGCAGCGCGAGAGCACCGTCACTGGCAGCTTCTGCGGGTCGGTGGTGGCCAGCAGGAACTTCACGTGTTCAGGCGGTTCTTCCAGCGTCTTCAGCAGCGCGTTGAACGCCGCCTTGGACAGCATGTGCACTTCGTCGATCAGGTAGACCTTGAACTTGCCGCGCGAAGGCATGTACTGGGCGTTTTCGATGACCTCGCGGACATCGTCGACACCGGTGTTGGACGCGGCGTCGATTTCCAGCAGGTCGATGTAGCGCCCGGAATCGATGTCCAGGCAGGCCGGGCACTGGCCGCAGGGGTCAGCGCTGGTGCCCTGTTCGCAGTTCAGCGACTTGGCAAAAATACGCGCGATGGTGGTCTTGCCGACCCCGCGGGTACCGGTAAACAGGAATGCATGGTGCACCCGGCCGCTGTCCAGCGCATTGCTGAGCGCACGGACCACGTGTTCCTGGCCCACCAGCTCGGCAAAACGCTTCGGACGCCACTTGCGGGCAAGGACGAGATAGGACATCAGGCCACCGTCTTCATCGGGACGTCCATTGTGCCATGCCTGTCCATCCCCTCCGGCCCTGTGTGAAGACGCTTGTGCCCAACGCATTCCCCGGCTAGAATCTGCGCCCCTGCAGCGGGTTTGCCGCAGGTCCGGAGAGGTGTCCGAGTGGTTGAAGGAGCACGCCTGGAAAGTGTGTAAGCGTCTAAACCGCGCTTCGGGGGTTCGAATCCCCCTCTCTCCGCCAGACAAACGCAAAAAGGTCGCCTTAGGGCGGCCTTTTTGCGTTTGCCCGGCAGAGAGAGGGGGATAAAAGGTTTAGCGGATACGCCCGGGCGCGTGGCGACGCGTTCTTCAACCCGGCGCGTCGCTGTGACTTCGGCGCGGAGCGAATCCGGACAGCCGAACGGCTGGCCCCTGCGCAAAGCGCAGGGGCGGGGCCCATGGATGGGCCCCGCAATCCCCGGAAAACGAAGCGGCCACCATCGCCCCACATTCGACCACGTACAGCCACGCTCTGCGTGGCTGCTCTTCGCTTGACCTGGCACCGCGCAGCCACGCAAGGCGTGGCTCTACAATGCGGGTGTCCACGTTCCATCAACGTCCCCATGTCCGACTGCTGCGGCTGCGGAAAACTCGTCGACACCACCGCCCTGCACGCCAAGCAGCGCCGCGTGCTGCGCATCGTACTGGCCATCAACCTGGCCACCTTCGTGATGATGGCCGCCGCCGCATGGTGGAGCCATTCATCCTCCCTGCTTTCCGGCAGCCTGGACAACCTCGGCGATGCCCTCACCTACGCGATCAGCCTGGCCGTGGTCGGTGCCTCAGCAAAAGCCAAAGGCCGCGTCGCGTTTCTGAAGGGCCTGCTGATTCTGGGTGCAGCACTGACGGTCGCGGCCCAGATCGGCTGGCGACTCACCCACCCCACCGTGCCGCTGTTCGAAGGCATGGGCATTGCCGGGGCGTTGAATCTTGCGGCAAATGGCGTTTGCCTGTGGCTGTTGAATCCGTTCCGCAGCGGCGACATCAACATGGCATCTGCGTGGGAATGTTCGCGCAATGACATCTTCGAAGGTGTCGCGGTGTTGCTCGCGGCGCTGGCCGTATGGCTGTTCGGAGCCGGCTGGCCGGATCTTCTGATTGCAGCAGCGCTGCTGCTGATGTTTCTGCGCTCGGCGCTGAGGGTACTCCGCGCGGCGTGGCAGGAAATGTAGAGCCACGCCCTGCGTGGCTGCTCTTCGCTTGATCCCAGCACCGCGAAGCCACGCAGGGCGTGGCTCTACGACAGAATGCCTGCATGACTACATTCCGCCCCTACAGCCCCAACGACGCCACCCACTGCCTGCGCGTCTTCGACAGCAACACGCCGCGCTACTTCGGCCCGCATGAGCGCTCTGGATTCGTAGGCTTCCTGCAGGAACCACAGCGCCCGCAGGATTACGCCGTGGTGGAGCGCGACGGCCAGATCGTCGCCTGCGGCGGTCTCGCCAGCCTGGATGAGGAAACCGCCGGTTTCGTCTGGGGCATGGTGGATCAGACCCTGCATCGCCAGGGCGTCGGCAAGGCGCTTGCCTTGGCGCGCATTGAACAGGCGCGGGAGATGGGTAAACGCCGGGTGGTGTTGAACACCAGCCAGCATGTGCAGGCGTTCTATGCCGGGCTGGGGTTTGCGGTGGTCAACGTGGTAGTGGACGGGCATGGGCCGGGATTGGATGCGGTGGAGATGGTGCTGGCGTTGACTGATTGCCTGTAATCCTGCACCGCGAAGCCACGCAGGGCGTGGCTCTATGGCACCCCATCGTTACGCGAACAGGGCATTCAATGCGGCGTAGCTCGGCGGGGTCGCGGGCATGGCCAGCGCATCATCCAGCATCGCGCGGGTCGCGGATTCCACCGCGCTCCAGGCGTGCGCATACAACGCGGGGCCGGCACTGAGTCGACGCACTCCGGCGGCCAGTAGTTCTGCATGTGTGCCGATCCCCGGCAGCCACATGACGTTGAGCGGCAATGCGATACCTGCGACCACGGCCGCGATATCGGCAGGCTGCTTCAATCCCGGGACGAACGCCCCATCGGCACCCGCCGCGGCGTACGCCTGCAATCGCTCCACGCTCATGGCAACGGCTGCCTGCCCTTCGGCGAGCCCGCGCAGATATACATCGGTGCGTGCGTTGATGAACAACGGACGGCCGGCAAGCGCCGCGCGGATGGCGGTGAACTTGTCAGCGAGCAACGCAGACGCGCCGGTGCCGTCTTCAAGGTTGATGCCGACCACGCCGAGTTCAACCAGCGACTGCACCAGTGCCGCTACCTGCTGCGGGTCATCGCTGTAGCCATCTTCAATATCGACGGTGATCGGTATCGACGTGGCATGCACGATCTCAGCGACACGCTGCAGCAGTGCGGTACGCGGCAATGCGCTGCCGTCGGCGTAGCCGCAGGACCACGCCATCGCGGCGCTGGTGGTACCGACGGCCTGCGCGCCCTGCTCCTGGGCGAGGCGGGCGCTGCCGGCGTCCCAGGCGTTGGGGAGGACGAGCAGCGCGTTGGTGTTGTGGAGTTCGGCGAAGCGGACGTGCAGGTTGCTCATGACCGGGGCCTCGGGGCTTGGGAAGCGTGAGTGTGCGCTTTCCGCCGGGGCGGCGCTGGCCGGATTCGGACAGGAATAGGCTGCGGTGAGGCGGTTCCGTTTTGGGGCCATGCCTTACAGCAGTGGCCGGCAGGGTCGGCGGTCGTCTTGCGAGCGACCCTACCGGCGTTCCCCCTCCATGCGTAGTCGGGAGAGGCTACACGTCAGCTGCTGGAGAGCTTCATCAGGACCAGGCCGCTGACGATCAGTACGGCGGCACCGATGCGCATGGCGGTGACCTGCTCGCCGAGGAACACGATGCCGACGATGAACGCGCCGACCGCGCCGATGCCGGTCCAGATGGTGTAGGCGGTGCCCAGCGGCAGGGTGCGCATCGCCAGGGCGAGCAGCCAGAAGCTGGCGGCCATGGCGGTGAAGGTGATGAGCGAGGGGGTGAGCTTGCTGAAGCCTTCGGACTGCTTCATGGAAAACGCCCAGACGATTTCCAGAACGCCGGCAACGAGTAGATAGATCCAGGCCATGGTGGCCTCCTTTGATGGGGCCAGGCCGTCCTGGTCAGTGATACCCGGTTTGGGGGAGGTCGTTCCTCCATTTTGCGAGCAGCGGGGCAAGCCCCGCTCTACGTGGGGGATTCTAGCCAATGGGGAGAGCGGCCGGGGATTGCGGAGACCGGTGGGCTACAGAGGGTTCAGGGTTTTGTTTGTGCTAGAATGGCGGACTGCACTTCGGTGCAACGTCTCTATGGCGGCCCCGTCGGCCCCTCGCGACGCTAGATCGAAAATCCCGCCAGGGCCGGAAGGCAGCAACGGTATCGATCGACGCGGGCGCCGAGGTCAGCCGGCGGGGCCGTCACCCGTTTCGGGGGTCGGTGCCGTCGGCACGGCCAACGCCACGCACTCACCGGGCACGGCCACGCGATGGCCGCGGGCGCGCAGCGCCTCACCATCGGCTTCGCTGGCGTAGTGATACAGCATCATGCGCGCCTGCAGCGCGGGCGAATACTCGCGCTCGAGATCATCCACACCGGTATGCGACGGATTGCCGTGCAGCCCGCAGTCGTGGGCGATCAATTCGTTGTCGTTGGCGTAACGGGCGAGCATTTCCGGAATCGGCCGGGTGTCGCCACTCCACACCAATGCGCCCTGCAGGCGCAGGCCATAGGCGGTTTCCGGCCAGTGATGGCGCACCGGAAACACCTCCAGGCGCACGCCGTCGTGCCAGAACGCATCGCCGACCACGATCAACTGGAAGGCGTCCCAGAAGTTGGCCCCGCCCTCGGCCAGCACGTTGGGGTAGTCCCCTACCCGCTTGTGCAGCAGCGGCACGACGGTGGCCGGCACGTACAGGCGGATCTTGCCGCGCCGCGCCGGCGAAAAATAAGCATCCACGAACAGCCGCTCGAAGCCGGCGACATGGTCCAGATGCACATGGGTGACGAACAGCGCCTGCGGCATCTGTCCGTACTGCGCCAGATAGGCGGTCAACCCTTCGCCGCCGCAGTCGATGGTCAGCCAGGGCGCGCCGTCGCGCTCGATCACCGCCATCGGCGAACCCAGCTGCACGGCCGACGCATTGCCGACCCCCATGAAGCGCAGGCCCCACTCCATCAGTAACCCCGATTCCAGGCCAGGTCGTAGGCGCGACGCAGTCGCGCGTAGTCCTTTTCCACTTCTTCGTGGCTGCGCTCGCCGCGCAGCTTGATCAGCGAGCGGTGCAGACGCTTGAGGTTGCGCTCACGCCAGGCGGTGGCCGGAATGCGTTGCACGCCGCGGTCGAAGTCGATCAGCCAGCCATGGCCGTTGGCGTCGAACAGGATGTTGTGGGCATTGAGGTCGGCATGGTCCAGCCCGGCCCGGTGGAACCGCGCGATGAGCCGACCGGTTTCTTCCCACGGAGCCCCGCGGCCGGCGACCAGCGCGCGGTCGGCCAGCGAGCGGACGCCTTCCAGGCGCTCCATCAGGATGGCGGCGCGGTAACGCAGGCCGTCGCGCATGTAGAACGCGGCAATCGGCCGCGGCACCGGCAGCTTCTGCGCGCGCAGGGCACGCATCAGGCGGAATTCGGCGAAGCTGCGCGTGCGGTTGGCCCCGCGCCAGATGTACTGGTCGCGGCTGAGCTTGGCGGCCAGGCCGCCGCGCAGGTAGTGGCGCAGCACGCAATGGCCGAACGGCGCATCCACGAACCAGGCCCCGCCGCGACCGCCGTCGCCCACGGGACGCGCGCGCTCGCCCCAGTGCGCCGGCGAGAACAGGCTCATGTCGGCTTGCCGCAGGCGTTCGCGGTCGAACAGAATGGCACCCATACCGCGTCCATCGCGGCAGGGCGTCAGCGCTTCAGTGGCGTCGAATGCGACCATTCCTTCGAGTCTAACAACACCATGGCACCAACGTCCTCTTCCTTGTGTCTTTTGCGTTTGTCGGCGCTGGGCGATGTGACCCACGTGGTACCCCTGGTGCGTACCCTGCAGCGGGGCCTGCCGGGCACCGAACTGCACTGGATCATCGACAAGGTCGGCCAGAAACTGCTCGATGGCCTGCCCGGCGTGGTGTTCCATACCTACGACAAGAAGACCGGCCTGCAAGGCATGCGCGCCCTGCGCCAGACCCTGCCTCCGGGCCGTTTCGACGCGCTGCTGCAGATGCAGGTGGCCTTCCGCGCCAATGTGCTGTCGGCCTTCGTGCCGGCCAGGCGCCGGATCGGCTATGACAAGGCGCGCTCCAAAGACCTGCATGGGCTTTTCATCAACGAGCGCATCGCCGACCGCCCCGGCATCCATGTGCTGGATGCGATGGGCAGCTTCTGCGAGCCGCTGGGCCTGAAACAGACCGAGGTGAGCTGGGATCTGGCGGTGCCGCAGGCGGCGGTGGACTGGGCCCAGGCGCAGTGGGACGACGATGGCCGGCCGGTGCTGATGATCTCGCCCTGCTCCAGCCATGTGCGCCGCAACTGGTACGCCGACCGCTATGCCGCGGTGGCCAATCATGCGGCCAGCCGGGGCTGGCGGGTGGTGCTGTGCGGGGGCCGCAGCGAGCTGGAACGGAACATGGCGGACGCCATCCAGGCCCAGCTGCAGACCCCGGCGCTGGACCTGGTGGGCAAGGACACCCTGAAGCAGCTGCCGGCCCTGCTGGCCCGCGCGGCGCTGGTGATGACCCCGGACTCCGGCCCGATGCACATCGCCAACGCGATGGGAGCCAAGGTGCTGGGCCTGCATGCGGCCAGCAACCCGCACCGCAGCGGCCCCTACTCGGACCGCCGCTACTGCGTGGACCGCTATGACGATGCGGCGCGCAAGTACCTGGGTAAACCGGGCGCCGAGCTCAAATGGGGTACCAAGATCGAGTTCGACGACGTGATGGAACTGATCACGGTCGAGGACGGCATTGCCGCGTTTGAGCGGTATGTCGCCGATCACCGTTAACGGGTGACCGGTAGCGGCCGCCCGTGGGCGGCCCCCCCGGTTAACGGGGGTGTTTGTGTTTTATTGAA
>NZ_JASCOZ010000103.1 GCF_029960115.1 Stenotrophomonas sp. PS02289
TGGCCGGCCCTCATTACCGCCTGGGCCGGCCAACGGCCGGCGCTACCGGGCATGGTCTCGCGGATCTGGATCGCGACTACTTCAGCACCGGCCCCACATCCACGATATCCACGCCGGCCAGGCGGCCCAGCCACTGGTCGAACCAGGGTTTGTGCGAGGCCCCTACGATGGACAGCACGCGGGCACCTGGGCGCTCGCGGAACGTCTGCGCCACGTTGGCGACCATGCGCAGGTTGCGGATCTCCCAACCGTTCACCCACTTCTGCGGTGACTGCAGCGGCGAATGTGCTTTCAACGCGGCGGAGACATTGACCTCGGCCAGAGTGTTCAGGCGCTCGGGATCATTGAGGTAGCGGTACAGCGGCAACAGGTCCTTGCCTTTGGCCATCTCGTCTTCCTCGGCAATGTGCTTGTCGAGCTCGGCACTGCCGGTCTTCCGCGCCGCCTCCATCTCGCGCGCGAAGGCCTTGCGGTCGGTCAGCGTGAGGTTGTCGCCGGTATGGTCGTCCACCGGGTAGACGCGGGCGTGGCCCAGCCGCGCGGCCAGTTGGGACGCAATCTGATAGCTCTCGCTCTTGCGGGTGGCGATGCCTTCCAGCAGGGTCACCAGCGCCGGGGTCAGGCCATCACCGGCCTTCCGCTCGCCCGCGGGCAATTGCAGCCACTGGACATAGGCCGAGGGGCGGTCATTGGCGGCCAAGAACCAGGCGGCCAGCTGGCGGCGCTGCGCGGGCGTGGGATTGGCCGGCCAATCGGCCAGCGCGGCATTCACCCGTTCCAAGGCAGCGGGCAGCTCCAGGCCGGTGGCGGCGTGGGCTTCGTCGGTGTTGGCGCAGTAGTCGTCGCCATACACGCTGGGATGGCGCGCGGCGAGGTCGCACTGCTCGCCGTCGATGTTCTCGATGGTGATGATGTCGGGCTTGAAGGCGGCGAGGCGCGCCAGCAGCGGTTCCAGCGCGCCGGGCTGGATGCCGCCTTCGATCTCACTGAGGTGGACGCTGCCGAGCACCAGCACCTGGGTGCGCGGGCCGGTCATCTCGCGGTCGAGGGTGGTCAGGTCGACCGGAGTGGCGGCGAATGTGGGCGACACCACCGCGAGTGCCGCCGCCAGCCAAGCGTTGCGTACCTGCATACCCTGCCCTCTTCAATCCGTGGAGGATTGCAGTGTGCGGCGAGGCTATGGGCGGGCACGTGTGCCCTTGGTCAGGGTGACGGTGGTCAGGGACGGTGCGGGTCGGCGAAGTCTTCGAGCAGATGGCCGACGCCATCGGGCGAAATGGTCAGCTGCAGCGGCGTGGCCGGATTGACCACGACGCCAAATCCGCCGGGAATACGCCCGAGCACCTCGATCATCCGCATCTGGCCCACGTGCGGTGCGGTCTGGCTGTAGCCGCCCAGGCGGCACAGGTCGGTGAAAACCGCCACCCGCTTCACCCCGTCGTCGTCGAACAGCAGCGGGTCGAAACCGCTGCCGTCGGGGGTCACCAGGCTGCCGTTGAGCAGGATGACCTCCGACGCCACGAACGCCTTCATGAAGCCACCGATCGAGGTCTGCCCGTCCATGGCGGATTTGAGCAGGGTTTCAAGCGGGTTCTGCGGTGGCAGGTCGGTCATGGGCCGGTCCGGGCGGTAGCGGGAATGGCCATTGTAACGGCGGGTGGGTGAGAGGCCGGCCAACGTGGGCTGACCCGGTATCGCCCGGGTCGAGACCGCTTGGGCCGGCCAACGGCCGGCGCTACCGATCCACAATCACGTCAAATCAGAATTACCGCGTCTGCAAACGCTCGGTGCGGGCTTTCTGGTCGGCCATTGCCTTGTCCAGCTCGGCCTGGAGGGCCTTCTGCTTCACCGGGGCGTCCAGCAGGTACACCTTCACACCGTGGGCGGGGACCTCGGCCTTCAGGCTGCCGGTCACCTTGACGCTGCCGCTGCCCAGCGCGTCGCGCCAGGTGCCCGGCTGCAGGTAGCGGCTGACCTCGAAGGTGCTGGCGGTGTCGCCCTTGTTCAGCAGCACCAGCGCGGTCTGGGCGGTGTCGCCGTGTTGCAGCACACGGTAGAACACGGCCTGGTCACCCTGCAGTCGCTCGGTGACCTGCAGGCCGCGCTGCAGCGCCGGGGTGTTCTGGCGCAGCAGGGAAATGCGCTGCAGCGGCCCGAAGATCGGGCTCTGCGGGGCGGCATCCACGCGCTCCTGGCCGAAGTAGGCACGGTTGCCGGCGTGTTCGGCGCGGCTGCGCATGAAGCCGGTTTCCGAACCGTAGTACAGCACCGGAATACCACGCGCGGTGAACAGCCAGTTGTGCGCGTCGATGAAGCCGGCGTCGGTGGCGTCCAGACGGGCCATGTCGTGGTTGTCGTAGAAGCTCATCAGCTCGTACGGATTGGCGTACGGGCCACCCAGCAGGTGCAGCGGCTCGGCCAGGGTTTCAAAGCCCTTCTGCTCCTTGCCGAACACGCTGGACAGCGCGCCGCGCAGCGGGAAGTCGAGCACGCTGACATTGGCGTTGCTCGGCCAGGTGTGCTCGGCAATCGTGGCGGCGTTGTAGTCGAAGGCCTCGCCGAACATGAACATGCCCGGATGCTCGGCGCGAATGCGCTTCACGAATTCGTTCCACCACGGGTGCGGCAGCCAGCCGATGGTGTCGATACGCAGCGCATCCACACCCTGCGCGGTCCACTGCAGGTAGGCACCCACCAGGTAATCCATCACCGCCGGATTGTTCTGGTTGAAGTCGCCCAGCTCGGCCAGATTGCCGTCGAAGATGGAACCCTTGTCGGCATCCACCGGACCGATGTTGTTGTAAAACGCATGCAGTGGATTGTGCTGCGGGTCCAGCTGCTGCGGCGGCAGGTTCTGATGGTCGGCAATCAGCTTGCCGTCCTTGTCGAAGATCTGCCCGAACTGCGGCTGCTTCACCGGCATGGTCCACGCCGGCGAGCCGTGGTTGCCGACGATGTCGAGCACCACTTTCAGCTGGGCGTCGTGCAGGCCACGGGTGAGGCCGGCGAAGTCGAGATCCTTGCTGGGCAGGTGCTCGTCGAGCTTGTAGAAGTTCACGCCCCAGTAGCCGTGGTAACCGGTCTTGCCACGGTCGGTCAGCGTGCTGGTGCAGCTGATCGGCTTGCTGCCGGTGAAGGCCTCATCGGGGTTGTCGATGATGGGCGTGATCCACACCGCGCCAAAGCCGAGCTTGCGGATGTACTCGGCGTTGTTGAGCACGCCCTTGAAGTCACCGCCGAGGTAGCCGATGTTGCCGTCCACCTTGTCCGGGCACGGCACGGGAATGTCGAAGGTGCGGTGCTTGCCGCCCTGGTCGCGGTGATCGTTGGACGGGTCACCGTTGACGAAGCGGTCGGTGACCACGAAGTACACCGCGTCGCTGGCGAACGGCTCCAGCGTGCCCACATAGTCGGGGCGCGGCGCGGCCTGCGCGGCAGTGGCAATCAAGGCCAGCGAAACACCCAGCGACACCTTGGAAAACGAACGCATCACGCACCCTCCTGATGGGCCGGCACGCGCAGCACGCACAGCCCGGCAACGAACAGACTCACTCCCCCCAGCACCAGCACGTGCATGGGGTTGCCGCCCAGCCACGCGCGCAACGCGAAGCCCAGCGCGCTGGCGGCGACCAGCTGCGGAATGACGATGAAGAAATTGAACAGGCCCATGTAGATGCCCATCTTGGCCGCCGGCACGCTGTCAGACAGCAGCGCATACGGCAGCGACAGGATCGAGGCCCAGGCAAAGCCCACACCGACCATGGACAGCAACAGCCACGTGGGATCCTTGATGAACATCAGCGAGATGAGGCCAAGCCCGCCCAGCCACAGGTTGACCAGGTGGCTCCAACGCAGGCCCAGCGCGCGCACCATCAGCGGAATGAGCAGCGCGGCCAGCGCGGCGAAACCGTTGTAGGCACCGAACAGCACGCCGACCCAGTTCGCGCCTTCGTTGTACGCCGCCGAGGCGGGATCGGTGGAACCGAAGTGAGTACCGGCGACCGCAGCGGTGGTGTAGATCCACATCGCAAACAAGGCGAACCACGAGAAGAACTGCACCCACGCCAGCCGACGCATGGTCGAGGGCATGCTGCGCAGGTCGTCGACGATGGTGGCCAGCATGTGTTGCCCGGGGATGGCTCGCGCCACGCCCAGCAACAGGCCATAGGCCGCACACAAACCCGCGAGCACGTAGAGCATCTTGTCGCCGCTCTTCCATGCGATGGTCACCGCCAGCACGACGCCGACCGCGATCCAACCCCCGATCTGCTGCAGCGGCGGCGGCCCAGCCAACGGTGCGCTCTGCTGCGCCACCGGCGGCTCAGCGTCATCGAAGGAGGCCAGTTCAGCCGGCGAATACTCGCGGGTGGTGAACACCGTCCAGGCAATCGCCGAGAGCAGCACCGCCGCGCCAAAGTAGAACGCGTAGCGCACGGTCGGCGGCACCTCGCCCGGAGCGGCGGTGTTGGCGACGCCAAAGTGCGCCAGGATGAAGGGCAGGAAGCTGGCGACAATCGCGCCGATGCCGATGAAGAAACTCTGCATCGCGTAGCCGGTGGGACGCTGGCGCGGGGCCAGCTTGTCACCCACGAACGCGCGGAACGGCTCCATCGACACGTTGATGCTGGCGTCCAGCACCCACAGCGTGCCGGCAGCGATCCACAGCGTCGGCGAGTTCGGCATCACCAGCAGGGCCAGCGTGGTGAACACCGCGCCGAACATGAAGTACGGGCGACGGCGGCCCCAGCGGGTCCAGGTGCGGTCGGACAGATAGCCGATCACCGGCTGCACCAGCAGGCCGGTCAGCGGCGCGGCGATCCACAGCCCGGGCACGGCGTCCATCGGCGCGCCGAGGGTTTCGAAGATGCGGCTGGCATTGGCGTTCTGCAGGGCAAACCCGAACTGGATGCCGAGGAAGCCAAAACACATGTTCCATATCTGCCAGAACGACAGTGTCGGCTTGGAGGGCCGCGTCACGGGGCAGCCACCACGGCGGCCACCGGCGAGAGCAGCAGTGCGCTGACCTTGGCGCTGTTGAGCACGCCTTCGCGCCCGCCCTTGCCGCCGTTGTACTGGGCGAAGTGCTCCAGTGCGCTCATGTTGAAGCCCTGCTCCAGGCTGAAACGGCAGTTGCCCTTGGGCACGTCGAATTCGGCCGCGGTGGAATCCTGCTGGCCGACGCTGTGCGGCATCACCACGGTGGCGCGCTGCACCGGCTTGCCGGCGCAGGTCACCACCAGCTGCTTCACGGCAGCAGTGACGCCGGTGTTGATCGGGCCATTCGGGTTGTCATAGCGCAGGCGTACGCGCACGCGGGTGGGCGCGGTGGCGTTCCAGCTCCACTTGCTGGCACCGGCCAGGCGCTGCTGCGGGCCCAGGCAGGTCATCGGGCTGTGCAGCGATTCCAGCTGCGGGCCGCGCAGGGTGAGGCTGAGGCAGTGCTGCAGGCCGTCTTCGCGTACGGTCAGTGCGCCCTTGGCGGTGGTGGCCTTGCCATCCAGCCACAGCACGTGGCCGGCCGGAACGGTCACGCTCCAGCCCTTGCCGCGTTTCTCTGCTTTCGGGGCTGCCGGCGTCGCGGGAGCGAAGCCATCGGTCGGGGCATCTGCGAGCAGCGCCGGCGCGGTGACCGGTGCCGGGCCGGGGACGGCCTTGAGCTGCACGGTCACCACGTTGCCCTTGCGGGTGGTCTTGTCGGCCACCAGCAGCACGCCGTCCAGCTTGCGCGGACGCTTGAGCACGTAGCGGGTGCGGCCGTCGTTCAGTTCAATGCTCTTTTCCTTGCCGAACAGCTGCGGCACCAGCGCCACCGGCAGCTTGGGTGCCACCTTGCCGTCGGCTTCCACGCCGAACACGCCTTCCAGCACCATCGACAGATAGCCGGCCACCGACCACAGCTGGCGCGGCGAATTGACCACCGGGCCGCTGAGCGCACCCTCGTCGACATGCACGGCGAGGCGGCGCATCTCGAAGTTTTCCATGTTGGAACCGGCCAGCGCGCTGCCGCGCATCAGCGATTCGATCTCGCGCTGGATGCGCGCCACATCGTCCACATGCCGCGCCGCGCGCAGCGAATAGGCACTGACGAACGGCCACACTGCACGGTTGTGGTAGATCGGCTGCTGCGCTTCCTGCGGCCACACCACCGGGCTGCCGCCCTCCACTGCCGGGTAGTTGGCCATGGCACGGCGCGCACGCTCCTGCGGGAAGACGTCGGCCAGCACGCCCAGCGAGATCGCCAGCAGGTCGTACTTGGCGTAGTCCACCGGGTGCGCGGCTTCGCCGATGTAGCTCATGTACTGGCCGGCATCCTCGCGCCAGAAGCGGGCGTCGATCTGCGCCGCCAGCGCCGTGGCCCAGTTGGCGTAGTCGTCGGCGCGCGCGTCGCCACGCTGGCGGGCGAGCTTCTCGGCCAGGCGCAACGCCTGATAATGCAGCACATTGGTGGACAGCGAATAGCTCTCGCCAATGAAGCGGACGTCCTTGCGGGTCCAGTCCGGATAGGTCTGCTCACGCCAGTCCAGGAACGAGGTCTCGCCCTTGTACAGGCCGATGCGCTCGTCGAAGACCATCGCACGGTCCTGCGCCAGCGTGCCCTGCAGCGCCTGCCAGGTCTGCTCGGCAAAGGCGGTGTCGTCGAGCAGGTGGCGCGCGGCCAGGAACCACACCACGCGGTCGCTGCTGATCGGCCAGCTGCCGCCGGAACCGGTGTCCTGGGCCACGAACAGACCGGGGGTGCGGCCATCGCGGGCCTTGGAGAGTTTGAACTGCAGCGACTGGCGGGTGCGCTGCGGATCCAGCCGGGCCAGCGCCAGGTCGGCGGCAAAGCTCACGTCGCGGGTCCACACATAGGGCCAGCGCTCGCCGGTCTGGAAGCAGTCGCACGGCACCGGCTTGCCGAAATTGAAGGACGGGTCGCGGATCGCATCGACGCGGTCGGCGTCCATTTCCTGCTGGGCCAGCGCGAACAGGGCGTCGAACATCACGCTGCCGGTCTGGCTGCGCATCGGCTGGGCCGCAATGGCCACCGGCTTGCCGTCGGCACTCAGAGTGAAGCTGCCGTCGGCAGCGGTGGCGGCACGCGCGGTGCGGCCATCGAAGGTGAGGTCTTCCGCCGCGGCGGTGGACGTCAGCGCTGCCCCAAGGGCAGCGGTCAGGCAGATCATCTTCAGCATCGAAAGCGGCGGACCGGCTTGCGCCCGTCGGCCTCCCTCCCTTATTGCGCGCGTTATGGGTCAGCCGCGGGTGGTGCGGCCGTCGCGGCCCCCTCCCAGGGTGCCTGCCTGCATGGTAGGCGACGACCGTTGGTCCTCGCACCTGCGCGCGGTCATGCCGCTGCATTTGCATACGTATTCATGGCGTTACGCCCGGAGTGCCGGGCCAGCGTGGCTATAGTCCAAAGCGGATTTCAGGCGGCCCTGGGAGGGGAAATGCCACAGTTTGTGCTGTTCTCGCGCGTCATCACCGGCGCATCGCTGCTGCTTCTGGCCGCACTGGCCCATGCCGAACCGGTCACCGTGGCCAGCGCCACCTCGCCGGACAAGGTGCTTAAAGTGTCCCTGCAGCTGGACGGCGGCATGCCCAGCTACCGCGTGGAGCGCTTCGGCCAGGAGGTGGTGGGCAATTCGAAGCTGGGCTTCCAGCTGCGCGACGGCCGCCTCGACCGCGACCTGGCCGTGCTCGGCCAGACCAGCCGCAGCGTGGATGAAACCTGGGAACAGCCCTGGGGCGAGCGCCGCGTCACCCGCAATCACTACAACGAATTCACCGTGCAGCTGGGCGAAACCACCGGCGCGAAACGGCGGCTGGACGTGGTGTTCCGGGTCTACGACGACGGTCTGGGCTTCCGCTACCACTTCCCGGAACAGCCGAACCTGCGCGAGGCGATCATCGATGACGAGCTGACCGAGTTCGCCATCACCCCGGCCTCCACGGCCTGGTGGATTCCGGCGGGCGAGCCGATCCACTACGAATACCTGTATCAGCGCACCCCGCTGGACCAGCTGCCGCTGGCACATACGCCGATGACGCTGCGCAGCAGCGAGGGGCTGCATGTGTCCATCCACGAAGCCGCGCTGGTGGACTACGCCGGCATGTGGCTGCGCCGCACCGACGGCCAGCGCCTGCGCGCGCAGCTTTCGCCGTCTGCGGAAGGCTGGAAGGTGCGCCGCGCCCTGCCCTTCAACACGCCGTGGCGCACCCTGCAGATCAGCGACACCGCGGGCGGGCTGGTCGAGTCGAGCCTGATCCTCAACCTCAACGATCCCAATGTGCTGGGCGATGTGAGCTGGGTGAAGCCGTCCAAGTATCTGGGCGTGTGGTGGTCGATGCACCTGGACGAGGAAAGCTGGGCGACCGGGCCGAAGCACGCGGCGACCACGGCGAAAACCAGGAAGGTGATTGATTTCGCGGCCAAGCACGGCTTCCGTGGCGTACTGGTGGAAGGCTGGAATCCCGGCTGGGATGGCATGTGGGTGGGCAATGGCTACGACTTCGACTTCACCCGGCCAACCGCGGACTTCGACATTGAAGCGCTGTCGGCGTATGGCGCGAAGAAGGGCGTTCACCTGATCGGCCACCATGAAACCGGCTGTGCGATCGAGCATTACGAGGATCAGCTGGGCGCGGCGCTGGACCTGTACGCGCGACTGGGCGTGGACTCGTTCAAGAGTGGCTACGTGTGTGATGACGGCCAGGTCGACCGGCGCAATCCGGCCGGTGGCCCGCTGTGGCGCGAGTGGCACGACGGCCAGTTCATGGCCCGTCATCACCTGAAGGTGGTGCAGGAAGCGGCCAAGCGGCATATCGCGGTGAACCCGCATGAGCCGATCAAGGACACCGGGCTGCGCCGCACCTACCCGAACTGGATCACCCGTGAAGGCGCGCGCGGCATGGAATACAACGCCTGGGGCCAGCCGCCGAACCCGCCGGAACACGAGGTCAACCTGGTGTTCACCCGCATGCTGTCCGGGCCGATGGACTACACCCCGGGCATTCTCAGCCTGAAGGGCCGCCACGGCCAGGCCATTCCGAGCACGCTGGCGCGCCAGCTGGCGCTGTATGTGGTGCTGTACAGCCCGATCCAGATGGCCGCCGATCTTCCTGAACACTATGAACAGAACCGCGAGGCATTCCGCTTCATCGAGGACGTGGCCGTGGACTGGGACGACACCCGGGTGCTGGATGGCGAAGTGGGCGACTACGTGACCATCGTGCGCAAGGACCGCAACAGCCGCGACTGGTTCCTGGGCAGCATCACCGACGAGTCCGGCCGCGTGTTGCCGGTGTCGCTGGGCTTCCTGGAGCCCGGCGTGCGTTACCGCGCCGAGATCTACCGCGACGGTGACGGGGCCGATTTCCGCAGCAACCCGTTCGCGTTCAAGCGCGAGGTGCGTGAAGTCACCAGCGCCGATGTGATGAACATCGTGCTGGCACCGGGCGGTGGCCAGGCGATCCGGTTCACGCCGCTGTAATCGGTTTCATCCCCTGCATGCGCATTGAATACGTATGCAGGGTGATTCGCTTCAAAGGCGCGCTGCCTACCATAGCGGCGCAGTCAACGGCCACCGTGCCGTGACACCTGTCTCAATTCATCGGGCAGCTCACAATCCGTTTGGCAACATTGCCTGGGAGGGGAAAATGTTGAACCGCAAGCGCAGCGCGCTGAGTATCGCGCTGGCCGTCGCCCTGTCGCCGTCACTGGCGCTGGCTCAAAGCACCACCGAAACCACCGCCACCGGCAGCCAGGCTGTTGACCTGGATACCGTGCAGGTCACCGGCATCCGCCGTGGCATCGAGAACGCCATTGCGATCAAGCAGGACGCGACCTCGGTGGTGGAAGCCATTTCCGCCGAAGACATCGGCAAGCTGCCGGACGTAAGCATTGCCGAATCGCTGGGCCGCCTGCCCGGCCTGGCCGCGCAGCGCGTGGCCGGTCGTGCCCAGGTGATCAGCGTGCGCGGCCTGTCCCCGGACTTCGCCACCACCCTGCTCAACGGGCGTGAAGTGGTCAGCACCGGCGACAACCGCAGCGTCGAATTCGACCAGTACCCGTCGGAACTGGTGAACGGCGTGACCGTGTACAAGACCCCGGACGCCGCGCTGGTGGGCCAGGGCCTGTCCGGCACCATCGACATGCAGACCGTGCGTCCGCTGTCGTTCGCCGAGCGCGTGATCGCGGTCAGCGGTCGCTACCAGAAGAACTCGCTGGGCAAGGCGGCGAACGTGGATGCCTACGGCAACCGCTTCAGCGCCAGCTACATCGACCAGTTTGCCGACAACACCTGGGGCATCTCGCTGGGCTACGCCCACAGCGACATGCCGATCCAGGAAAACCAGGTCGGCCTGTACGAGCCGTGGACCACCGAGCAGACCGACCAGGGCAACCGCCCGGGCGTGGCTCCGGGCACCGCGTTCTCGGACGGCATCAAGGCACTGCGTCGTACCGGCAACAACAAGCGTGACGGCTACATGGCGACCGTCCAGTTCCGTCCGTCCAACACCTGGACGAGCACGCTGGACATGTTCCACACCGAAGCCGAGCAGATCGACACCGCCAACCAGTTCGAGGTCAACCTCAGCAACTACAACGGCGGTTACACCCCGGGCCTGCTGATCACCAATCCGCAGGTGAATGCCGACGGCACCTTCACCGGCGGCACCGCCAGTGGCGTGTATCCGCTGGTGCGCGGCATGTACAACAAGCGCAAGGACAAGATCGACGCGTTCGGCTGGAACAACGAGCTGACCTTCGACAGCTTCAAGATCACTGCGGATGTGAACTACTCCAAGGCGACGCGCGATGAGCTGAACCTGGAAAACAACCTGCAGCTCACCCCGATGCCGCAGCTGGACACCATCGGCCTGAGCATCAATCCGAACGGCTTCTCGCAGATCCGTCCGGGCCTGGATTACTCCAATCCGGAAGCGCTGTACCTGACCAACACGATCTACGGTTCGGGTTACGGCAAGGTGCCGCAGGTGGAAGACCGCCTGAAGGGTGCGCGCCTGCAGGGCACGTTCAACATGCCGGAGGCGCTGTCGTCCTGGTTCCAGGACATCGACGTGGGCGTGAACTACGCCGATCGCCGCAAGGAAAAGACCCAGGCCGAAGGCAACATCCTGCTGGGTGACCAGGGCGACGCCAACGTGGGCGGCGACCTGCAGTACGCCCCGGTGAACCTGGGCTTTGCCGGTATCGGCTACATCCCGGCGTGGAACGTGCCGGCGGCGGTGGACCGCTACATGACCTTCAATCCGGTCACCAACCTGGATTACCTGATTCCGAAGTCGTGGGTGGTGCAGGAAAAGACCACCACCGCGTGGCTGCGCGCCAACATCAACACCGACATCGGTGAAGTAGGCCTGCGCGGCAACATCGGTGTGCAGATGATCCGCACCGACCAGAGCTCGCAGTCGAACTACTTCGACCGTTCGCGTCCGGCCGGCCAGGAAGTGCTGCCGATCGACGAAGGCAAGACCTACACCGATTGGCTGCCGAGCTTGAACCTGGCCTTCATGTTCCCGCACCAGCAGACGCTGCGCTTCGCGGTGGCCAAGCAGGTCGCGCGTCCGCGCGTGGACCAGATGCGTGCGGGCCTGGAGTTCGGCGTTGACACGGCCACCGGCAAGCCGGGCGGCAGTGGCGGCAACCCGCTGCTGGATCCGTGGCGCGCGAACGCAATCGACCTGTCGTACGAAAAGTACTTCGGTGAGAAGGCGTACGTGGCGGCGGCGGTGTTCTACAAGGACCTGAAGAGCTACGTCTATACGCAGTCGGTGGACGACTACGACTTCAGCAACCTGCTGGCCAGCTATGTCATTCCGCCGGGCATGACTGCCCCGCTGCTGACGACGGGTACGTTCTCGGCTCCGCAGAACGGCGAAGGTGGCACGCTGAAGGGTCTGGAACTGACCGCTTCGTTCCCGCTGGACATGCTGACCGACGCACTGCGTGGCTTCGGCGTGCAGGCGAGCGCGACGTTCAATGACAGCGACATCAAGATCATGGATCCGGAAAGCGCCTCGTCGGTGGGTACCGATCCGATCAGCCTGCCGGGCCTGTCCGAGCGCGTGTACAACTTCACGGCGTACTACGAGCGCAATGGGTTTGAAGCCCGCGTGAGCCAGCGTCGTCGTTCGGACTTCATTGGTGAGATCGGCAACTTCAACGGTAACCGCACGCTGCGTTACGTGGTGGGCGAGAACGTGACGGACGCGCAGATCAGCTACACCTTCAGCGACAGCAGTGCAATGAAGGGCCTGACCCTGCTGCTGCAGGGCAGCAACCTGACCAACGAGCCGTACCGCACCTACGCCGGCACGAAGGACCGCCCGCTGGAATACATCGAGTGGGGCCGCACCTACATGCTGGGCGTGAACTACAAGTTCTGATTGCTGGTGTGATTGCTTGAGCAAAAAACCCGCTGCATAAAGCAGCGGGTTTTTTGTTGGTTGGATTCATGCGAACAACCCTCGGCTCATGGGTCCCCTGGGTTGGCGGATTGGGATGGGCGTTCCGGGGGACGGCGTGAATCCATCCATGGAGCCTCGGTCGCCGCATCCATGCGGCTCACGCCCCCTCCAGCCCACCCCAACCCGCCCCGACAGATGGCCGGTGGCCAAAAGGCTTTGGTAGCGTCGGTCGACAGACGACGACAGTGAACGCCACAACGTTCATTAACGACGTAACCCAAAACGAAACCGACGCTCTTCACAAGACACAAAAAAAGGGCGAGGTCTCCGCCTCGCCCTTGAAAAATCACCACCGGAAATCTGTACGTATCACCCCAACCGCAGGCACACCATCGCGTGCGCGGGCAACACCACCTGGCCACCGTCGATGCCACCGGCATCCGGACCCGGCACGCTCAATGCCGTCCACTCCCCCGCCGGCAACGGTGCAGACACCGCCTCACCCGACAGATTGAACGCCAGCAACAACGTCTCGCCTTCATGCCGGCGCTCGAACATCAACACCGGCTCGGCGCTGTCCAGGAACTGGATGTCGCCCAGCAGCAGCGTCGGCATGGTGTGTCGCCACGCCAGGAACTGGCGGAATGCGTTCAACACCGAATGCGGGTCGTGCTCCTGCCCGGCCACCGAGCGTGCACGATGCTCGTCGGAAATCGGCAGCCACGGCTGGCCGGTGGTGAAACCAGCCTGCTCGGCGTCGGTCCACGGCAGCGGCGTGCGGCAGCCGTCACGGCCCTTGAAGTTTGGCCAGAAGGTGATGCCGTAGGGGTCCTGCAGGGCCTCGAACGGCACATCCGCTTCGCCCAGGCCGAGTTCTTCACCCTGGTACAGGCAGATCGAACCACGCAGCGAGCACAGCATGCCGACCAGCATCCGCGCCAGGCGCGGGTTGGCCGGATGGCCACCCCAACGGGTGACGGCGCGCTCGACGTCGTGGTTGGAGATCGCCCAGCACGGCCAGCCTTCGGTCATCGCCGCTTCCAGGCGCGAGACCGTGCTGCGGATGTAGTCCACGCTGTAGTCGTCGACCAGCAGCTCAAAGCTGTAGCCCATGTGCAGGCGACCGGCGCTGGTGTACTCGGCGGTGGTGGCGAGCGAGTCTTCCGAGGAAATCTCGCCCAGCGCTACCGCGCCGGGGAACTCGTCCAGCAACGCACGCAGCTTGCCGAGGAACGGCAGATTCTCCGGCTGCGTGTTGTTGTAGTAGTGGTACTGGTAGGCGTAGGGGTTGTCGGGGCTGAAACCGCGACCCACGCGCTTGTCGGCCGGCTTGGGCGGGTTATCGCGCAGCTGGCGGTCGTGATAGCAGAAATTGATCGCGTCCAGCCGGAAGCCGTCCACGCCGCGCTCGAGCCAGAAGCGGACATTGTCCAACGTGGCCTGCTCCACTTCCGGGTTATGGAAGTTCAGGTCGGGCTGGTCGGCCAGGAAGTTGTGCAGGAAATACTGCTCGCGGCGCGGTTCCCACTGCCAGGCGACGCCGCCGAACAGCGACATCCAGTTGTTCGGCGGGGTGCCGTCCTCACGCGGGTCGGCCCAGACGTACCAGTCGGCCTTGGGATTGGTGCGGTCCTGGCGGCTTTCGCGGAACCAGTCGTGCTCAATCGAGGTGTGGCTGAGCACCTGGTCGATCATCACCTTCAGGCCCAGGCCGTGGGCCTTGGCCAGCAGGCGGTCGAAGTCGTCCAGGTTGCCGAACAGCGGGTCGACATCGCGGTAGTCGGCGATGTCATAGCCAAAATCGGCCATCGGCGACTTGAAGAACGGCGAAATCCAGATCGCGTCCACGCCCAGCGCGGCGATATAGTCCAGGCGCTCGATGATGCCGGGCAGGTCGCCCACGCCGTCACCGTTCGCGTCCAGGAAGCTGCGCGGGTAAATCTGATAGATGACGGCACCGCGCCACCATGGAGTGTTCGTCATCGTGAGCCCCCCTCCGGGCTTCCATAGGGCACCCGCCAGGGGTGCCGGATCATGCCCGACAAGCTTAGCGGCGGCCCCTCCGGGGTGGTGCCATTTGCATACGTATTCACGCCGGGACGGCCTATAATCGGGCTTACGCCTCAAAGTACGACCGCATGACCATCACCGAAGACACCCGCTCCGCGCTGGGCCTGGCCCAGATCCAGACGCTCGCCGCGCCCGACATGGCCGCCGTGGATGCGCTGATCCGCCGCCGCCTGTCCTCCGATGTCGTGCTGATCAACCAGATTGCCGACCACATCATTTCCGCCGGCGGCAAACGCCTGCGCCCGATGCTGGTGATGCTGGCCGGCCATGCGGTCGGTCAGGCCGGTCCGGAACACCACCAGCTGGCGGCGATCATCGAGTTCATCCACACCTCGACCCTGCTGCACGACGACGTGGTCGACGAATCCAGCCTGCGGCGCGGCCGCAGCACCGCCAATGCCCTGTGGGGCAATGCCCCGAGCGTGCTGGTCGGCGACTTCCTGTATTCGCGCAGCTTCCAGCTGATGGTGGAACTGGACCGCATGCCGGTCATGCAGATCCTGGCCGACACCACCAACCGAATCGCCGAAGGCGAAGTACTGCAGCTGCTGCACGTGCACAACCCGGACACCGACGAAGCCGCCTACCTGCGTGTGATCGAGCGCAAGACCGCAGTGCTGTTCGCTGCAGGCACCCGCCTGGGCGCGCTGGCCAGCGGCGTGGATGAAGCCACCCAGCAGGCGATGTACGACTACGGCATGCATCTGGGCTATGCCTTCCAGATTGCCGACGACGTGCTGGACTACTCGGCCAACGCCGACGAACTGGGCAAGAACCTGGGTGATGACCTCGCCGAAGGCAAGGCCACGCTGCCGCTGATCCACGCCATGGCCCATTCGGATGAGACCACCCGCGAGCGCCTGCGCGAGATCGTGCAGAACGGCGACGCCTCCGCGATGCCGGAAGTGCTGGCGGCCATCCACGCGACCGGGGGCCTGGAATACAGCCGCCAGCGTGCGGAGGAATATGCCGCCGCCGCTGAGCGTGCGCTCGATGGCTTGGCTGACAACGAGGCCGTGGCCGCCCTGCGCGGGTTGGCGCGGTACGCGGTGCAGCGTTCGCACTAAGCCCGTAATCGGGATGCAGATTGGGTTATCGGGACGTCTATCCGGTAGCGCCGGCCGTTGGCCGGCCCAGGCGGTGCGTGGGCCGGCC
>NZ_JASCOZ010000104.1 GCF_029960115.1 Stenotrophomonas sp. PS02289
AGCGCCGGCCGTTGGCTGGCCCACGGCCTGCGTCACATGTTCATGAGGGCCGGCCAACGGCCGGCGCTACCGCTCGACCTACGTCTCGCTCCAGCGTCGCAGCAGGTTGTGATACACCCCGGTCAACTGCAGTACCGCCGACGCATCCGCCCCGGTCACCCGCAGCGTTTCAATCGCGGTATCCATCTCCAGCAGCGCCCGTCGCTGGCTGTCGTCGCGCACCATGCTCTGCACCCAGAAGAACGAGGCGACCCGTGCTCCGCGGGTGACCGGACTGACCTTGTGCAGGCTGCTCGACGGATACAGCACCAGGTCCCCGGCGGGCAGTTTCACTTCATGCTCGCCATAGGTGTCGCTGATGATCAGCTCGCCGCCGTCGTAGTTATCGGGATCGGCCAGGAACAGCGTGCAGGACACGTCTGAGCGCAGGTGGGTGAGCTGGCCATCCACCTGCTGGCGCATCACCGCGCCATCCACATGGAAGCCATATTCGCCGCCGCCCTGATAGCGGTTGAAGCGCGGCGGCAGGATCCGCAGCGGCAGTGCGGCGGCGAAGAACAGCGGATGCCGTTCCAGCGCCGCCAGCACGATGCGGCCCAGCTCGGCCTTGAGCGGGGACGCATCCGGCAACTGGTCGTTGCGTTTGACCTGCGCGCCCTGCACGCCGACCGTTTCGCGGCCGTCGGTCCAGTCGGCAGTGGCCAGGGCCTGCTGCAGATGGGCCAGTTCGTCGGGACGCAGAACGTTCGGAACGTGCAGGAGCATGGCAGGGGCCCTTAGAAGCGGTAATCCGCGCTGAGCAGGAAGCTGCGCGGCGCGCCCGGGGTGTAACGGTACCCGCTCTTGTTGATCGCGGCCACGTACGCCTTGTCGAACAGGTTGTAGCCGTTCAAGCGCAGCGACAGGCGGTCATTGAAGGCGTAGGAAATCACCGCGTCGTACACCGTGTACGACTTGGTGAACGCCGGCGTGCCGACGGCACCATCGGTGCCACGGTGCATCTGCCCGGCATAGCGCACGCCACCGCCCACGGTCAGCCCGAACGGCAGCACGTAGGTGGTCCAGCCGGTGAAGGTGTCGCCCGGGGTGTAGGTCAGGTTGCGGGTGCCGTCGGCGGCCACGTTCGCGCCTTCCTCCACTTCGGTGTCGAGGTGGCTGTAGCCGGCCGACACCGACCAGTTGTCGGTGATGTGGCCGACGGTGGAGACCTCGATGCCCTGCACCGACTTCTTGCCGGTCTGGGTCGGGTTGCCGGCATCGTCCAGCACCTGGGTGTTGATCTCGTTGCTGACCTCGGTCTTGAACAGCGCTACGTTGAAGGCCAGCGCGTCGTCCAGGAACGCCCACTTGGTGCCGACTTCGAAGGTCTTGGCCTTCTGCGGGTCCAGGCGCGGGTTGTCGGCGCTGCTGGCCGAGCTGCTCAGGGCGAAGTTGCTGCCGCCCGGAGGCTGCTGCGAAATCGCGTAGTTGGCGTACAGGCTGACCACGCTGCCCACCTTGTACACCGCGCCCAGCTTCCAGTTGAACAGCGTGTCCGAATGCTCCAGCGACGGGTTGGCGATGACCGTGCCGGCCGGATTGCTGCCGCAGGCCGGGCCGCGCCCGCCGCACACCGACGCGCTCTGGTACTCGGTCTTGTAGTGGTCCGCGCGCAGGCCGGCGGTGACCAGGAAGCTGTCGCCGAAGGCCAGGGTGTCGAACAGATACACCGACGAGGTGGTGGTCTTGCCGTAGCTGTCCGCGCCGTTATGCGCCCAGGTCAGGCCGGTGGCGTTCCAGTCCGGGTTGTACAGGTTGGCGGCCGACCAGGTGGTGCCGCCGGTGGCGGCCTGGCCGAAGCTTTCCAGCTCTTCGCGGGTGAACTCCAGGCCGGTGCTCAGGGTGTGGCGCACCGTGCCGGTGGCGAAGTCCGCACGCAGGTTGAGCTGGTCGGTCAGGATGGTGTTTTCCTGGTCCTTGAAGGTCGGCAGGCTGCGCGCGATCGTGTAGGTGTCCAGGTTGTTGCGGTCGGTGTAGCGGATGTTGCCGGTCGGCGCGCCATTGGTCCCGCGCGTGCCGGTGCCCATGAAGGCGGTCAGCAGGTAGTCCTGCTCGGTGCGACCCCAGCGCGCGGTGTTGGTCAGGCGCACGTTGTCGTTGAAGTCATGCTCGAAGCGGAACGTGGCCATCTTCGCGGTGACGTCGTCGTGGTCGGCGCGGGTGCCGTAGAAGTTCTCCGGATCCACCGGGTGGCCGGCCAGCTGTTCCAGCGTCGGCTGCGGGGTCCAGCCGGGCAGGCCCAGGGTCGGCACGCCGCCGTCGGGGATGTTGTCCTGGTCGACGTAGAGCAGGTTCAGGAAGTAGCGCGTGCTGGTGCCCAGCCCGAAGCCCAGCGACGGTGCGATGCCCCAGCGCTTGTTGTTGACGTGGTCGCGGCCGGGCTGGTCGTTGTCCTGCCACATGGCGTTCAGGCGCAGTGCGCTGGTCGCCCCCAGGGTCTGGTTCCAGTCGGCGGTGGTGCGGGCCTGGTCGTCGGTACCGGCCGAGACGGTGCCGGACAGGGCGTTGTGCAGGTTGGCCTGCTTGCTGACCATGTTGATCGCACCGGTCGGCGCGGAGCGGCCGTTGTCGGTGCCGGCCGGACCCTTGCTCACTTCGACCTGCTCGGTGTTGAACACATCACGCGAGATCGAGCCGAGGTCGCGCACGCCGTCGACGAAGATGCTGCTCGACGTATCGAAGCCGCGCATGAAGATGCTGTCGCCGGTGTTGGTGTTGCCGTTCTCACCGACGTAGAAGGTGCCCACGCCCGGGCTGTTGCGCAGCGCTTCGGTCAGGGTGGTCGCGCCCTGCTGGTTGAACAGGTCGCTGGTGATCACCTGCACGGTCTGCGGGGTGTCCTGCAGGCTCTGGGTGAACTTCGGAGACGACAGCTTTTCGGCCTTGTAGCCGTGCACCGCGTGCACGTCGATCTGGTCGAGGGTCTTGGCCGGATCGTTGGCGTCGGCCTGGGCGGCCAGCGGCAGGGTGGCCAGGCTCAGGCCGGCAACGAGGCTGGCGGTGGCCAGGCCCGTGGCGCTGCGGGAAGGGGAGGCGTGCTTGCGGCTCTTGATCATGAGTGATGGTCTGGAAAGAGGGGCGGGTGCCCGGACGCGCGCACGGGCGGGGGAGCCATGCGCGCGGGGCGTGGGACAGCGGTAACGGGAACCGGGAAAGCGCCGGGCGCGGCCCGGGTCAGCGCCGCAGATCGCGGCGCGGCAGATCAGGCCACGAGGGGCGGGGCGTGGGACGGCGGTAAGCGCCGTAAACGCGGGGGGAAGGTCAGCCCGGTGTGGGTCACCGCCACACGGTCGGGGCATGACGCCGCCAGGTCCCATCCGCGCAGGTGCGGGACCAGTGCAGCGTCCTCAGGTCCGGCTTCGGATTCCGCCTCGCCACGCTGGCTGCCGTGGGCACTGCTGTCGATGGCCACCGGCACCGGCTGGCCGCGCTGCGCGGGCGCAGGAGCCTGGGCCAGTGCCGAGAGCGAGGTCGCCGCACCCGCCAGCGGTGCAGTGCCGCCGCCGAGCGCCACCAGCAGGCACAGCGCCACCACCACACTGGAGACCAGCGCGATCAGGCGTGCAGGCAGGGCAGTGTCAGCGGCAGAAGCCATCGGACAGGCGGACGCAGGCGAAAGGAATCGCCAAGGTAACACAAACGACAATGATTCGCATTCGTTACGTGGCGTGACAAACGCCACCGTAGAGCCACGCCCTGCGTGGCTGCCCGGCGTCACATCAATCCGGATCGCTCAATCGCGGTCGTCGCGGGTCCAGACCCCGTCGTGCTCGCGCTTCACCGGGAACTTCGGCACCGGCGTATAGGCCGGCGCGCACAGCGCCCGTCCGTCGCGCACGTCGAAGCGCGCGCTGTGCAGCACGCATTCGATGCTGCCTTCCTCGGTGTTGAACGTGCCCGACGACAGCTCGAACTCCTCATGCGTGCACTGGTCTTCCAGCGCGTACAGTTCGCCGTCGAGGTTGAACACCACGATCGGGGTGCCGGTGACCTCGTCGAAGGTGCTCTTCATCTCGCCCGGCAGCAGCTCGACGGTGGCGCAGACGAAGGTCCAGGTCTCGCTCATGACTGTGCCGCCAGCGGCTTTTCCAGCACTTCGAAGCGCAGGTCGTCGCGCTTGGGAATGCCGAAACGCTCGTCGCCATACGGGAACGGTTTCTTGATCCCGGTGCGGGCATAGCCACGACGTTCGTAGAACGCGATGAGTTCGTCGCGGATATCGATGACGGTCATCTGCATGACCGGTACGCCCCACTCGTGGGCCGCGTGGGCCTCGGCTGCGTCCATCAGCTGCTTGCCGATGCCGCCGCCCTGCTGGGCCGGGTCGACCGAGAACATGCCGAAGTAGCCCTTGCCCCCTTCATCGGCCACATGGGCGCAGGCCACCAGCGCGCCTGCGCGTTCGGCCAGCAGCACGGTGCTGCGGGGGCGTTCGATGTCGGCCTGCAGGCCCTGCGCATCGATACGCGCGCCGTCCAGCATGTCCGCTTCGGTGGTCCAGCCGGCACGGCTGGCGTCGCCGCGGTAGGCCGAGGTGACCAAGGTGATCAGGGCGGGGATGTCGGCCAGCGTGGCCGCACGGAAGGTCAGGGTGCTCATGGGCCGCATTTTAGAACAATGACCTCCATCCCTGTTTCATTTGAAGGCCGGTCACACATCCATCCATTGGCGGCGTGAAGGTGGATTTCCTGGGGTAGACAGAGCGGGCCAACCACCCGAAAGGAGACGTGTGATGACCCGTCGCTTCACCGTGTTGTCGGTCTGCCTGGCCAGTCTGCTGGCCGCTCCCGCGCTGGCCCAGACCCCGCCACCTCGCCCCGTGCTGATCGACGACAGCGTCAGCGCCGATGAGGCGCGACTGCAGGCCACCCTGAATGCCGAGGAGCGTCGCCTGGCTCCGCAGCGGGCCGCCTTCCTGCCGATGTTCCGTACCGCGTACCGGCAGTATCCCGCGCTGCCGGCCGGAACGCTGGAAGCGCTGGCCTACGTGCAGAGCCGCTGGTTGAACCTGCAACCCGAGTCCGCCAGCCAGGACGACGCACACAACCGGATGCCGGCGGCCTGGGGTGTGATGGGCCTCTACAACGGCCAGGGCTTCGCCGACCAGGTGGGCGAGGGTGCGCGGCTGCTGGGGGTGAGCGCCGAACAGGTGCGCCGCGATCCGCAGACCAACATCCTGGCCGCCGCCGCGCTGCTGGACGCGCAGGTGCGTTCATCCCCTGCAACCGTGCGCGCAGGTGCGGTCAGCGCGGAGGACATGGCTGCGGTGCTGGAACGCTACGCAGGCTTTTCGCCGGAGGCTGCCACGCGCAGCCGGGTCGATGACTACGCCCGTCGCAGCTTCGCGTTCGATGTGCTGCTGGCGCAGGATCGTGGCGTCAACGACCGGGGCATTGTCGTGCCCGAGCGCCCGATTGCCTGGGAACAGGCCTTCAGCGTGGACGACCTGATCCGGCTGCGCGCACCGATGCTGCGCCTGGACGTGGCCAATGACCGCATCGAGGTGGACGGTTACACGGTGGATCCTGTGACGGAAACGCTGGCACCTCCCAGTGCCAAGGCCGCCACCGAGGTCGGCATCGCGTCCACCGACTACGGCCCGGCGATCTGGACGCCGGCCAGTGCGTCCAATTACGGCAGTTCGCGCAGTGCCGCCATCAGCGCGGTCACCGTGCATACCACCCAGGGGTCGTATGCCGGCACCATCAGCTGGTTCCAGAACGCCGCCGCCGGGGTCAGCGCGCACTACGTGATCCGTTCCTCGGACGGGCAGGTGACGCAGATGGTGCGTCACACCGACACCGCCTGGCATGTGCGCAACCAGAACAGCTACACGCTGGGCATCGAGCACGAAGGCTGGGTCGACAACAGCTCGTGGTACACCGATGCGATGTATTCCGCCTCCGCCGCACTGGTGCGGCATTTCTGCGCCAGCTATAGCGCGATCAGCTGTGCCAGTGCCTACAACGGGCCGGCCAGCAGCGGCCTCAACGAACTGGCAGCATCGGTAAAGATCAAGGGCCACCAGCACTTTCCCGGGCAGAGCCACACCGACCCGGGCATCAACTGGAACTGGGGCAAGTACTACGGCCTGATCAATCCCGGCACGCCGCCCGCCGGCGGCACCACCTACCTGGACCGCTTCGAGAGTTCGGTCGGACGCTTCACCACCAGCCCCACCTACTCCGGCTCCACCGTTGGCATTGCGACGACGTCCACCACGACACGTGATTGCACCACTCAGCAGAGTGGCAGCTGTTCGCTGCGCGTGCTGCTCAAGGACAACACCGCGGTGAGCACCGACTGGCAGGTGCGGCTGCTCTCCGGCGCGGGCGCACCGTCCAGCAACGCCAACCTGACCCGCGCCACCGGCAAGATCGGCTTCTGGGTCTGGACCGGTGGCAGCGGCGTGTCGGTCGGCGTGGGCATCGATGACAGCGACGGCACCGAACGCTCCACCAGCAAGGCGGTGCCGGCCAACACCTGGACCTACGTGAGCTGGCCATTGGCCGACAGTGCGCAGTGGAGTGCATGGTCCGGCGGCGATGGCACGATCAGCGCCGCCACGGTGACGCTGGATGCGATCTGGCTGTATCGCGCCAATACCGCCTATGACGTGAATGTCTACATCGACGACGTGCAGGTCGTGGACTGACGCCTGCATCGAGCGCGCGCAGTGCCGAAAGCGTCAAGACGCGGCCGGCGCTGCGCGCATGGATGGTAGGCCGACGATGACGCATCCGGACCGGAATACAGCGCCATCTTTCGAATGGTGTACGTAATTGGACCGGTTTTTGCCGGTCCACCCCCGTCAGGCCGAACGACAGCGAAACGTGTCCACGAGTGCAGCCATTTCACCGACCTACGATGTGCCCGCGGTTTCCAGCGTGAGCAGGTGTGATGAAAAGGATGATGTGGATGCTGCTGTGGCCGGCATTGGTGGCGTGCAGTGCGGACGATGAGAGTGTGTTGCTGCCCCCGTCGCAGCGGAGCGAGGTGGAGCGGGCCGCGCGGGCAGGGGATCTGGTGGCGATCAAACGCCTGATCGCGCACCACGAGGCCATGCCCTTTGAACAGGCAGCGTCCGAGCGCTGGCGTGAACGCGCACGCGACCTGGGAGATGCGCAGGAGCTGTACTTCCAGGCGGCCAGGAAATATGTGGCGGCCGAGGTGGAGGTGGATGATGAAACACGTTACCGGTTGCTGCTGGAAGCGCATCACGCCGCGCAGCGTGCGCAGGCCAGCCGGCCGGAGCGGTCGACCGAACTGCTGGAACAGCAGATCGCGCGCGCGATCGAAGCGCAGTAGCGCGTCGTTTCAGCGCATGAAGAACTCAACCGGGAAGGACAGCTCCACCGGTGCAGCGCGGTCGGCCGGTACCGGCGGCAGCGGCTCGGCGCGGCGGAAGGTATCCAGTGCGGCTTGGTCCAGCAGCGCGTGACCGGTGCCGTTCTCCAGCGCCAGCGCCAGCAGCTTGCCTTCGCGCGACAGGCTGACCCGCACGTACGCCACACCTTCCTGGTGGCGAGCACGCGCGGGCACTGGATAACGGCGGAAGCGCTCCAGCCGTGCCATCACCCGGCCCTCCCAGCTGTCGCGTCCGGGTGTGGTTTCGCTGGGCCCGGGCGGCAGCGGCGGGCTGGGCGGCGCGGCGGCCACCGAGGCCTGCTGCTGCACCGGGGCCGGCGCGTCGATGACCGGCTTGGGTGGCGTGGGCGGCGGAATGATCCAGTTCGCGGCGTCCCGTGGCGGTGTCACCGGCAGCGGCCTGGGCGGCTGCGGTTTCTGCTGCTGGACGCTGGCCGCCTCACGCGGGGTCGGAGCGATCACCTCTTCCACCGGTACCTCCGGCGCACGCGGGGGCAGCAGCACCAGCTGGGTGCGGTCAGCCTCGGGTGGCGGCAACTGCAGCGGTGCGCGATGCTGGGTCCAGAGCAGGCCCGCGAACAGGCCAACATGGGCCAGAACGACGATGGCGGCCGCGACGGGGCGCTCTAATGCAGCAGGGGAGACCACCGGGGACGACATCGACGGGCGGGGCAATGAGAAGTGTTCTCATTGTCGCATGTTTCGGAATGGCGTCGTGCGGGGAGCGGTAGCGCCGAAGAGAATGGCAGGAGCCATTCTCAACGTCGCGTAGCGACGGCCCGAAGGGTGCCCGCCAGGACGGTGGGCATAACGTTGGCCGGCCCGCAGTAATGCCTGGGCCGGCCAACGGCCGGCGCTACCGGTATTTCATCAACCCAGGAGCTTGCGCACTTTGTTCAGCGCGGTAATGAAGCGCTCGATTTCCGCGTGCGTGTTGTAGAACGCCAGCGAAGCGCGGCAGGTGGCGGCGACGCCGTAGTACTGCAGTAGCGGGTGCGCACAGTGCTGGCCGGAGCGCACGGCGACGCCTTCCAGGTCGAGCAGAGTGGCCAGGTCGTGGGCGTGTGCGCCTTCGATCAGGAATGACACCACGGCAGCCTTGTCCGGGGTGGTGCCGAAGATGCGCAGGCCGTCGATCTTGTTGAGCTCTTCGGTGAAGTGCTCAAGCAGTTCGGCTTCGCGCGCTTCCACGTGCTCCAGACCAAGCGATTCGAGATAGTCCACGGCCACGCCCAGGCCGATGAAACCGGCGATGTTCGGGGTGCCGGCTTCGAACTTGTGCGGGGCGTCGTTGAAGACGGTGCCCTCGAAGCTGACTTCCTTGATCATCTCGCCACCGCCCAGGAAGGGCGGCATGGCGTCCAGGTGTTCGCGCTTGGCCCACAGCGCGCCGGTCCCGGTGGGGCCGCACATCTTGTGGCCGGTGATGGCGTAGAAGTCGCAACCGATGGACGGAATGTCGACCTTGCGGTGCGGCACGGCCTGGGAGCCATCGACCACGGTGATGATGCCGCGCTTGCGCGCTTCCCGGCAGATTTCACGCACCGGGTTGACCGTGCCGAGCACGTTGGACACGTGGGCCACGGCCAGCAGCTTCACCTCCGGGGTCATCGCCTTGCGCAGTGCGTCGAGGTCGAGCGCGCCTTCCGGCGTGATCTCGGCCACGCGGATCGTCGCGCCGGTGCGCTGGGCAACCAGCTGCCAGGGCACGATGTTGGCGTGGTGCTCCATGCGCGAGACCAGGATCACGTCGCCGGCCTTCAGTCGCGGCAGCGCCCACGAATACGCGACCAGGTTGATCGCGAAGGTGGTGCCACTGCACAGCACCAGCTCATTGGCGCGCACGTTGAGGAAGCGCGCCAGCTTGTTGCGTGCGCCTTCGTAGGCATCGGTGGCCTCGGTGCCCAGCGCGTGCACCGCGCGGCTCACATTGGCGTTGTAGCGGCGGTAGAACTCGTCCACCGCGCCGATCACCTGCACCGGCTTCTGCCCGGTGTTGGCGTTGTCGAAATACACTAGCGGCTTGCCATGCACTTCCCGCATCAGCAGTGGGAAGTCCAGTCGCACGCGGTCCCAGTCGGGGGCGTCGATGGTGTCGCCCAACGGGCGCGGGGTGGACAGGTTCATGCCACGCCTGCCTGGGCCAGTGCGAGGTCCAGCTGGCGGCGCAGCTGTTCGGTCAGGCGGGCGTCGAGCGCGTTCAGCGGCTCATGGCAGAACGCGGCGCTGAGCAGCGCCTGCGCCTGCGGTGCCGGCAGGCCGCGCGAGCGCAGGTAGAACAGCGCATTGGCATCGAGCTGGCCCACGGTCGCGCCGTGCGCGGCCTTCACTTCGTCGGCATCGATCACCAGCGTCGGCTGGGTATCGATTTCGGCGTCGGCCGACAGCAGCAGGTTCTTGTTGGACAGGTTCGCATCGGTACCATCCGCGCCAGCGCGGATATGGATGCCGCCGTGGAAGACCACCCGGCTGCGGTTGGCGGCAACACCGCGCCACAGCATTTCCGAGTTGGTATCGCGGGCGATGTGCTCGATGCCCAGGCGGGTGTCGACGTGGCGGCGGCCATTGCCGAGCAGCACACCGTTGGCGGTGAGCTGGGCGTTGTCGCCTTCCAGACGCACATTGAGCTCGTGCCGGCTCAGGGCAGCACCCAGCTCCAGGTCGATGCGGCGGTACTGGGCGTTGCGGGCCAGCACGGCGTCGGTGCGCAGCAGGGTGGTGGCCTTGGCACTGTCGGCCTGCACGCGGGCATGCGAGAGCACGGCGTCCTGCGCCAGGTGCACGTGCACCAGGGTGTTATCCAGGTGCGCGGCGTCGCCGACATGCAGGTGATGCTCGACCACGCCCAGGTTTGCTCCGGCACGCAGTTCGATCAGGTGGCGGTGATGCCAGGCCAGGTCGGTGTCGCCTGCCGCGCTGATGAAGACCAGCTGCAGCGGGGTGTCGATCTGAGCACCATCTTCGACGCGCACCAGCACGCCTTCATCGGCCAGCGCGGCGTTCAGACGCGCGAACACTTCCTCGCTGCGCTCGAAGCGGCGGCCGAGGAAGCGCAGGGCTTCTTCGCCATCCTGCAGGGCAGCGGACAGGGTCTGTACCTGCACACCGGCTGGCAGGCCGGTCAGGTCGCTCAGCGCCTGCACCGGACGCCCGTTGACGAACACCAGTCGCGGCGCGGCAATGTCGGCCAGCAGGGCGGTGTCCACGGCGGGGGCGGTGAGCGGCGCGGGGCTGAAGCTGCGGCGTTCCAGCTGGCGCAGCGAGGTGTACTTCCAGGCTTCGCTGCGCGGGCCGGGCAGGCCGGCCCGCAGGGCCGCGTCCAGCTCGGCGCGGCGCGCATCGCTGCCGCAGAAGCCGTTGGCAAGGGAATCGAGCAGCGCGCTCATCAGACCGCCGCCTCCGGGACCACGCGGTTCTTCAGGAAGTCATAGCCATGCGCTTCCAGCTGCAGGGCCAGCTCCGGGCCGCCGCTCTGCACGATCTTGCCATCGGCCAGCACGTGCACGACGTCCGGCTTGATGTAGTCCAGCAGGCGCTGGTAGTGGGTGATGACCAGGAACGAACGGTCGGCCGAACGCAGCGCGTTCACGCCATCGGCCACGCTCTTGAGCGCATCGATGTCCAGGCCGGAGTCGGTCTCGTCCAGGATCGCCAGCTTCGGCTCGAGCACGGCCAGCTGGAAGATCTCATTGCGCTTCTTCTCACCGCCGGAGAAGCCTTCGTTCACGCCACGGTGCAGCAGCTCGTCCTTCAGGTGCAGCACGGCCAGCTTCTGGCGCACCAGCTTGAGGAACTGCATGGAGTCCAGTTCGTCCTCGCCACGCGCCTTGCGCTGCGCATTGAGCGCGGCGCGCAGGAAGTAGGTGTTGTTCACGCCCGGGATTTCCACCGGGTACTGGAAGGCCAGGAACAGGCCGGCGGCGGCGCGTTCTTCCGGTTCCAGTTCCAGCAGGTCGGCGTCATCGAACTGCACGCTGCCCTCGCTGACCTCGTAGCCGTCACGGCCGGCCAGCACGTTGCCCAGCGTGGACTTGCCGGCACCGTTGGGGCCCATGATGGCGTGCACCTCACCCGGCTTCACCTCCAGCGAGAGGCCTTTGAGGATTTCTTTCTCGCCGATGCGGGCGTGCAGGTTTTCGATCTTCAACATGTGACAAATCCCGTAGTGCCACGCCCTGCGTGGCAATCAATAATTCAAACGAAGGCGCGCGGGTGCTTAACCGACCGACCCTTCCAGCGAAACTTCCAGCAGCTTCTTGGCTTCCACCGCGAACTCCATCGGCAGCTCGCGGAACACCTGCTTGCAGAAGCCGTCGACGATCATCGAGACCGCGTTTTCCTGGTCGATGCCGCGTGCGCGGCAATAGAACAGCTGGTCGTCGGATATCTTCGAGGTGGTGGCTTCATGCTCCACCGTCGCACTCGGGTTCTTGACCTCGATGTACGGGAAGGTGTGCGCGCCGGAGGTCTTGCCGATCAGCAGCGAATCACACTGGGTGTAGTTGCGCGCGCCGTCGGCGTTGCGGTCCACCTTGACCAGGCCGCGGTAAGTGTTCTGGCCGCGGCCGGCGCTGATGCCCTTGCTGACGATCTTGCTCTTGGTGCGCTTGCCGATGTGGATCATCTTGGTGCCGGTGTCGGCCTGCTGGCGATGATGAGTCAGCGCCACCGAGTGGAATTCACCGACCGAGTCGTCGCCCAGCAGCACGCAGGAGGGGTACTTCCAGGTGATGGCCGAACCGGTTTCCACTTGGGTCCAGGTCACCTTGCTGCGTGCGCCACGGCATTCGGCACGCTTGGTGACGAAGTTGTAGATGCCGCCCACGCCGTTCTCGTCGCCCGGGTACCAGTTCTGCACCGTGGAATATTTGATTTCCGCATCTTCCAGCGCCACCAGTTCGACCACGGCGGCGTGCAGCTGGTTTTCATCGCGCATCGGCGCGGTGCAGCCTTCCAGGTAGGAAACGTAGGCCTTGTCTTCGCAGATGATCAGGGTGCGCTCGAACTGCCCGGTGTGGCCGGCGTTGATGCGGAAGTAGGTGCTCAGTTCCATCGGGCAGCGCACGCCCTTGGGAATGAACACGAAGCTGCCATCGGAGAACACCGCCGAGTTGAGCGCGGCGAAGTAGTTGTCACCGACCGGCACCACGCTGCCCAGATACTGCTTGACCAACTCCGGGTGCTCCTTGATGGCCTCGGACATCGAGCAGAAGATCACGCCCTTTTCGGCCAGTTCCTTGCGGAAGGTGGTGCCCACGGACACGGAGTCGAAGACCGCGTCCACGGCCACGCCGGCCAGCTTGGCGCGCTCATGCAGCGGCACGCCCAGCTTGTCGTAGGTGTCCAGCAGTTCCTTCGGCACTTCATCCAGCGAGGCGTACTTCGGGCCCTTCGGCGCGGAGTAGTAGCTGAGCGCCTGCAGGTCGATGGCGGCGATCTGCAGCTTGGCCCAGTTCGGCATCGGCATGGTCAGGAAGTGCCGGTAGGCGTCCAGACGCCACTGGGTCATCCATTCCGGCTCGTCCTTCTTGGCCGACAGGGCACGGATGGTGTCCTCGTCCAGGCCGGGCGGCAGGGAGTCCGACTCGATCTCGGTGATGAAGCCGGCCGAATACTTGCGGCCGAGCTGCTCGTGGATCTCGCGGTTGGGGGTGTCGCCGGCGGCGACGGTGTCGACAATTTCGGTGGCCATGGGGGCTGCCTGTGGATCAGGAGACGACATCCGCCGCAATGCGGCGGGGGGCGTCAGCAACGGGAATAGGGGGCAGGATCTGGGCCAGGCTGACCTTGCGCAGTGCTTCAGACACCACGTCGTTGATCATCCGCCAGCTGCTGCGCGCGCCACACTTGAGTTCACGGCCGCACTGGCTGTGGTCGTGCGCGCATTCGGTCAGGCCCAGCGGCCCTTCCATGGCTTCCACCACCTCGAACAGGCTGATCTGGTCGGCCGGACGGGTCAGGCGGTAGCCGCCGCGCACGCCGCGCAGGCCTTCCACCAGCCCGGCCTGGGCCAGGGGCTTGAGCAGTTTGCTGACGGTGGGCGGTTCCAGGCTGGCGAACTCGGCCAGTTCGGTGGCGCTCAGGACGTCGCCCGGGCGGGCGGCAAGCACGGAAAGCACCACGGTGGCGTAATCAGTGAGCTTGGTGACGCGGAGCATGGGAAGGGGAGGGTTGTAAAGCGGACTGAAATTGTACGCTTTTATGCCCCGGCATCCAACCCGTCCTGTTCAGGTGGTGGAAACCATCGGCCGGGCGGGCGAGAATCGTCATTCCCCAATGCAACGGCCAGCCTGATGCCCAAGAAGATCCAAGCCCGCAAGTCCGCCATCCACGGTAACGGTGTGTTCGCCGTTGCACCGCTGAAGGCCGGCGAGCGGGTCATCCAGTACAAGGGCCTGCTGCGCAGCCACGCCGACGTGGACGCTGATGATACCGGGGATGTGGAAAGTGGTCACACCTTCCTGTTCACCCTGAACGACGACTACGTGATCGACGCCAACTACAAGGGCAACGATGCGCGCTGGCTGAACCACAGCTGCGACCCCAACTGCGAAGCCGTCATCGAGGAAGCCGAAGGGGACAACCGCCGCGAGGACAAGGTGTTCATCGAGGCGCTGCGCGACATCAAGCCCGGCGAGGAGCTGACCTACAACTACGGCATCGTGCTGGCCGAGCGCCACACCGCGCGCCTGAAGAAGATCTGGGAATGCCGCTGCGGTGCGAAAAAGTGCACCGGGACGATGTTGCAGCCGAAGCGTTGATCCGCGCGGGCGGTTGGGGGATCAATTCCCCAACACGCCCTCCGGCACCAATCCGCCCAGGCTCTGGTTGAAGGTCACTACCAGCTTTCCATCGCGGACCTGGGCGGACTGCACCTGCAGCGCGCCCAGCACCGCGGCCACGGTCGGGTCGATCTTGTAGATCGGCTCGCGGCGGGCATAGTCGACCAGGAACGCGTTGAGCAGGCTGCGGGTGTTCGAATCCAGACGGCCGCCGTTGTTGGCGGGGGTGAAGTCATCCACCGAGGGCTGGTCCAGGTGGAACCCCTGGGTCTGCGCGTCGTAGCGCAGGCCGCTGCTCAGCTTCACCTTGCCCAGCGGTGCCGGTGCGCCACCGGCGGTGGCGACGGCCACATCAAATCCCAGATCCAGTCGGCTGCCCTGCGGCAGGGTCAGCTGCGGGTGGCTCATGGTCATGTTGATCAGGCCACCCAGCGCACTCTGCGTACGCGGGAAGCTGCCGTCCAGATATTGCTGGACATCGGCTGCGCCGACCGAGAGCTCCTTACCGGAAATGCTCGGGGCGGCCTGTGCGCCGACGGCGGCGGCGATCAACGCGGCGCTGGCGGCCAGACGGAGGAGCAGGGGGCGTAGGGTCATGGCGGCAAGGCAGTGAGTGATGAAGCGCCACGATAGCGCCTTTCGATGAATCCGGGCTTCATGGGCGCGCCACAGCGATCAGCGCAACACCGGCTGAATCGACGCACCGGTAATTTCCCAGCCACTGCCATCGGCACGCGGCTGCAGCCGGTACCAGCCGTCGTAGTAGAACGTGTTTTCCGCGGTGACCGCGCGGACCCGCACCGGCACTTCCCGCAGACGCGAGGGCACGGCGGTGTCACGGGCAATCGGCAGTTCGGTATCCACCCGCAGCGTGCGCAGGTCTGGAATGCCGCGCAGCACATGGTCGTCGGGGCGGCTGCCGGCGCTGCCGCCGCGCCAGAACGCATCAGAGGCAGCACGGTCGGGTCGCAGCAGCACGTTGATGTAGTTGCGGACCGTGGTGGTCTCGCTGTCCGCGCCAGGAGCCACCGCGCTCAGCGCTGCGGGAGGGGCACTTAAGGCTTCAGCGGAGGAGGTTTCCTGCGGGAGGCTCGCCGCAGCCGAAACATCCACGGGCGGCGGCCGGTCGTCGGGTGCGCGTGCGCTTTCCGGTTGGCAGGAACATCCGCCCAGCAGCAACGGCAGCAGAAGCAGCACTCGACGCATCACAGACACTCCCCGGAAACAGGTAGAGCCGGGCTCTGCCCGGCTGGCTGGCGATCAAACACCGCCTGGGCCGGCCAACGGCCGGCGCTACCCACGCAGCATAGCGTGCGAACCACCCGCGCGACGCGTCAGCGCGTGCGTCC
>NZ_JASCOZ010000105.1 GCF_029960115.1 Stenotrophomonas sp. PS02289
CCCCCGGGGCGTGCGTCCAGTGACATGCGCTTTACCGGTTATGAGGAAGTGCAGGCCGCATGACGCGGGGGGGGGAGCCGGTTCGCCGGCTCCCTTTTTTTGGTCTTCCGACGGCATGCAGGGTGTGTCGCTACAATGGGGGAAACGGCGCAACTGGAAGACCGCTCCATGACGACTTCGCATTTCTATCCGGTGGGTACCCCCGGACAACCCTGGGGTGACGACGAGCGTACGCAGTGGCGTCAGCGGCAGATCGTGCAGCGCAGCCACGCACGCGACGTTGTCGATGTGGTCCGTGCTTTGCCTGCCTCGTTGGAGGCGGTGCAGTACGGCGAACTGGAGACCGGCCCGGACCGCTATCCGCTGCTGGCGGTGATCAGTCGCGAGTGGGATGCCAGCCTGCCCACGGCGCTGGTGACCGGCGGCGTGCATGGCTATGAGACAAGCGGTGTGCATGGTGCGCTGCAGTTCCTGCAGCAGCATGCCGCTGAGTACAATGGACGAATCAATCTGGTGGTGGTCCCTTGCGTATGCCCGTGGGGCTACGAGCGTATCCAGCGCTGGAACCATGATGCCGTGGATCCCAATCGCAGTTTCCGCAATGGCGGCCTGATCGTGGAGTCGGCCGCGCTGATGAACTGGGTCAGCGCCCAAGGCATCACGCCGTGGGTGCACCTGGACCTGCACGAAACCACCGACAGCGATGCCCATGAGTTCGATCCGGCGCTGGCGTCGCGCGATGGCAAGGCCTGGGTGCCGGAGACCATCCCCGATGGTTTCTATGTAATCGGCAACAGCGAAAATCCCGAGCACGGCTTCCAGAAGGCACTGATTGCCGCAGTGGAGCCGATCACCCATATCGCCCCCGCGGATGCGCAGGGGCACCTGGTGGGATTGCCGCTGCAGTCGCCGGGCGTGGTATGGGGTGAATCGCGCTCGATCGGTGCCTGCGCAGGCTTTACCGATGCCCGCTTTGCCACCACTACCGAGGTGTACCCGGACAGCCCCCGCACCAGCCCCGAAGAGTGCAATGCGGCCCAGGTCGCGGCGGTACGTGCCGGCCTGGACTTCGCACTGGCGGCTCGCTGATCCGTGACGCGACAGGTGCCAAGGGCAGCCACGCCGAACCCGGCGGCGGCTGATGACGGGGACGCCCTGCATTTCTGCAGTACCTGTGCGTTCTCCGAGGCGTGCATGTCGCAGGGGTATGACAAGCAGGCGCTGGGGGAGCTGCACGTGCTGGTCGATCACGTGGGCCCGTTCAAGGCGGGCGAGTACCTGTTCCGTGCCGGCGATCCGTTTGATGCGATCGCCGCCGTGCGCGCGGGCATGGTCAAGACCTTCATCATCGACAGCCAGGGTGTGGAGCAGGTGCTGGGCTTCAGTCTGCCGGGCGAGGTGATCGGCCTCAATGCCATTCATGGCGCGCGCTATCCATGCAACGCGGTGGCGCTGGATACCGTCTACCTGTGCCGTTTTTCATTTCCGAAGATGAGCGTGCTGGCCGGGCGCATGCCCGGGCTGCAGGCGCGACTGTTCAGCCTGCTCAGTGCTGAAATCGGCAAGGTGACCACGCTCGCGGCAAATCATCGTGCCGACGCACGCCTGGCCGCGTTCCTGCTGGACCTTTCGGAGCGCTATGCGCAGCGGGGCTTCTCGGCAACGCGCTTCAACCTGACCATGACCAAGCTGGATATCGCCAACTACCTGCGCATGGCCCCTGAAACCACCAGCCGGGTGCTGCGCCGGCTCAGCGACGAGCAGGTGATCGCGGTGAACCAGCGCGAGATTGAGCTGCTGCAACCCGAACGCCTGCAAACGCTCGCCGCGGCCCCGTAGAGCCGGGATCAGTACAGCTCGCAGTGCAGTCGGCCCTCCGCGCGCAGCCGGCTCCAGGTATCGGACGGCGCCCCCGGCAACGGACACAGCGCGTTGATCGTGTCCCGCACGGAACCCTCCAGGTGCCGCTTGTTGCCGCACACGTACACATGCGCGCCACGCGCGATCAGCTCTTGGACGCCGGTCTCCGGTTCGGCCAAAGCGTGCTGCACGTAGTACTTGTCGGCACTGTCACGCGAGAACGCGGTGTGCAGGCGCGTGATCGTGCCGGCCTGCACCCACTCCTGCAGCTGTCGCTGGTAGAGGAAGTCGCGCGCACGATGTTTCTCGCCGAACACCAGATGGACTTCGCGCGGCGCGCCAACCGCGGCCAGTTCCTGCACCAGGCCCATCAAGGGGGCAATTCCGGTTCCAGTACCGACCATCAGCAATGGCGTGGCCGGGTCGGTGACCAGATGAAAACCCGGATTGGAGCGGCAGTACACCCGGGCCCCTGCGTCGCTTTGCACCAGCCCGGACGTAGCGGTACCCACCCGCTCACGTCCATTACGGACGTAGCGGACTTCGCGGATGCACAAGGCCACGCTGTCGCCACCACTGGAGGCGATGGAGTACGCACGAGGCAGGCACGGTGAAAGTCGTTCCAGCAAGGCCGCCAATGGCACGCTGTCCGGGCTGGCGTGGTCGCTCAGTACGTCCAGCAGGTCGGCACCGTGCAGATAGCTGTCCAGTGCAGCGCGCTGGGTGGACTTGAGCAGGTTTTTGAGCGTCTCGCTGCCGCTCATCCGGGCCAGATCGCGCAGCAGTCCCTTGCCCAGCTGGCGCAGCTCACGATGACGCAGCTGTTCGATCGCGGCGGGGTCCCCGTACCAGTCCGCGATCGCCTGCAGCAGCGCCGGGTCGTTCTGCGGCACCACGTGCAGGGTGTCCCCGGCACGCCAGTGCATGCCGCTGCCCCGCAGGTCCAGCTCGACGTGCCAGGCCGCGGGGTCACTGAGGCTGAGCCGCCGGCGCTCAAGTATCGGGGCGGTGAAGGCGTCCTCGGCGTTGTAGGCGCTGACCTGCAGGCGCAGGTCGCGACCTGCATCCGTATCGCCGTTCAGCACGGCTCCCAAGACAGGTGCCCATTGCTGGAAGAAGCCTTCGTAGCCGGCGTCAGCGTCCACACGGTGCAGGAGCGGCCGGGCCTGCTTCTCACCCAGCAGGGCATCCAGTCCCTTGGTGAATCCACAGAAGCGGGGATAGCCGGTGTCACCGAGGCCAAACACCGCGTAGCGCAGACCGGGCAGGGCGGGGTGCTGGCGCAGTGCCTCGGTAAAGCGCTCGGCATTGGCCGGCGGCTCGCCGTCCCCGAAGGAGCTGGAGACCGCCAGCAGCACGTCCCCGGCACTGAGACTGTGGACGTCGATCTCATTGAAGGGCAGGACCTGCGGTGTGTGCGAGGTCAGTGCCGGATAGCTGCCGAGGCGGTGCGCCAGTTCGCGCGCATTGCCGGATTCGGAGCCATAGCCGACCAGCACGCGGCGGATGGCGTTCATGATCAGGCAGCCTCGTAGAAGTCGTCGAACTTCTCCTTGCTGAATTCCACCGCATCGAACTGCGTCATCAGGTCGTTCACCACACGCCGGATGCTGATGTAGCCGTTGATCTGGCCGTCGGTGTCGAACAGCGGCTGTACGGTGGTATCGACGACATAGAGCACGCCGCCCTTGCCCAGGTTCGGCACGATCCCGGTCCACGTCTTCCCGGCCTTGATCGTGTCCCACATGTCCTTGTACACCGCCTTGGGGACGTCCGGGTGGCGGACGATGCTGTGCGGCTGGCCGATCAGCTCTTCGCGCTGGAAGCCGGTCAGGGTGCAGAACAGGTCGTTGGCATAGGTGATGTTGCCCTGCAGGTCGGTGGTGGAGATGACCATCACGTTCTGCACGGCGGTCAGCAGCTGGGCGGTGTCGGGGGCGTAGTCCATGGGGGGGCTCCTGGTGAAGTAGGGGTATCGGTACAGCGCCAGCATGCGAAATCCCGGAGCGCGCCCACATGACATTGGTCAAGCCCGCGCACGAAACGCCTGCGGCAGGGTGTCGCAGCGCCGGACCGTAGTTTCCTGCGTAGAACTACTGACGCCCCGCCACGACGGTTCCTGCATGATCGGTTGCACGCTCTTGCTGAATACCGGTGGCTGTCATGAATTCCACTGTCGTCAAGATGACGCGCGCCCAGCTGACCGCCATGGTGGTGGGCGGCATGATCGGGGCAGGCATTTTCTCGTTGCCGCGGACCTTCGCGGGCGCGACCGGGCCCCTGGGCGCGGTGGTGGCCTGGCTGATTGCCGGCCTGGGCATGTACACGCTGGCGCGCGTCTTCCAGATGCTGGCAGAACGCAAGCCGGCACTCGATGCTGGTGTGTTCGCCTATGCCAAGGAAGGATTCGGCGACTATCCCGGCTTTTTGTCCGCGTTCGGCTACTGGATCGGCAGCTGTATCGGCAATGTCTCCTACTGGGTGCTGATCAAGTCAACACTGGGCGCGTTTTTCCCGGTATTCGGTGACGGCAACACGGTGGTGGCTATTCTGGTGGCGTCGGTCGGGATCTGGCTGTTCCATTTCATGATCCTGCGTGGCGTACAGCAGGCGGCGGCGATCAACAAGATCGTCACCATCGCCAAGGTGATTCCCATCCTGGTGTTCCTGGCGATCATGGTGTTCGCCTTCAAGATGGACATGTTCCAGCTCAACTTCTATGGCGGCGACCTGACCGGCAGCATCTTCGATCAGGTGCGGGCGACCATGCTGGTCACGGTGTTCGTGTTTCTCGGCATTGAAGGTGCCAGCGTGTACTCGCGCTATGCCAAGGACCGTTCGGACGTGGGCGCGGCGACGGTGACCGGGTTCCTGGTGGTGACCACGCTGATGGTGCTGGTGACCCTGCTGCCCTATGCGGTCATTCCGAGGGCGGACATCGCCGCCATGCGCCAGCCGTCGATGGCGGCGCTGCTGGAGGCGGTGGTCGGGCACTGGGGCGCGGTGTTCGTCAGTGTGGGGCTGCTGGTCTCGGTGCTGGGTGCTTACCTGACCTGGTCGCTGATCTGCGCGGAGGTGCTGTCGGCGGCCGCGCGTACCCGTGACATGCCCAAGGTGTTCGCGCGTGAGAACGCCAACGGGGTGCCCTCGGCGGCGTTGTGGGCCACCAACATCATCATCCAGCTGATCGTGATCAGCACCTACTGGTCGCGGGACGCGTTCTCGCTGATGCTCAACCTGACCAGCGCGATGTCGCTGATCCCGTTCCTGCTGGTCGCCGCGTATGGCCTGCAGGTGACGCGGCGGGGCGAGACCTATGACGTGCGCCCGCAGGAACGCAACCGCGACCTGATCCTGGCCGTGCTCGCCACGATCTACACCACGTTCCTGCTGTACGCGGGCGGCATTGAGTTCATCGTGCTGTCGGCGGTGCTGTATGCGCCCGGCAGCCTGCTGTACCTGTGGGCGCGGCGGGAGCAGGGGGCCAGGGTGTTCAACAAGCCGTCAGACGTGGTGATTCTGGCGCTGGCGGTGATCGCAGCGGCCGTGGGCATCTACTGGATTGCCACCGGCTACATCCAGATCTGACCCCGGGCAGCCACCACGGCCACGGCGATGAGTCCGCCTTCCGACCGCCGTACATTGAGCCTGCTCGAGCTGACCGCGCTGGTGGTCGGCTCGATGATCGGGTCGGGCATCTTCGCGTTGCCGGCCGCGTTCGCCACCCGGACCGGCATCTACGGCGCGCTGCTGGCGTGGGCGATTGCCGGCGGTGGAATGCTGATGCTGGCACTGGTCTTCCAGTCGCTGTCACGCGTACGGCCGGACCTGGATACCGGCATCTATGCGTACGCGCGCGCCGGCTTTGGCGACTTCGCCGGACTTCTGTCGGCAGTGGGCTACTGGTTGGGTTGCTGCCTCGCCGACGTGGCCTGCCTGATTCTGATCAAGGCCACGCTGGGGCTGTTCTTTCCAGCCTTCGGTGACGGCAGCAACCTGCTGTCGATCGTGTCTGCGTCGCTGCTGCTGTGGGGATTCCACTTCCTGATCCTGCGCGGAATCAAGGAGGCCGCGTTCCTGAACACCGTGGCGACTGTGGCCAAGCTGGTGCCTCTGGCGGTATTCCTGGTGTTCGTGGTGCAGGGCGTGCGCGCGGACGTGTTCGCGTTCAACCTGTGGGGCGGTGACCCGCCCGGCGCGGACACGTTGCTGCGGCAGGTGCGCGGAACGCTGTTGCTGACCGTGTTCGTGTTCGTGGGCATCGAAGGGGCCAGCGTCTACTCGCGCTATGCCCGCCGCCGCGCGGATGTGGGTATTGCCACCGTGGCCGGGTTTCTGGGCGTCCTGTGCCTGCTGGTGATGGTGACGGTGTTGTCCTACGGCATCCTGCTGCGACCGGACCTGGCGGCGCTGCGCAATCCGTCGATGGCCGGGGTCATGGAGGCGGTCGCCGGCCGCTGGGGCGCGGTGTTCATCAGTGTCGGGCTGCTGGTGTCGGTGCTGGGCAACTATCTGTCCTGGTCGCTGCTGGCGGCCGAAGTACTGCATTCGGCCGCGCTCAACGACGCGATGCCGCGGGCGCTGGCGGGTGAGAACAAGGCCGGGGTCCCCAGCACCGCGCTATGGCTGACCAATGCCGTCATCCAGGTGTTCCTGCTGGTGAGCTGGTTCGCCGAGTACGCCTTTACCCTGGCGCTGATGATGACCAGTGCGATGACGCTGGTGCCGTATTTCCTGGTGGCGGCGTATCAGCTGAAGCTTGCGCTGGCCGGGCACGGCGGTGGCGATGCCGCGCCCGCAGCGACGATGCGCTGGATTGCCGGAGCCGCCAGCGTGTATACCGCGGCGATGCTGCTGGCGGGCGGTAGCCGCTATCTGCTGTTGTCGAGCCTGCTGTACCTGCCGGGCGCGGTGTTGTTCTGGGCATGGCAGCGGCACCGTGGGGTGGCGTTCGGGCGTGGCGAAGCCGTGGTGCTCGGCCTGCTCGCCGCGATGGCGGTCAGCGCGCTGTTGGCGTTGGGCACGGGCAGGCTGCGATTGTGATGACGGCACCGCTGGCCCGGACACAGCGGTGGCTGCGACGCTGGGCGGTGCCCTGGCGCGGCCCGTTGTGCCGCACCGGCGAGGTCATCGGCGCGCTGTGTTTCATGGCGTCACTGACCCCGAGTCTGGTGCCGCGCGGGTACATCGCCCAAGGGCTGCTCAGTGGCTTCTGTTTCGGGGTCGGGTACCTGCTGGGTGTCGCGCTGTCCGCGGCATGGCGGGTGCTGCAGTTGCCGGAGGCCGGGCAAGGGCGGCTGCATCGTTGGCTGCGCTGGCTACCGGCAGTATGCCTGGCGATCTGCGCGATGCTGGTCTGGTGGGTACGGCCGTGGCAGGACGCGGTGCGGGCGGTAACGGGGTTGGCTCCGATGGAGCAGTCTTACTCGCTGCGACTGTTGCTGATCGCGCTGCTGACGTTTGCGGCACTGCTGGCGATCGGGCGTGCGTTTCTCTGGGTGGCGCGGCGCGTCGGCGCTGCGGCGCGACGACGGCTGCCGGCACCGGTGGCAGGCCTGCTCGGTGTCGGGGTGGCGGTGGTGCTGTTTGTATTCCTGGCCAACGGCGTGCTGCTGCGCGGTGCGCTGCATCTGGCCGATGCGTCGTTTCGTCAGGCCGATGCGTTGATCCCACCGGAGCAGCAGCCGCCCACGACACTCAACAGCACCGGAGGGCCCGGTTCGTGGGTGAGCTGGGAGCAGATGGGCCGGGCCGGGCGAGACTACGCCAGCAGTGGTCCGGGTGCTGAAGAGATCACCGCATTGACCGGCAAGCCTGCACTGCGGCCGCTGCGGGTGTACGTCGGGTTGCCGGCAGCAGACACGGCCGCGGCGCGTGCGCGGCTGGCGCTGCGCGAGCTGCAGCGACAAGGCGGGTTTGAGCGCAGCGTGCTGGTGGTGATCACCCCGACCGGTACCGGCTGGGTCGACCCCGCCGCCGTGGACAGCCTGGAAGTGCTGCTCCGCGGTGACGTGGCCAGCGTGGCGGTGCAGTACTCGTACCTCTCCAGCCCACTGTCGCTGCTGGTCGAACCCGAATACGGACAGGAAAGTGCGCAGGCGCTGTTCGCCGAGGTCTACGGTTACTGGCGCACGTTGCCCGAGCAGCGCCGCCCGCGTCTGTTCGTGCATGGTCTGAGCCTGGGGGCAATGAATTCGGAGCGTTCGGTCAACCTGTTCGACATGATCGACACGCCCATCGACGGCGCGCTGTGGAGCGGCCCCCCGTTTGCCACCCGCTACTGGCGGCAGGTCACCGATGCGCGTGTCCCCGGTACGCCGGAGTGGCGTCCAGTGTTCCGTGACAGCCGCAGTGTGCGTTTCATGAACCAGCAGGGCAGCCCGGTTCCACTGACGGCACCCTGGGGAAGGATGCGGGTGGTGTATCTGCAATATGGCAGCGACGCCATCACCTTCTTCCGTCCCGAGGATGCATGGCGCGCGCCGGACTGGATGGAGGGCCCGCGGGCCCCCGATGTGGCCGGCGCGGTGCGCTGGTATCCCTTGGTCAGCATGCTGCAGCTGGCCTTGGACATGCTGCTGGCCGACCGCACCCCGATGGGGTATGGACATGTGTTCGCGCCGGCGCATTACGTGCTTGGTTGGCAGTCCGTTCTGGGGCTGGAAGACATGGACGCCGATACCGTGGCGCAGCTGCAACGACGCCTGGATGCGCGGCGGCTGGCGCAGATCGATCAGGCTCGAGGGGGTGGTTGAGGGTCATCCGCTGCATCGATACGCGGCACCGGGCCGCGCGCCAGGCGGTCGGTCACCGCCAACACCACGGCGGAGAGCAGCAGGACGCAATGCAGGATCGCCATCCAGCGCAGCACGTCCGGGTCGACCGGCTTGCCTTCCTCCAGCTTCATGAAGATGCGCAGCAGCGCGATGGCTGAGATGGCAGTGATCGAGCCCATCAGCTTCATCTTCATGCCGGCGAAATCTACCGTGCCCATCCAGGCCGGGCGACGTTCATGGCCGGATTCGATGCGGGCCACGAAGTTCTCGTATCCGGCCAGAATCACGATCAGCAGCAGGTTGGCCACCAGCGACAGGTCGATCAGGGCGAGCGCAAGCAGCACCGCATCCACCGGACCCAACGAGGCGATTCGCAGCAGATGCTCGACCAGCTCACGCAGGAACACCCACAGCAGCAGCAACAGGGCCACCACCAGGCCGAAGTAGAACGGAGCCATGATCCAGCGCGCATCGAACAGGCTGCGGGACATGGAGCGGGCCAGAATGCGGCGCACCGCCCCCATCACGGCTCCTGGGTGGGCAGGTAGTCGCCGGGACGGTCACTGACATCCGGTCCGTTGTCTTCGACCACATCCGCCGGACGGTCCGCGTAGACGGTGGCGCGCATCTCGCGCCGCGCATCGCGCAGGCCGGTGCCGTCCAGCGGCCGGATCTGCACGATGCGGCAGGACTGCGGCATGGCCACACTGACGGTGCGCGGCGTGACGCTGTCCCAGCGCGCATTGACGGTGCCGAATGAGTTGCTGATCTGCACGGTGTGTGCAATGGCCAGGCCGGGGCAGCGTCCACGCAGCTGCAGCAGGTGCCCGCGGCTTTGGCTCGTCCAGACCGCCAGGGCGCGATCACCCAGCGGTGTCCACTGGGTCTGGCGCACAAAGCGGGTCAGACGGAACGAAGGCACGGGTGGGCCGGCGTGCTGGAAGTACAGGGCAATCCGCTCGTCGGTGGTCATCGACGGCGAGGTGGCGCACCCGCCCAGCGCGAGTGCGCCGGCCACCACCGCCATCGGGAGCAGGAAGGCGCGCATGGGTCTTCAGCGGCTGACCCGGGTGGTGACGCCATCGCTGGAGACGCGGACGCGGTCGCCGACACGATAGTCGGCGGAGCTGCCATCCTGCGCAACCGCGACAGTACGGCCATTCTCCAGCTGCACGGTGATCTCGACGCCGTTGCGGGCAGAGCGCGACAACGCATTGCCGGCCGCACCGCCTGCAGCGGCACCGGCGATGGCACCCACGGCGTTGGCGCGACGTCCGCCTCCCAGCGTGCTGCCGGCGATACCGCCGATGGCCGCACCGGTGACCGTGGCGACACCGCGCGAATCGTTCTGGATCTGGACATCACGAATGGCTTGGATGGTGCCCCATTCCACCGCCTGGGCGCGCCCCACCTCGGAGCGGTTGAAGGTGCTGGGTGTCGTGTGGGTGGAGCAGGCCCCGGCCAGCAGGGCGGATACGAGCAGGGCGGGAACGGTAAGCAACCGAAGCTTCATGATGGGTCTCCAACAACAGGGAAACGGGTGCGTCGGGCGCGGACGGTGTCAGCGTGTGAGCGCAGTATGCGCGTCGATGTGCACGCTCGCATTCAGTGTTTTCGGCAGCCTCTCTCGGTATTTCTACTGCTTTCTACGTACGTGCGGTCGCATGCGTGTCTTCGGCGGCTAGGATCAATTCATCTACCGTCGCGGAGAAGCTCCCATGTCCAACGCCCCTGTTTATGGCGTCCACTCCGAAGTTGGAACCTTGCGCAAAGTGATGGTGTGCGCGCCCGGGCTGGCGCACATGCGACTGACACCGCGCAACAAGGACGAACTGCTGTTTGACGATGTGATCTGGGTCGACAACGCCAAGCGTGACCATTTCGATTTCATGTCGAAGATGCGTGATCGCGGTGTGGAGGTAGTGGAGATGCACAACCTTCTCGCTGAGACTGTCGAGATCGAGGAAGCGCGCAACTGGATCCTGGACCATCAGATCAACGCCAATGAAGTGGGCGTGGAGTTCATGTCCGAGGTCCGCTCCTACCTGCAGGGCTTGCCCGCGCGGAGGCTGGCCGAAGTGCTGATCGGCGGTCTCAGCGTGGTTGACCTGCCCGAGGATTTCAGTGGACCCACGCTGCAGGCCGTGCGCGAGGTGCCCGACCTGGTGGGCTACCTGCTGCCACCGCTGCCGAACACGCTGTACACCCGCGACACCACCTGCTGGATATACCAGGGTGTAACCCTGAATCCCCTGTACTGGCCGGCGCGGCACGAAGAGACCATTCTCACCACGTCGATCTACAAGTTCCACCCGGATTTCGCCTCGGCGGATTTCCCGATCTGGTTCGGTGACCCCACCGTCGACCATGGCAATGCCACTCTGGAAGGCGGAGACGTGCTGATTGCCGGCAACGGCATCGTGTTGATCGGCATGAGCGAACGCACCTCGCGCACTGCCATCACCCAGCTGGCGCAGTCGCTGTTCAAGAGCAAGGCAGCGACCCGGATCATCGTCGCGGTCATGCCAAAACTGCGCTCGGCGATGCACCTGGACACGGTGTTCACCTTCGCCGACCGTGACGTGGTCACGGTGTTCCCCGGCATTGTCGACCAGATCCATCCGGTCTCGCTGTACCCCAGCGACAAGGAGCCGGGCTTTGAGATCGTGTTCGAGAAGGGCCACTTCAATGATGTGGTTGCCCAGGCGCTCGGCTTCAAGAAGCTGCGCATTGTCGAATCCGGTGGCGACCGCTATGCCGCGGAGCGCTCGCAGTGGGACAGCGGCAACAACCTGGTGGCGATGTCGCCAGGCGTCGTGGTGGCGTACGACCGCAGTACCGCCACCAACACCGGCCTGCGCAAGGAAGGCATCGAGGTGATCAGCATTGTCGGTGCCGAACTTGGGCGCGGGCGTGGCGGCGGGCACTGCATGACCTGCCCGTTGATCCGCGACGCAGTGGCCTTCTAACAGCGCGGAGGTGCCTGCGATGGGTATCCGTCGATCCAGGGCAGGCAGCTGGCCGTGGTGGATCGTGTTGACCGTGGCGCTGGCCGGTTGCGGACGTGAGGACGGGCCAGCCGCCGGTCAGCGCCCCCCTGTGCGGGTGGACGTTGAAACCGTGACCGCGCAGGCCGTGCCCAATCTGGTTGAGCTGCCCGGCCGGGTTGAGGCGGCGCGTTCGGCCGAAGTGCGTGCGCGCGCCGACGGCATCGTCGAGCGCCAGCTGTATGTGGACGGTACCGACGTTGCCGCCAATGCACCGCTCTTCCGTATCGACCCGCGCGACCTGCAGGCACGGCTGCAACAGGCGCGTGCCTCGTTGGCCTCGGCCAAGGCCGCACGTGCGCAGACGGCCGCACTGCGCTCGCGGTTGTCAGCGCTGGTGCAGCGCAAGGCAGTCAGCGTGCAGGAGTACGAGTCGGCGCAGGCGTCGTTCCGGCAGGCGGATGCGGCACTCCTGGAGGCGCAGGCGGCCGTCGACCGGGCCACCCTGCAGCTGGACCACGCCACTGTGCGTGCGCCCATCGCCGGGCGTGCCGGTCGGGCGCAGGTCAGCGAGGGGGCGCTGGTCAGCGCCGCCGGGGCCACGCTGCTGACCCGGATCGACCAGCTCGATCCGGTCTTCGTGATCTTCAATCCCTCGCATATCGCCATGAACGAACTGGAGCGGGGAATTGCAGCGGGACGCGTGGTGCTGGCCGATGACCGCAAGGTGCCGGTGACGGTACTGCTGGATGACGGCTCACCTGTGTCCACCCCGGGGGTACTGGACTTCAGCGAAACCGCGATCGATCCGGCCACCGGCAGTCGCACGCTGCGTGCACGCCTGCCCAATGGCGATGGGCGTCTGCTGCCGGGCCAGTTTGTACGCGGCATCCTGAGCGTGGGCATGGTGCCGAATGGGATCAGCCTGCCGGAGCGTGCCGTCCAGATGGGCGAAGACGAATCCAGCGTGATGGTCGTCAACGACGAGGGCATCGCGATGCGACGGCCGGTGATGCTGGCCGGGCAGTCAGGCGGGCGGTGGGTGGTGCAGTCGGGGCTGAAGCCCGGGGAGCGGGTGATCGTGGATGGCTGGCACAAGATCCAGCCGGGGCAACCGGTCAGCGTGGCGAAGCCCAAGGATGCGCCGCGATGAACCGCTATTTCGTCGACCGCCCGGTGTTGGCCTGGGTGATTGCCGTGTTTGCGATTCTGTTCGGTGCGATTGCGCTGAGCCGGTTGCCGGTGGAGCAGTACCCCGATGTGGCCCCTCCGTCATTGAGTATTTCGGCCACCTTCGTCGGCGCAGACGCGCAGACCTTGGACCGCACCGTAACGTCGGTGATCGAGAATGAACTCAATGGAGTGGACGACTTTCTGTTCATGTCCTCCACCAGCCGTGCCAACGGCACCGCGCAGATCCGGGTCACCTATCGCAGTGGTACCGACCTGGACGTGGCACGCGCGCAGCTACAGGATCGCCTGGCACGGGTGGAGCCGCGTCTGCCTGACGAAGTGCGGCAGATGGGGGTGCGTGTCACCCAGGCCAGCAATGGGTTCCTGATGCTGATTGCGCTGCAGTCCGAGGGTGACCAGTACTCGGCGCTGGAGCTCGGGGACTTCGCTGCCAACAACGTCGCCGATGAACTGCGTCGCCTGCATGGCGTAGGAGACGTTTCCCTGTTTGGCTCCAGCTATGCCATGCGGATCTGGCTGGACCGCGAGAAACTGCTGAGCTACGGCATCGCGCCGGGCGAGGTGATGGCTGCGATCCGTGAGCAGAATGCCCAGACCGCCGGTGGTGGACTCGGCTTGCAGCCGACCACGGCCGAGACCGAAACCACTGCGCAGATCGTGCTGCGCGGCCGCTTCAGCACGCCCGAACAGTTCCGCCAGGTGATCCTGCGCGCCACGCCAGGTGCGGCTACCGTGCGCGTGGGCGACGTCGCCCGGGTCGAACTGGGGCAGGATACCTATGCGTTCAACCTCAGTCTCAATGGCCGTCCCACCGCCGGCCTCGCGGTGTCGTTGGCATCCGGCGCCAATGCCCTTGCCGCCGCGACCGCCGTGCGCGAGCGCCTGCAGCAGTTGGAGACCAGCTTTCCCGAGGGCATGGTCTGGGTAACCCCGTTCGACACCACGCCCTTCATCACCGAATCGGTACGCGGCGTCGCCCTGACCATGGTCCAGTCGATGCTGCTGGTGTCGGTGGTGGTGCTGCTGTTCCTGCAGAGCTGGCGGGCGATGTTCCTGCCGACGCTGGTGGTGCCGATTTCGCTGCTGGGGGCCTGTGTCGGTCTGCTGGCGCTGGGCGTGTCCATCAACCTGCTGTCGCTGTTTGCGATGGTGGTGGCGATTGGCATCCTCAACGACGACGCGATTGTGATCGTCGAGAACGTGGAACGGATCATGCGCGAGGAAGATCTTCCCGCACCGGATGCGACCGCCAAGGCCATGGGCCAGCTGAGCGGGGCGATCATCGCCACCACCCTGGTACTGCTGGCGGTGTTCATTCCGATGGGGTTCTTTCCGGGTTCGGCCGGCGGCATCTACCGGCAATTCGCGGTGACCCTGAGCGTGTCACTGGTGGTCTCGACGGTACTGTCGCTGACCCTGGCACCGGCGATCTGCGCGGCGATGCTCCGGCCGCGCAGCGACACCGGGCGCAATGGCGTTGTGCAGCGTCTGTTTGCGTCCATCAACAACGGCCTGGAGCGCAGCAGCCGTGGCTACGCCGCTGGCGTGGGGCGGATGCTGCTGCGGCCGTGGCTGTGGATCGCGGTGTTCGTGATCGTGGTGGTGTTGACCGCGCTGTTGTATCTGCGGCTTCCAGGTGGCTTTCTGCCAGATGAAGATCAGGGCTACCTGTTCGTGGCCTATAACGCCGCACCCGGGGCCACCATGGCACGCACCCGTGCCGCTGCCGAGCAGGCCGAAGCGATCCTCAGACGGCAGCCGGAGGTGCGCAATGTGGCCACGGTGGTTGGCTTCAGCTTTTTTGGCCAGGGCCAGGCGGTGGGCATGTCGTTCGTCGACCTGCATCCGTGGGCCGAGCGCGGTGGCCGCGAGCAGGGCGCAATGGCGCTCGCGCAACGGATGAACGCCGCGTTCTCGCAGATTCCACAAGCCCAGGTGTTCGCGCTCAATCCACCGGCGATCCAGGCACTGGGAAATGCATCGGGTTTCAGCATGAAGCTGGAGGATCGCGCCGGAGTCGGCAGCAGCGGGTTGACCGCTGCGGCGATGACGATGACCGCGCAGGCGGCAGCCAGTCCGTTGCTGGCTGGCGTTCGCCCCGAGGGCATGCCACGCGCCCCACAGTTGTTCGTGGATATCGACCGCACCCAGGCGCGGGCGCTCGGGGTGCCGCTGAGCCAGGCCAACCAGGCATTGGGGATTCTGTTCGGGTCGGCATACGTGAATGACTTTGTCCGCCAGGGCAACGTGCTGCGGGTATTCGTACAGGCGGATGCCGCGCAGCGCATGCGCGCCGAGGATGTCAGCGACCTTCGGGTGATCGGCAGCCAGGGGCAGTCGGTTCCCTTCTCGGCGTTTGCTCGTACGCGGTGGACGGTGGGCGAGCAGCAGGTGGAACGTTACAACGGCTTCCTCTCCGCCACTGTCTCAGGGCAGGGGGCAGCAGGCGTCTCCAGTGGGGCGGGGGGGGGGGGGGTGGGGGGCCTCCCCCCCCCCGGGCGACCAGCCGGCGGGGTCGTATAA
>NZ_JASCOZ010000106.1 GCF_029960115.1 Stenotrophomonas sp. PS02289
GGGTGTTTTTGGGGGTGTTTTTGCGGGGCCCCAACCTCGGGGGGCCCCCCACCGGTAGGTACCGACCGTTGGTCGGTACGCAAACGTCACACGGTTTCGCCGAAGGCCTTGGCCAGATTCCGATACGCCTTCTTCTGCGCGTCATCGGTGGGCACCGGGGCCACGATTTCGATTTCCACGATCTGATCGCCATCCGGGTTGCCCGGCAGGCCGCGTCCGCGCAGGCGCAGCTTGCGTCCGGCATCTGAGCCGGCCGGCACCTTCAGTTCGACCGCACCGCCCAGGGTGGGGACACTGATGCTGGTACCCAGCGCGGCCTGCCACGGGGTGACGTCCAGGGTGTACAGGATGTTGCGGCCGTCGACCTCGAACTGCGGATGCGCGGCATATTCCACTTCCAGCAGCAGGTTGCCGCCGTTGGTGCCCTGCCCGCTCAAGCGGATGACCTGGCCGGGACGGATGCCCTTGGGCACGCGCACGTCCAGCTGCTTGCCGTTGACGGTAATGCGCAGGCTGTCGCCGTTGTAGGCCGCTTCCAGCGGCACCGACAGCTTGGCCCGGGTGTCGCGGGTCGGCTGCGGGCCCGCGCTGGCACCGCCAAAGCCGCTGGCGCGGCCGGCTCCGCCGCGCTGGCGCGCGAACAGGCTTTCGAAGAAGTCGCTGAAGCCGCCACCACCGGCTCCGCCGCCGAACACCTCCTCGAAATCGAAGCCCTGGCCGCCACCGTAGCCCGGCGGCGTGTGGAACTCCTCGCCCGGTCGGTAGCCCTGGGCCTTGAGCTGATCGTAAGCGGCGCGCTTCTGCGGATCGCGCAGGGCTTCATACGCCTCGTTGACCGCCTTGAACTTCTCTTCCGCGCCGGCCTCTTTGCTGACGTCGGGATGGTACTTGCGCGCCAGCCGGCGGTAGGCGGTCTTGATTTCGGCATCGCCTGCGCTGGGTTCCACCCCGAGCGTGGCGTAGTAATCCTTGAATTCCATTGAAAAACACCTCGAATAGGGTCGGCCACCCGCGCCGGCGGGGGCTGTTCAGTCAATTCTAGCGGGTGCAGGCGCTTGCGCCGTGATCGAAACATGACCCAGCGCCATGCGGCAGCCGAGGGCATGGGCTACGCTGCACCTGTGCCCTGCCCTGACCGTGTTACTGGAGCCCCCATGACCATCCACGTAGGCGACGCGATTCCTGAAGTGACCCTCAAGCGCATCCGCGAGGGCATGGAAACGCTGGATACCCATGCGCTGTTCGACGGGCGCAAAGCGGTACTGTTCGCGGTGCCCGGCGCATTCACCCCGACCTGTTCGGCGCGCCATCTGCCCGGCTTCGTCGAACACTTCGAACAGTTCCGTTCGCGCGGCATCGACGTGTTCTGCATGGCGGTGAACGACCCGTTCGTGATGAAGGCCTGGGGCGAAAGCCAGCATGTGCCCGACGGGTTGCAGATGCTGTCCGACGGCAATGGTGACTTCACCCGTGCCCTGGGCCTGGAGATGGATGCCAGCAGTTCCGGGATGGGCGTGCGCTCGCGGCGGTTCGCCCTGTATGTGGAGAACGGCGTGGTCCGGGGGGCGTGGATCGAGGAGCCGGGCAAGTTCGAGGTGTCGTCGGCGGAGTATGTATTGGCGCACCTGCCAGCCTGACCGGTAGGTGCCGACCGTTGGTCGGCACGCCTCAACGCAGTATCCGGAACCGCACCTGGGTCCACGCGCCGTCGCTGGCCAGCGCGGTGAGCGTATGCTCGCCGGCCTCGTCGAAGTCCCGCTGCAGCAGACGTGCGCCTTCCGTGCGCGCAATCCAGCGATCATCCAGCAGCCAATCCACGCTCTGTTCGGTGCCCAGCGCACGCAGCTGCAGGCGCACGCCATGTTCGGCGTTGGGTGCACGCGCCAGCGTGGCGCGGTCATTCAATCCCTCGATGTGCAGGGTGCCGGTACCGACCGCTCCTTCGTCGCGGCAATCCGGCGACAACGCCGGCAGCTGCGAGGCGCGGCGCAGGGCCAGCGGCAACCACGGCGATACCCGCGCCGGCCAGCGCGCGATCTCGCGACTCTGTGACTCGTGCGGCAGCGTGCACTCCGGCGACAGGCGCAGGCCACTGCGCGCGTCCACCTGGAAGCGCTGGCGGCCGGCCTGCCACAGGCGGGCATCGCGTTCGGCGAACGTCGGTGGCACCGCGCCATCCAGCACATAGGCGTCCAGGCGACGCTGGCAGAGTGCCGGCGGCACATCCTGCTCGCGCTCGCCGGTCGGCCAGCAGATGGTTTCGCTGCTGACGCTGGCGGGCAGCGGCGCAGCGCTGGCATCGCCGGGCTGGCGCGGCAGGCTGTCCACCACTTCGAACATCAATGGCAGCGCGGTCACTGCACCGTACTGACCCGGCAATGGCGTGCCGTCCGGCCGCCCCACCCACACACCCACGGTGTAATGGCGGGTGCTGCCAATCGCCCAGGCATCGCGGTAGCCGTAGCTGGTGCCGGTTTTCCACGCCACGCGCGGGCGACCGGTGACATCGAAGGTCCCGCTGCCATAGCCAGGTCGCGGATTGGACTCGAGCACCTCGCGGGTGATCCAGGCCGCACCCGGCGACATCAACCGCCGCTCGATCACCGCGTCGTCCGGGCGATACCGCACGCGTCCGGCAATGCCGTTGCGGTTGAAGGCGGCAAAACTGCCGACCAGGTCTTCCAGGCGCGCGCCGGTACCACCGAGAATGAGCGACAGATTGGGTGCACTGCCATGCGGAAAGCGCAGGTTGATGCCGGCATGGGACAGACGCGCGGCAAAACGCGCCGGACCTACCCGATCCAGCAGGTCCACTGCCGGCACATTGAGCGACAGCCGCAGCGCGGTAGCGGCGCTGACCGGGCCGTTGAACGCGGCATCGAAGTTGCCGGGGCGGTAACCCCCAAAGCTCTGCGGTGCGTCCACCATCAGGCTTTCGGAATGGATCAGACCATCGTCCAGCGCCATGCCGTACAGGAACGGCTTGAGCGTGGAGCCAGGCGAACGCCACGCCTGCACCATGTCGACGTGGCCGAGCCGCTGCTTGTCGCCGAAGGCCACCGAGCCCACGTATGCGCGTGCTTCGAGGGTGCGGTTGTCGACCACCAGCAGCGCGGCGGAGGTGCGTTCGGGAAGCTGCGAGAAGTAGGAGCTGACACGTTCTTCGAGCGTACGCTGCAGGCCGATGTCGAGCGTGCTTTCAATGCGCGCCGCACGCGGCTCGGCCGCACGCAGGCGCTGGGCGAGCAGTGCGGCATGCAGCGGCGGCTGCAGCGCGCGGGTGACCACCGCTTCCATGCGCGCATCGTCGACCTCCTCGCGCGACCACACGCCGAGCGCGACCATGCGTTCGAGCACCTTGTCACGGGCCACCTGCGCCGCCTCCGGATGGCGGTCCGGGCGCAGGCGACTGGGCGACTGTGGCAGCACGGCCAGCAAGGCCGCCTCGGCATGTGAGAGTTGCGCGGCCGGCTTGCCGAGGTAGGCCCAGCTGGCCGCTTCAACACCTTCGATCGTGCCGCCGTAGGGTGCGCGTTCCAGATACAGGGCCAGGATCTGGGCCTTGCTCAGGTGCAGTTCCAGCTGCATCGCGCGCAGCAGCTGCTTGGCCTTGCCCCACGGCGTGCGCGTGTGCGGGTCGAGGATGCGTGCGACCTGCATGGTCAGCGTGGAGCCGCCGGACACGATGCGGCCACTGCCCAGCCACTGCTTGCCCGCACGCAGCAGCGCCCAGGGGTTGACGCCCGGGTGCCGCCAGAACCAGCGATCCTCGTAGTTCAGCAACGCCTGCAGGTACAGCGGCGAAACGCTCTGCAGCGAGGCGGGATAGCGCCATACGCCATCGGCATCGGCGAAGGCGCGTAGCGGAGTTCCATCACGCGCGACCACCAGGGTGCTGGTGTCGCGTTGCTTCGGCAACGGCGGCGGGAACGCCAGGTCCAGCACCAGCAGCACCGCCAGCAAGGTGGCGGTGCCCCAGCGCAGGCCCCGCCACAGCCAGCGGTACCGGCTCAATCAGGGCTCCACCACGGTGATCGTGGTCGGATTGCTGCGCCCCACCCCGCGCAGGTCGGGACGGTACATGTCCTCCACCAGCGGCGGCGGCACGGTGTAGGTACCCGGAGTGACCGCACGCACCAGATAGAACACCTTGGCGGTGCTGCCCCGCGTCAGCTTCAGCGCGGCCACGTAGCGGTCGTCGCGGAACTCCTCATGGCGCAGGGTGGCCGCTTCACCACGCTCGCTGATGCGCAGACCGTCCACCACCACGTCGGCCCACTGCTTGGCGTCGCCGAGGTTGAGGTTCTCGATCTCCAGACCGGCCGGCAGCAGGTCGGTGAGCAGTGCGTCGGGCATGTCCAGGTTGGGGGTGATGTTGACCCGCACGATCAGGGTTTCACCTTCCTTCAGCGGACGCGGGGTCCACGGCTTGCCGTCGGTGGTGTACCAACTGCGCTCAACGCCCAGATGGCGGCTGTCCGGCTCCGGCGCGGTGCGCGGAATGCCGGCCACTTCGAGGCTGGCGAACATCGGCGGCTCGCCCTGCGGGGTGAAGCGCACCCCTTTGGCCAGCGCGGCGTAGTCGAAACCGCGTCCGAACAGTCGGCGCGCGGCAATCGCTTCCACTTCGCCGCCTACGGCCAGCTCGCCGGAGACCTGCTTCTTCTGGTTGGCCGCCAGTGCCTTGCCCAGCCGCGCCAGCGCGACCTGTTCCTGGGTGCTCAGCCACATCCAGCCGTTGTTGCGGCGGGCATCCAGCGCACGTCCCAGGTCCACCGCACGTGCGTCGTAGGCGGGCTTGGCCAGCTTGCGTTCGTGCAGCAGGGCGATCATCAGCGCGTCGTCGCGCACCGCGCTGCCGTAGTCACCGAAGTACTGCGGGCGCTCGCTGCTGGGCTTGGCAAAGCCGGCGGCAATGGCGGCGTCGCCGCGCTTGTGGTCACCCTGCAGCGACAGGGCGATCCCCAGGTGCACCAGCGACAGGCCGGTCAGCGCCTTGCTGCGTTCGTTGTCGTACAGCGCGCGCAGGGTACCCAGCGGAGCACGGTTGACCCGGGCCAGCACGTAGCCGGCGTACGCCTGGTTGGCGAACTTGAGGTTCTCGCGGCGGTCTTCGCCGTAGAACTGGTTGCCGCCGGCCAGCAGGTCTTCGCTCAGGCGATTGAGCGCCTTCTGCAGCACGGCATCCTGCACGGCGAAGCCGGCGTCCTTGGCGTCGAGCAGGAACTCGGCGATGTACGGGGTCAGCGCCGGATTGACGTAGCCGTCGTCACCCCACATCGAGAAATTGCCATTGGCCACCTGCATCGAGGCCAGCCGACCAAACGCGCCCTCCATGCGTTCACGGCGCTGCTTGGCGTCCAGTCCACCGGCACCGAGCATGGTTGCGGTGGCTTCGTCCAGCATCAGCGCGGCATAACCCTTGCTGGTGGTCTGCTCGGCGCAGCCGTAGGGATAGCGCAAGGCACCTTCCAGCGCACTGGCGAACGGAATCGGCGGCAGCGCGCTGACCAGCATGCGGGCGTTGACCGAGTCCTGCATCAGGCCATCGGCCAATGAGGCGTCCATGCTGACCGCCGTCAGCGGATCCAGCGTACGGGTCTGCGCGCGCAGCACCTGCGGCCACGCGGCACGCACCGGCAGGTCATAGCGACGGTCCACCTTGAAGCCGTTGTCGTCCACGCGCACCCGCACCTCGGCCACGGTATAGCCCTCACGCGCGCCCAGCGGGAAGCTCAGCGTCTGCTTGGCATCGGCGTTCAACTTCAGCGTGCGGCTGCCCTCGCCCAGCGTGATCGGACCGGCGCCGTCGACCTGCACCTTGAACTCACCCGGCTTGCCGGTGAAGTTCTGCACGTCCAGCGTGACCGTGCTGCGGTCGCCCGGTGCGAGCACGCGCGGCATGCTGGCTTCGGCCAGGATCGGCGCGCGCACCACGGTTTCCATGTCGCGCTTGCCGTATTGGTCGTCCGAATACACCACCGCGGAAACCCGCAGCGTGCCGTTGAAGTCGGGCACCTTCAGGTTGACCCGGGCATTGCCCTTGGCGTCGAGCTTCACCGGGCCGGCGAACAGGTCCACGGTCTGCACGCGTGCGGTGGGACGCTTGGCCTGCGGCAGCGCGGCCAGGGCCATGTCGCCACCGAACTTGAGCTTGCCGCTGCTGCCGTCGAAGCTTTCAATCACGCGGCTGTAGATGTCATAGGCATCCACACCCAGGCGGCGCTGTGCGAAGAAGTGCGCTGCCGGATCCGGCACCGCGAAGCGGGTGATGTTGAGAATGCCCACATCCACCGCCGACACCGTGACGTGTGCCACCTTGCCGGCCAGCTGCGGCGCGCTCACCGTGACCGGCAGGGTCTGCTCGGGGCGCATCTGCTTCGGTGCGGACAAGCCCACCGCCACGCTGCGCGCCTTGCGGTCCATCGGCACGTGGACCACGCCCACGGCACGGGCCGGCGTGATCTTGCTGGGTGCACTGCCGCCACGGAACACCAGCGCGGTGATGTAGACGTCGTGGCGTTCCCAGTCGGCGGTGACCGGCAGGTCGAAGGTGCTGCCCGGCTTGGCGTCGATTTCCTGGACGTAGAGCATCTTGTCGCTCTCGACCATGATCACGCCCTTGCCGGCATGCGGCGGGGTGACCGTGACGCGCACGGTGTCGCCGGCCTTGTAACCGGTCTTGTCCAGGCTCAGCTTGACCTTGTCAGGACGGGCATCCAGGCCGCGGTTGTCGTCGTTCCAGCTCCAGCCGGCGTGGAAGGGATAGCGACTGGTCAACCCGGTCGCCGGGTCGAACACTTCCAGCCGGTACTCGCCCCACTCCACCGGAAAGTCGATGCCGACGGCCGCACTGCCGGCGTCGAGCGTACGGGTTTCCTTGTTCTCGAAGCGACGGGTGAAGTCGTAGTCCCAGCGGTTCTCGTTGAAGGTCCAGTGGTAGTCGCGCAGCTCGCGCACCAGGGTCACCTTCAGGCCCTTGCCCGGATGGGCCTTGCCGGCCGCATCCACACGCAGGATCTCGAAGCGGGCGTTGCTGTTGGCGTCGGCCCCGTCATTGTGATCGAACAACGGACGCACACCGACCAGCACCGGGGCCGGCCACATCACCCGCTTCAGGGTACGGCTGACGGTGCGTCCACCGGTTTCATACACGCTGCCAGACAGCACCACAGCGACAGGTGCCGTAGCCTTGACTTCAGCCGGCAGCGCCACGTCCTGGCGCAGCTTGCCGTCGGCCGGGAACTCGGTGTCGATCACATCGCGCGCCTCGCGCGGCAGCTCCATGGTGACATCGCCGAAGAAGTAACCCGGCAGCGACTCGACCGGGGACGTCTCGGCCGTCACCGCCAGACGTGCGGTGAACCGGTTGCCGTCAGCCGGTGCACCATACAGATAGGCGGCATCGGCCTGCAGCTTGAGCGGCTCGCCGGGTTTGAGGGTCTTCTGCGGGCTGTCCAGATCCAGCTTCATGCGCTCGGGCAGGAACTCCTCGATGCGCAGGGTCATGCCCTGGATGGCCTCCTTGCTGGCCGGGTTGCTGCGGAACTCCACCTGCCAACGGCCGGTGGGAGCATCGACCGGAATGGTCTGTTCAAAGCTCAGGTAGCCCTGTTCGCCGGGCTGCAGGCGGGTTTCACGGAACGTCTTGCCGTCGGGCTGCTTCAGGCGGAGATACACCGGCTGCGGCTTGACCGGCTTGCCGTCGTTGTCACGCAGCAGTGCGGACACGCGCACGGTTTCACCGGGACGGTAAAGGTCGCGCCCGGACCAGGCGAAGACGTCGAACCAGGCGTTGTCGCGACCGGCCACGGCAAACTCGCTCAGGTCCAGCGCCGGCTGGTTGAACGGCAGGAAGGTGGTATCGGCTCCGCTGCTGGCAATCAGCACATGGCCGGCATCCAGGGTGTACTTGAGCAGCGCGTTGCCGTTGCCATCGGTGCTGCCTTTGAGCACCACTTCGCCCTTGGCATCCAGAATGCGCAGGTCGATCTTCTTCAGTGCCGCCCCGCTCTGCAACGAGGCGGTGTGGACGAACAGGGTGTCCTTGTAGGCGCGGGTGTGCAGGCCGATGTCGCTGACGGTGAAGAAGGCGGTGTCGAACTCGCTGTCGAACGAACCGGTGCGCTTCATCACCGCGAAGTACATGCCCGGTTCCTGCAGTTCCTTGATGTCCTGGGTGGGCAGATAGGTGAGCACGCGCTCGTTCTGCTTGCCACCGAGCACAAACCGGTTCACGTAAACCGGTTCGGCCAATTGCGACATCGGGGTCTTGTCGCCGTACTCGCTGTCCAGTTCCCAGCTGCCGCGACGTCCGCCGCGCTGGTACTGGCTGAAGAACTGCGGCAGCTGCTTTTCACGGACGCGAAGGAACTCCACGTCCACTTCCGGCACGTTGACCGAGACCACCGGCAGGCCGCGGCTTTCGCGTGCGGGCAGCACGCTGCCCTGGGAGGCAAAACCGGCGGCGGGCTTGAGCTCACCGGTGAAGACCTTCTGCTTCAGTTCCTTGCCGATGCGGCTGCCGTCGGCCGCAAGCAGATCGGGCGAGACGACCAGGGTGTAGTCCTTGGCCGCCTCCACGAACGGGTAACGCAGCGTGGTGCCATCGTCGGACAGGGTCCAGCTGCTGTCCTCGGTGCCGACCTTTTCTTCAAAGCGGACCAGCGCATCGAAGTCCTGGGTGCCGACCAGCGGGCGCGAGAACTCCAGCGCCAGCGACAGGCCATCGCCCTTCTGGTCGGGGTAGGCGCGCAGCAGGGTGAACTCGGTAACGGCTTCGGCCTTGGCCGCGATTGGCTTGCCGGAGGCCTCCGGCAGCTGGCCGCTGTCGTTGCGCTTGCAGCCGGCAACCCCGAAGGCCAGGCCGGCGGCGAGCGCCAGCGCGATGATTCCCTTCCACTTCCCCTGCCCGACCCGACCCTGCGTAGCCATGACGTCACTCCTTGAACGATGCCGCCAGTATACGGCGGCACCGTGAACCAGAGCAGCGACCCAGGTCGCGCTGCTACACGTGCAGCAGCTGCATGCCGTGGGTCGCCCCGGTGTCGGTATCGATGTGCACCCAGCGACCGAGGCGGTCGTGCAACAGCAGCAGGCCGGCCTGCTCACGGGCCCGCACCTGCGCCGGCCCGGGCCACTCCACCCGCGCCAGTACCGCGGCGTCGCGGTACCGCAGCAATACGCTATGGCTGTGTTCGGTGCCTGGCAGGTGCACCAGCAGGCCGCAGTCCAAGGCCTGGAAGTGGCTGTCACCGGTCAGCGTCTCCGCCGCTGACGCCGCCAGCAGGGCGCACCTGCGCAGGCCGTTGTGCGCGTACTCGAGCTGCAGGTCACCCGCGCTGTCCCGATAGATTCGTGGCTGCAACGCGCCGGTTTCCGGGCTGGGCAGCAGAGGCAGGTCCGGCACCGGCTGCAGGGCCTCATGCGCGCTGCGCCGACGCCCGGGCAGGCGGTAGCGCCACACTTCAACTTCATGACCGGCCGCCACCAGATAGACCTCGCTGGCACCGAAGAAATCTGCCGCCACCACCGGTCCCGGCAGATCCACGTGCCAGAGCACGTCGTTGACGTGCCGGCTGGCATCCACGGTGCGGATCCGGTTGTCGATCAGCACCGTCCAGCCGGTGGTGTCAAAGGTGGGGGCGAACGTAGCCGAGGCGATGGTCCCCAGCGCGGTCACCCGGCGCGTCGCCAGGTCCAGACGCTCGACCCGTGAAACCTGTTCGCGGGTTGCCACGGCGAGCGCGGCTTCACCGCTGTCGCCCATGACCAGGCGGAACGCCGGAACAGCGAAGCGCTGCTGTACCTGGCCCTGGGCGTCGATCACCACCGCACCGGCCTCGCCCAGAGCAACCAGATAGCGCCCGCCGGGCAGTCCGGCCAGATCGTGCAGGGAATGCAGGCCCGGCGACGGGGCCGTCAGCAGCACCGGGTTCCTGCCCAGCGGTGCCGGCACCGGCGCATCGGCCGTTGTCGCCCAGCTGGGCATGTCCGCGCGAAGGACTGCATTGGCAGACAGCTTCAGCAGCCGCTGGAAGCGCTCCTGCGGCCAGTGGCTGCGGCCGCGGGAGCGGTCCGAGGCCAACACCGGCAACAGGTGCGCCGCGAGCGCGCGGGTACTGGCGTTGTGTGCACCGATGTCGAGCAAGGCGTCGGCCATGCCCAGGCGCAGCTGCGCATCACCGTCGACCTCCAGCAGCGCGTCAATGCGTGCCGCGTGGTCGGCCAGCGTCTCCGGCAGCAAGGTGGCGCGTTGTACCAGCGCGCGTACCGAGAGCACGGTGCCGGCCGCCTCGGCGGCCAGCAACCAGGCCAGCGCCTGTCCCCGTTGGCTGGGCAGCGGCCAGATCGTCTCCACCGCGCCCAGCCAGTCACCGTGATCGGCACGCAGCACTGCCCACAACGTGCGCAGCGCTTCGGCCTGCTGCGGGTGGTCGGCCTGCAGCAGTGCGATCGCATCGGCGAACGCGTTGTCGCGCCGCGCCACCAGCACCGCGCGCGCGGTGTCACCGGCCAGCATCAGCAGCCGGATCACCATCGCCGGCGGCATATCCCAGCCGAGTGCGAGTTCGGCCGCCTGCGCAAGGCGCGCGTGCTTGACCAGGTAGTCCAGTGCTTCCTGGCGTGCGTGCAGCAGTTCGGCCAGCACGAACACCGCCTCGTCGATGCGACCGGCGCGGTCCAGTCGCTCGAACGCGGCGCGGTACATCGTGCGCAGATGGTCCATCAGCGCGTCGTCCAGGGCGATGGTCGTGCCCGCGCCACGCGCGCCGCTCAGGGTCAGCGATTCGCGTCGCCCCGGCGTACCAAATGCCGGCCCGCGCGAGCCCGCCTCCTCGCCCAGCGGCAGTGCATGCCGCAGCGCTTCATGCAGATCGCCGCGCTCGAACATGCCCATCATCCGGCGCAGGTGCGCCCCCTGCCGGTAGCCAAACACCCGGCTGGCACGGGTCAGCATCGCCAGCCGGCCCAGCGCCATGCGCCAGGCGGAGGGACGAGCCGGATGCGGGTTGCGACGCGGTGCGATGCCTCCGGCACTGCCTGCGCTCCCGCCTGTCCTGCCCGGATCCAGGGTATTGCCCACCCAGGAGAGCACCGACAGCCCGATGCCCGGCGCGACATCGCGCCACCACCGCGACACCCGCTGCAGCGGTGCCTCCTGTGTCGCTGATGGCTGGCCATGCAAGCTGCGCAGGAACTGCTCGCTGGCCTCGCTGCGTGGCGGAATGGCCTTGCCCAGCAGCTGACGCACATCCTTTCCCTGCAGTTCCGGCAACAGCGGCGGCGGTTCGGGAACACTCAAGTCATAGGTGGTGCGCAGCGTATGCTGCGACACATCCAGCAGCAGCGACACGTCCAGGGACTCGCCTTCGGCAAGCCGTCGCGGCTGGGCCTGCGCCGCCTCGACCAGGATCAGATCGGCGGCCGGCACCTGGGCGCGCTCCTCTGCAGTCAGCGGACCGGCCTGCAGCACGCCGTCCACACGGCGCAACGGAAGCCCCACGGCCTGCGCGCACTCCATCCAGATCGGCTCCGGCAGGCACAGCAGGTCGCCGTCGGCAAAGCGCCAGGCATGGCTGCCCGTGCGCCACGCCTGCAGCAGGCGTGCTTCGCGCTGTGCCTGGTCCAGCCACGCGCTGGAGAACCAGAGCGCTGCCACCGGCTGCCGGCCCTGCCACAGCGGCACCCGCAGGTTGGCCAGGGTCGCTGTCGCGGGATTCTGCTCAGGTCGCATGCTCATCTCCTGTGCCGCGCACCCTGGCCAGCACCGTATGCGCCTCGGGGTCCGTGCCCAGCGCAAGCACCAGCAACTCGCCGCCCATACCGAGGACGGCTATGCGGCGGCCACAGTCGGAGACGGACGCCGCCATGATGTCGTCGCTGGAGGTATGGATTACGGTCTGGATACCGGTTCCCACCGCGACCAGGGTGCGCCGGTCGGCGCGCAGGACCAGCATCTGCCAGACCCCTTGGTTGTTGCCGGCCTGGATCAGGCCGATCCGCTTCCAGTCCACCGGGAGCTTCGCCAAGCCGACCTGGCCGCACCCGGCGTCATACAGGGTCAGTACGCACAGACCGTCGAGATCACGATGTTCAACGCAGCAGGTCTGGAAACCGCTGCCACGCTGCGTGCCACCGAACCACACCGCGCGGGTGCGGTCAGTCGCCAGCAGTCGCGCACGCGGACTGCTGTTGCCCCGGCTATCCAGTTGATGGATGCCGACGTAGATGCCTTCCACCCGCGCATACACCACCCCCTGCGGATTGGCCTGATGCAGCGCGAGCACGTCGCCGGCCACACGCAGCGGTCCGCGCTTTGAAGCTGGATCACCGGGTATCGGTGCAGGCCAGACCAGCAGTTGGCGGGCATGGTCGATGACCGCCACGCTATGGCGCTTTCCGCCTGCATACAGCAGGGCAATGGGCAGCCACTGTGGCACGCCGGGACGCACCGTGAACACTTCCGGTTCCGGCCGCGGCTGGGTGGACTGTCCCTGCAGCTTCCAGAAATACAGGTGGTCGGCATCGCAGGTGATGCCACCGAACACCTTGTCCCAGGTCGTTGCGGCCAGCATCTGCGACTGCGCGGCCCATTCGTGATAGCGGCCGGTGTATACCTTGCGCTGCCCCGGTTCGGGCAGACGCAGCTGGAATGCGCCGTTGCGCCCCGCCAGTGCCACCGCAACGCTGCGTCCATTGGGGCTGAACAACGGCGGCTGCCGCAATGAAAAGCGCCCTTTCGCCGAGCTTGAATCAGCACGCGCGGGTCGATGCAGGAATTCACCGGCCAGCAGGCGCGCGGCCGGTGCGGCCGCCAGGCGTGGCAGTGCCAGCGTACGCAATGCGGCACGCGGCCCCATGCGGACCTGCAGCTGTGCGTCCCAACCGGTGTGGATGCGGGCCGCGTGAGTGAATCCCGCATCACCCGACACGCCCTGGCCACCGCCGATGCACCAGCGCTCCCCAATGTGAGGCGATGACGGCTGCAGCACCGCGTGCCAGGCCAGCCAATGCGACGACTCGGCCACCGCATGGGTGCGCCCGCGCAGCATTTTCAGCAGGTCCTGCGGCGTCTCCACGGAGTGCAGCTCACCGGGAAGATGCGCCAGCCCCCACTGCAGCTGCGCGCGTTGCGCCTGTGCATGCCGCCAGAGCAGGATCCACAACGCGACATGGACCAACCGCGCGTCGCCCCATTGCGCAGGACCGGCATCGAACACCATCACCATGCGCGGGTCGCTACGCGGGCGGATCGGCGTGGGGGCGAGGAACAGGTGTTCGCCATTGGCGGCACGGCGCAGAAACTCGTCCGGAGCCAGGTCGGCCAGACCCCACTCGCTCAGCAGCAAACGCTGGTACTGCCCCCGGGAGGCCAGTTCGCCAAGGCCGTCGGGTTCGGGCGACGGTGCCTGCACGCGCGCGCTTCCGTTGCCCAGCAACGGGGCCAGGCGCAGCAGCCACTCGCCCAGCGCCGCGACGATCTCAGCATCGAATCCTTCCAGCCATTGTCGCCACGGCTGCAGCGGCAGCGGCAACGATGGTGGTGCAACCGTGGGGGCGCTCATGCCTGCCCCCAGCGCTGGCGCAGGTGCTGCAGCCAGCGCGTATCGAGCGGCAGCAGGCGGCTCAGCGACAGCAGCAGCGCAGGCTGCTCCAGCAGCAGCAACGGCTGCGCGCCGTGCTGGCGCGCCAGCGCACGCGCGAGGAGATCCAGCGGCTGTCCAGGCTGGCGGGTGGTGGGCAACCACAGTGCGCCGGCCTCACGACACGGGGCCACGTACTGCACACCGTCCGCCCACGGCAGCTGCGACGCCTCGCCGGTGACCAGCAGCACGCCGTCGGCGGCCACTGCCCGGCAGTCGGGCCGCGGGTTGTGCTGCACGACCTGCAGCAGGGCCTGCGCCACGCGGCCCAGCCCGATCACGCCGCACGGTGCCAACGGCTCGGCGACATCACGCCAGCGCGCGCTCATGCCGGCTCGCTGACCCGCTCCACCAGACGTGCACGCGCGGCGGCCAGCTCCGGCGACAACGCCGGCGCGGCGAAGTTGGCGTCGATCTCGCGCAGCAGTGCCTCGGCGATGGTCCGCGTGGCCGCGCTGCCGGTGTCATCCAGGCAACTCTGCGCGGCCTGGACGAGCCGGTCCACGCGCGACACCGGCTGCAGCACGACCTGCTCCACCGCATTGCGCAGCGTCGGATTGGTGGCCATCAGCATGGAACCGCGCAGCACTTCCTGCGCGCTGAGCTGGGCCTCGCGGCTGGGCAGCACATAGAACAGCGGCCACAGATCCGCCTCGGTTGCCTGTTCGCGACCCGCCAGCACAGTGGCCGCCGCGACCAGGCGCTGGGTTTTGACGATACGACGGTCGGACAAGGTCACTCCGGCCGCGCGCAGTTTGCGCAGCGCTTCGGCCAGCGGATTGCGCACGTCGGCGATACGGACCTGGGCCACCTGGGCGCGCAGCAGGTCAAGATCGGCCATGTCGGCGGTGGCTCCCGGCGCACGCGACTCCTCCGCCCAGCCGCCTTCCAGTAATGCTTCCAGGCGGCTGTCGGGCACCGGCTCGACGAACAGGCGCAGCAGGAAGCGGTCGGCAAAGGCAGCCAGCGCCTCATCCTCCGGCAACGCGTTGGCCGCGCCCACGCAGACGCGCAGGGGACAGGCGATGTCGGTATGCCCACGGCGGAAGCGGCGCTCGTTGAGCACCCCCAGCAGGCTGTTGAGAATGGCAGTGGAGCCAAGAAACACTTCGTCCAGGAAGGCGATGTCGGCCTCGGGCAGCATGCCGGTGACATCGGCTTCAACCCGGCCGTCGCGCAGCTTGCGTAGATCCACCGGCCCGAACAGCTCGGACGGTTCGGTGAACCGGCCAAGCAGATATTCGAAGTAGCGCCCGCCCAGCGCGTTGGCCACCCGGCGCACCACCGCGCTCTTGGCGGTGCCCGGCGGGCCGACCACCAGCAGGTGCTCGCCGGCCACACTGGCCAGCACCATCAGCTCGGCCAGCTGCTCGCGGTCGACCAGACCGGTGGTTGCGGAGTGGACCACGTCACGAAGACGGGCGGCGGCAGCGGCGTGGGCAATCATGACGTCGATCCTTGTACGATGACGTCATTATGCGTCAACAGCGTGGCGCGTAGAGCCACGCCCTGCGTGGCCGTGGCCTGCCGGTTGCCGCGAAGCCACGCAGGGCGTGGC
>NZ_JASCOZ010000107.1 GCF_029960115.1 Stenotrophomonas sp. PS02289
GCGCCGGCCGCTGCGCGCGGGTGCCGGCGCGACCCGCGCCGGCTGGACCGCGCTGCGCCCGTGGCTGCCGCAGATCATCGCGCTGGCGGTGTTCAGCGTGGGCGCGGCGCTGGTGATCGACGGCACCCTGCCCACGCCACGTCGGCATCTGCTGCATGCTTCGTTGCCGGTGCTGGAAACCTCGCATCTGCTGGGCAGCCTGGCCGGGGTGGCGCTGCTGCTGATCGGCCAGGGCCTGCAACGGCGCAGTCACGCGGCCTGGGTCCTTGCACTGGGCATCTGCGTGGTGGCTCCGCTGCCGATCTGGCTGCGCGGTGGGCAGGTGCTGATCGCGCTGTCCGCAGTGCTGGTCGCGATGGCGCTGTGGGCCTCGCGGCGTGAGTTCTATCGCCAAGGTGCATTGCTTGATGAGGCGTGGTCGTGGCCGTGGATCCGCAACCTGGGGCTGGTGCTGGTGGCGGTGATCTGGTTGTTGTTCTTCGTCTACAGCCATGTGGAGTACCAGAACGAACTCTGGTGGCAGTTCGCGGTACAGGGCAATGCGCCACGTGCACTGCGCGCACTGCTGCTGGTGGCCATTGCACTGACCGTGTTCGGGCTGGCGCGCCTGCTGCATAGCACCCGCACGCTTCTGCCGCCCGCCGATCTGGCTACGCTGGACGCTCTGGCACCGGTGCTGGCCGGAGCCGAAGACACCCAGGCCTGCCTGGTGCTGACCGCCGACAAGGCGGTACTGCGTGATGACGCGCAAGCCGGCTTTGTGATGATGCAGCGCTACGGCGGTTCGCTGATTGCGATGGGCGACCCGGTGGGCCCGCCGGAGGTGGCGCGGGCGCTGATCTGGCGCTTCCGCGAAGAAGCGGACCGCCTGGGTCTGCGCCCGGTGTTCTACCAGGTCGGCGAAGCCTACTGGCAGACCTATCTGGACCTGGGCCTGAGCCTGGTGAAGCTGGGCGAGGAAGCCATGGTGCCGTTGCACGACTTCACCCTGGAGGGGCGCGAACGTGCAGACCTGCGCCAGGCCTGGAATCGCGGCAAACGCGGCGGGCTCAGCTTCCGGGTAGCCGCCGCCACAGAGGTGCCGGCACTGCTGCCGGCGCTGGCGGAGGTGTCACGGCAATGGCTGGACGACAAGGCCGGCGACGAGAAGGGCTTTTCGCTGGGCAGCTTCGACCCGGCGTATCTGTCCCGCTTCCCGGTCGCGCTGGTGGAGGCGGAAGGCCGCATCGTGGCGTTTGCCAACCTGTGGCAGGCGCCAGCAGGTCACGAACTGTCAGTGGACCTGATGCGGCACGTGGATGACGCACCCAAGGGCACCATGGACTATCTGTTCATCGAACTATTCCTGTGGGGCCGCGCGCAGGGCTTCCAGCGCTTCTCGCTGGGCATGGCTCCGTTGTCAGGTTTGGCGCAGCATCGGTTGGCGGGGCGCTGGAACCGGTTTGCCAACCTGGTCGCGCGCCATGGTGAACGGTTCTATGGGTTCAGCGGACTTCGGCGGTTCAAGTCGAAGTTCGCGCCGGCGTGGCGGGCGCGCTATCTGGCCGCACCGGGCGGGATGCACCTGCCGGCGGCACTGCTGGATGCGACGCGGTTGATCAGTCTGGCACCGCGTTGAAGGGTCGCACGAGAGTCGACCCTACCGTGATGGCACATGCTCCAGCAGCGTGCGTGCGAGCAGGTCGTAGTCGCCCTTGAAGTGGTGGTCACCCGGCAGGGCGATCACCTGCGCATTCCCGGCGGGCAGGTCCGGGCACAGCGCGTCCTCATCGTCCTTGCCATACAGGCAGAGCGTCCGCTGCGCCGGCAACTTGGCGATCTCCGGTGCGATCGGCAGTCCATCGCCGCCACCGCCCAGCCAGTTGCTGACGTGGAACTCGTAGTCCGCGTTGCGCCCGACCGACATCAAGCCGATCAACGCAACCGCATCACGCGTGGCCGGCTCGAGCTGGTTGATCGCCGCCGGCAGCACGTCCGCCCCCTGAGAGAAACCGATCAGCAGCAGGCGTTTGCGCTGCCACTGCTGCTGGTAATGAGCGGCGATACGCTCCAGATCGCGGGCGAAGCCCTCCGGCGTGCGTCGGGTCCAGAAGTAGCGCAGCGAATCGACCCCGACCACGGCCACGCCCGCCTCGGCCAGTGACGCCGCCACCTCCTTGTCCAAGCCGGCCCAGCCGCCATCGCCGGAGACGAAAATGGCCAGTGTGTCACCCGCCTTGGCCGCCGGAATCTCCACCACCGGCAAGCCACTCAGTCCCTGCGGCGGGGGTGCCAGGCTGACGCCCTTCTGCGCGCCCAGCACCTGTGCCGCCGCCAGCAGCCCCGGCACATCGTCGCCGTTGCGGGCACGCTCGAACTCACGCCCCAACGCGACCTTGCGCACGAATGCGGCAGCACTGCCCACTGTGCAGCGCGCATCACCGGCGGCGTTCAACCAGGGGAAGTTCAACTCGGCAGGCTGCAACCGGCCGTGGCTGACACCGGCTCCACACACCTGCCGTTCGCGCACCGCTTCGGGACAGAAGCCGGTGGTCAGCAGCCCCGCAAACACCTGGGTGTCGGCCTGTGCGGCCACCGCGTAGGCCAGTTCGGCACCGCTGCCATCGCCCGCGATCAACGGCAGGTGGTAACCGGGCACGTGCAGGTAGGCCTGGAAGAACCGCGAGAAGTTTTCCACGTCCCCCGCGCCGAACGCACAACTGCCGCCATCAGCGGCCACCGTCTGCTGCAGTCGTGCGACATCCACCCGCGCCACCAATGCGCCGTGTGCGCGCAGTGCCTCGATTCGCTGCGTGGTCAACGCCGGTTCGCGCGTGCCGACGAACCACACCACGACACGTTGGGGCGTCCCATCAGGCACATACACCGGGACGTCGTGGAAGCGACCATGGCTGACCTGCTGTGGAGCGGCCTGTACGCCGGCGCTCAACAACCCCAACAGCAAAACGCCCAGCCGCCGCCACCCACTCACGCTGATCGCCCGCATCGTCACGCTTCCCGGAAAAGTGCGCCCACGATACGCCGGTGGCGTGCCAAGGGGATGTACAGAGCGTGGCCGGACGGTTATCGCCGCGCCGCGTCCGGCATCACCCGGGTCTGACGCCACTGCTGCAGCGCGACCGCTGCCAGCCACAGCACCACCACGGCGATGACCAGCTTCTGCCCTGCCCCACGCGGCGGGCCGCGCCACAACACGTGCAGCCACAGCAACGCAAAGCACATCCAGGCCCACCACCAGGCCAGTCCGGCCCAGCGCATCCAGCGTGGGTCGGCACGCAGATACCAGCTCTGCAGCAGCATCGCCACGCTTACGCACAGAAAAGCCGTGTTGGCCGCCAGACCGTGCACCAGCGGGGCCAGCAGCGGGGCCATTTCCGGCAACCAGCTGTCGCCCACCGCGACCCCCATCAGCCCCAGACCCGCCAGGCCGAACAGCAGCGGCGCGGCAGCACTACGCCGCGGTGACTGCAATCCAGCGTGCAGCGACCACGCCAGCAAGATGATCGCCACGGCCAGCACACAGTAGGCCGTACGCAGTGCCAAACCCCAGGGGCCATGCAGATAGAGGCTCAGCGTGGCCTGGACCCAGTCCAGATCATCGCGGGCCCATTGTGTCCAGGCGGCCGTCAGCACAAACGTGCACAGCGCCAGCAGAGCCAGCAACGCGATGGAGGCCTGGGCGCGGCTCAATGCCGGTGATGGCGTGGACACGGTCATGCGCGGGGTGCCTCAGGATCCAGCCTCGGGGTGGCGCAGCTTCCACGCGGCCAGCGCGGCGCGATAGCGCTGCAGTTCCTCGCTGTACAGGTCCAGCACGCAGAGCGGACAGCCGCTGCCGCAACACTCGTTCGGACCGGGCTCTTCCGGCGGCAGCGGGCGGGGATCGGCGTCGGCGGGAAGAGCGGGATCAGGCATCGGCACGGCAGGCAGCGGGTGAACCCGGCCAGTGTAAACGACGCTCAGCGACCCAGCCGACGACGCAGGTTGGAACGGGCCGCCGCGTCCAGGCGCTGATGGAAGAAGTCACTCAGGAAGATGCGCGGGCGCTTGAGCAGCTGCGCCAGGAAACGCCGGCGGTTGAGCCGGAACAGAAATCCCGGCACATGGCCGGCGTACTCTTCAGCAATGCCTCGGTCGTAGGCATCAAACACCTCCGCCGGGGCCCCGAGAATGGCCATGTCGCAATCGAGGAACAGGGCCGCCTGGTCGTCGACATCGTCGCGCCCCAGTGCGCCGTGGCGCGCGGTCAGCGCGATCAGCTGTTCCACCCGCGCCACGTCCACGCCGGCACCGGGCAGCCAGCGTTCGATCTGTGCGCGCGCCAGCGCCGCCGAACGCGCTTCATTGTCACCGCGACCGGCGTCATAGATGGCGTCGTGATACAGCGCAGCCAACTGCACCTCGCGTGGCTGCGTCCAGCCCGGGCCGTCGGCGACCTCCTGGCAGTGCTGCAGCACCGCGCGCACGTGCGCGAAGCTGTGGTACGCCCGCGGCGGCATGGCATACGCGGTTTCCAGGTCGGCCTGCATGGCCGCCGGCAGGGTGATCGGCGCGAAGGTCATGGGCGCATGATTGGCCGCCAACCACGGCGCTGGCAAGCGGCCAAGGCCGCATGGGCCGACAAACGGCGCGCCGGGCAGGTCCAGCCGTCCTATGCTGGCAACCGACAGACGCCCCTGCCTGCGAGGTGACCACCATGTCTGCCTGGACCGTACCGGCCCTGCTCGGCCTGGGTCTGTCGACCCTGCTGGCGGTCGCCCCGACCCGCGCCGCCCCACCCGCTCCGTCGCCACCCTTGCCTGCCGCCAGCGTCCCCGCGCCGGAGGTGCCGCCCGATGCGGAGCAGATCCTGGCAATTCCAGACGCACTGCGGACCCTGCTGCAGCAGCGGGTGATTGCGGCGACGCCGTCGCGTGAACAGCGGCTGGAGAAGCTGGTGCAGTTGATTTTCGACGCGGATGGCATGCACCTCGAGTACGACCCTTATGCCACCCACACCCTGACCGAAACCTGGCAGACCCGCCGCGCCAACTGCCTGTCGTTCACCTTGCTGTTCGTCGGCCTGGCCCGTGCTGCCGGCATTGATGCGCGCGTGCAGGAAGTGGCGCAGGTGATGACCTGGTACCAGGTCGAAGGCGTGATCTACAGCGTGGGGCACGTCAATGCCGGTGTGACACTCAACGGCCGCACCGCCGACGTCGATCTGGACCGCAACGTGCTGTATGACCGGTACGGTCCGCGCCCGATCAGCGAGCAGCGGGCGCTGGCCCACTTCTACAACAACCGCGGTGCACAGGCCATGGCTGCGGGCGACCTGGCCCAGGCGCGGATCTATCTGCGGGCAGCGCTGGACCAGTCCTCGCAGTTCACGCCAGGGTGGAACAACCTGGGCGTGCTGGACGTGCGCGAAGGTCGACTGCCGCAGGCACGACGGGATTTCGAGATGGCCTTGCAGCTGCAGCCACGCCATGCCGCCGCACTGACCAATGCCAGCGCGCTGTACACGCGACTGGGCGAGCCGCGCCTAGCCGGACAACTTGCCCAGCGGCTGCAGCAGGTGGAGCGCAAGGACCCCTTCGCGCAGTTCCGCAAGGGCAACCAGGCCGAGGAACGGCGGGACTACGCCAGCGCGATCAGCTTCTACCGCAAGGCCATTGCCCTGTACGGCAGCGCGCACCAGTTCCATTTCGGGCTGGCGCGGGTGTACTTCCTGGCCGGCGACAATCGCCGCGCGTCGCACGAGATGCAGCGCGCGCGCGACCTGGCCGGAGAAGATGCCGGTGTGCTGCGGGCCGCCTACCAGGCCAAGCTGGACAGCCTGAAGCGGTGGCAGAAGCGCACCACCGCCAATTGACGGGGTAACGACCTTGGGTCGTTAACTCAGGCCTTCTTGAGGAAACAGGTCTTCAGCACCAGGCCCTTGATCTTGTCCGAGTTGCCTTCGATATGCTCGGCATCGTCCTCGACCAGGCGGATGTTGCGGATCACCGTGCCCTGCTTGAGCGGAATGGACGACCCCTTTACTTTCAGGTCCTTGATCACGGTGACCGTGTCGCCGCTCGCCAGCACATTGCCGTTGCTGTCGCGGACGACAACGCCGCTGGCGTCGGCATCACCGGCCGCCCACTCGTGGCCACAGTCGGCGCAGATGAACAGCGCGCCGTCGACGTAGGTGTTTTCCAGGGTGCATTGCGGACAGGCGGGAACGGCGGACATGGGGGGCCTTCGATGGAAAGAATGAAACGTTCACTATTGTAACCGCCCGGCCGTCCGGCCCTTGCGCCGACGCGCCGCTTGACGCACAGTGCGCGCCCCCTTCCGCCTGGCCCGCCCCGCATGAAGATCGGCATCGACTTTGGTACCAGCAACTCTGCCGCCGCTGCGGTGGTCGAGGGACAGGTGGTGCCGATCCGCTTTGGCGAGGCCGAGCAGTTCCGCACGACGGTGTACTTCCCCGAAGTCATGCGCGACCCGAATGACTTCGAACTGACGCCGGCGCTGGAACACGAGCTGCATCGGCTGATGGATGCGGCCGCCCGCGACGCCCGCGCAGCAGGCCAGGAACGTACTCCCGACGCCTTGCGCCGTGACGCGCTGCGGGTGGTCCGGCGGCAATGGATGGAAGAGCAGATGCGGCAACCGCTCAGCTCGACCACGCTGCTGCAGAACGCGGTGTATGGCGATGAAGCGCTGGAGGCCTATTTCGAGGAGAACGAGGGCAATCTGGTGCAAAGCCCGAAGTCGATGCTGGGCTACAACCTGCATCCGCGCGCGCGCCAGACCATTACCGGTATCGCCACGCATATTCTCGAACACATCCGCTTGACCGCATCACGGCAGCTGGACCGGCCGGTACGTACGGCCACCCTGGGACGGCCGGTCCAGTTCCGCAGCTCCATTGGTGCCGCCGGCAACGACCAGGCGCTGGACATCCTGCATACCGCAGCCATCGCCGCCGGCTTTGACAGCGTGGATTTCCTTGAGGAACCGGCAGCGGCGGCCATGCATTACCACGCCGAAAGCGCCGAGGAACACGATGCCCTGGTGGTGGACATCGGCGGCGGTACGACCGACATCGCGCACGCCCGGGTCGGTGGCACCCAGGCTCCGACCATCCACCGCGCCTGGGGTATCGCGCGCGGTGGTACCGACATCGACCTGGCCCTGAGCCTGTCCGGCTACATGCCGTTGTTCGGCCGCGGTGTCAGCCGGGTGCCCGCGCACCACTACGTGGAAGCGGCGATGGTGCAGGACATGCCGCGCCAGCGCGAGTTCCGTCAGCACAACTACCGCGACGTGGATGCGCCGTGGGGCAAGCGTCTGCAGACGCTGCAGGACACCGGCAATACCGCGCGCCTGTACCGGGAAGTGGAACGCTGCAAGATCAGCCTGAGCGGTGCCGCCAGCCATCACAGCGCGCTGGACTTCATCGAGCGTGGACTGGCGCTGCACACCGATACCACCCAGCTGGGTGCCGCCGCCGCCGGTTACGTGGGCGAACTGACCCAGTTGCTGGCGCAGGTCCGTGAGGACATCGGGCATGATCCGGCCGCCGTGTTCATGACCGGCGGCATGTCGCGGGCCGGCTACCTGCAGCAGGCCGTGGCGGCGGCGTTCCCGCAGTCCCGCCTGGTACGCGGCAATCCGTCATTCGGTGTGGTGCACGGGCTGGCATGGGCCGCAAGCCATTGATTTAAAACGCTTGACGCAGTGTTTCAGGCCGACGGATCGGCCGCATTAACAAAACGTTACGCCGGAACGACTATCATTATCCGGCTTTGATGCGCAATGCGCATGTCGTTCTGGGCCTGCCTGTTGAGCGCGGCCCCCCTTTGCCAAAGCTGCCACCCCGGGGTTCCGGCCCTGGGCCTGGGAGTGCACACCCGAATTTGCCGCCAGTCCACGACCGGCGACATCGCTGCCGCCCCGCGCGGCGGTACTTCCGCCGATACCTGCAGCACCGTTCGGCGATTTTCTCCACGCTGTAAATAGATAAGGAGCATCCATGGCACGTTCGCCAAAGACCTCCCCCAAGGCCGGTAACACCGTTCGCGTTGACCGCAAGCAGACCGCCAGCACGGCCATCAACAGTGCCAGCATCGCGGCCGACCTGGCCGCGTTCCGCAAGAGCGGCGGCAAGATCGAAGTACTTGGCAACACGCTGGCACTGAAAAAAGCCAGCTGAGCCCGCCCGCCGTCCGCACCGGCCCTGTCGCCGGTGCGGAGGCTGTCTTCAGCGGTTGCCCAGGGTGACCCGCACATTGCCCGAATGGGCGTTGATCGAAATATCCCCGTCACCCGCGCCCAGCCGGGTCTCCAGACTGCGGCCGGGACCGTAGCGCGGGCGTTCGACCTGACCGGCGTCGGACTGGATGGCACCACTGAAGGTCTTCACCGCCAGCCGCGCCGAGACCTTTCCCGGCAACGCGAGCGCAATTGAGCCACTGACCGTTTCCAGGGTCACCTTGCCGCCGGGTGCCAGGCCGCCCGCGCCCACGCGAAGACTGCCCGACACCGCCTCAGCGGCCAGCCGCTGCACCTGCGCGGTGTCCAGCCGGATGTCGCCAGACACCGTTTCGGCGCTCACCTCCCCTCCGATACCACCACCGGCCTGGATGTCACCGCTTACCGCACGCAGCGACAGCCGCTGGGTCTGGACCTGCGAGCGGATGCTGCCGCTCACCGTGGCCAGCGACGTTTCGCTGCTGCGTCCTGCGGCCGTGATCTCGCCACTGACCGCATTGGCGGACAACCGGCGCACGTCCACCCCGGCCACGTCGATGTCGGCGCTCACCGTCCCGACCTGCACCTCCACCGAGCGTGGCACCCGCAGTTCAAGCGTGGCACCGCCATTGCGGTTGTTGCGCGGGTAGATCACCTCCCAGCGCACCCGGTTGCTGCTTTTGTCCTGTTGCAGGCGCAGGCCCTCGGCCAGGCTGCCGGTCAGCGCCACCTCGTTCCGATCCCAGCCGCGGACGGTGACCTTGCCCGCGATGTTGCTCACTTCCACCCGGCCACCGGCCGCCAGCGGATGCTGTTCATTGACAGGGGTGGCGGCCTGCACGACCAGCGGCAGCAGCAGGGTCAGGGCGGCAACAATACGTAGACGGTGATGCATGGTGTTCTCCTTCAGGATGGCAGACCAGCGGCGCTCAACGCCTGCTGGGTGAGTTCAAGCCGCAGCGAATAGGTGCGCTGCAGTTGCCCGAGCAGATAGCGCGAGCGGGGGTTTTCGGCGATGGCGGCGCGGATGCTGGCGGCGCTGCTGTCCAGTTCATGCAGGGTCGGCTGCCAATCGGATCCGACCGTTCCGGTCGGCAGCGTGGCGATGGCCTGCTGGTACTCCGAGGCGATGACATCGGCCTGCTGCTGCAGCGGATTCGCGGCCGGGGCCGGGGCCGGCGGTGGTGCCGTGGGGACCACCATCAGCACGGCCAGGCCAGCGGCCAGGCCCAGCCCGACCCGCAGTGGCCAGCGGCGGCGCGAGCGCCGCGCGTGAGACGTCGGCTCCGCCGACGCCACGGCCGGTGCCGGCAACTGCGCGGCAATCTGCTCCCAGACCCGGGCCGGGGGCACGCGCTCAAGCGGCAGCGCGCGCAGCCGTGCCTGCAGCGCAGGATCGGGCAGGTCGTCGTGGGTGTGATCATTCATGCGGGTTCTCCCAACTGAGCGCGCAGCAGACCGCGCGCACGATGCAGATGTGCCTTGGAGCTGCCGACGGCCATCTGCAGCTGATCGGCGATCTCCTGGTGTTTCCAGCCTTCAATGTCATGCAGGACCAGCACGGCGCGGGCGCGTGGCGGCAGGGTTTCCAGCGCGCGCTCCAGGTCCAGCGTGGTGCCCGCACAGCGCTGTGGCCCGGGCAGCTGCTCCAGCGCCTCCCAGCCGACGTCGGCGTCCGCTTCGCGGCCAGCCTGGCCGCGCAGTTCCATCAGGGCCGCATTCACCCCCAGCCGGTGCAGCCAGGTGCCCAGGCTGCTCTCGAAGCGGAAGCCGGGAAGTGCGCGCCACGCCTGTAAAAACGCCTCCTGCAGGGCATCCTCGGCCCGAGCGGCATTGCCGCCACACAGCCGCCACAGCACGGCATAGAGGCGTGGCGAATGTCGTCGATAGATCCGTTCGTAGGCACCGCTGTCGCCCGACACGGCCGCACGCACCAACGCGGCATCATCGGCGTTGTGGCCTTCTGCGGAGGGTGGTGGCGCGGGCATGGTGGTGTCGAGCATATCCCTTGGATGCCGGGGCCAGGAAAAAGGTTTAGGCCCCCTGCGCGAACAAACGGCTAAACCTTCCTGGCCGCGTGCGCATCCAAGCCTGCGTCCCCCGCAGTGCGCCCCGTCGCGCGGAGTCCTCATGTCCTCCCATTGCCTTGCCCTGCTGTTGTCACTGCTGAGCGCCTGCACCCTGCCCTGGAGCCCACTGTCGCTGCGGATATCGCTTCCGCCGCACCCGGACCTGTGTGTGCAGTACAAGGCGCAGCCGCCGCTGTGCGGCTCCCGCCTGCTGGCACTGCTGTCGGCCCCCTGGAACCTGCGGGCGTCGGCGCAGATCGACCCAGCGTAAAATGCGAGGTTACTCGTCCCCCGCTGCATGCAAAGGCTTCACCGATGAAAGAACGACTGCCCGTCTGGACCCACGAGTGGCTGCACTACGCGGTCCCTGCCCTGCAGATCGTCGGCACCCTGCTGGTCGCCTGGCTGTTGCGCCTGATTGCCCGGCGCGTGATCCGTCGGATTGCCGAGCACTACACCCTGCCGCCGGAAATGGTCATGGGCGCGCGACGGGTGTTCACCTTCGTGGTGTATTTCACCGCACTGCTGGTCATCCTCAATATCGCCGGTGTTTCCGCCACCGTGCTGTGGACGGCCTTTACCGGCTTTGCGGCCGTAGGTGCGGTTGCGTTCTTCGCCGCATGGAGCGTGCTGTCGAACATCTTCTGCACCTTGTTGATCTTCACCACCCGTCCGTTCCGTCTGCATGACTACATCGAGGTGCTGGAGAACGGCGAAAAGCCCGGGCTGAAGGGGCGGGTGATCGACATCAATCTGATCTACTCGACCTTGCAGGAGAATGGCAACGGCCATGAAGGCACGGTTCTGCAGGTCCCCAACAACATGTTCTTCCAGCGCACCGTGCGCCGCTGGCGCGATCCGAGCCAGGCCCCGGGCGGGATCCAGGGGGATGGTTGAGGGCGAACCGTCAGCGTAGCTGACTGTCTTTGCTGCCGCGGCGGTTGTAGCCGCTGTTGTCGTGTTCGGCAGCGTCCTGTTCTTCCTGGCAGGCAATGCACAGACGAACGCCGGGAACCGCCTGGCGTCGCGCCTCGGGAATGGGCGCGTCGCAGTGTTCGCAGCGGGTCAAGCCCGGTCCCTGCCGCAGCTGGGCGCGGGCGCGCTGGATGGCGTCATCGACGGTGGCGTCGATCTGGTCCTGGACCGCGCCGTCTCCTGCCCAACCGGTTGCCATGGGAGTCTCCCGACAATGGATCAGACCTCCAGCATAGCCCCGCGGTCGTCCCGTCAGCTGCCGCGCGGCTGAATGCAGGCCGCGCGTCTGAACCGTTCAGCGAGGGCTACCAGATGAGGTCGTCCGGCACCTCGAACTGGGCGTAGTAGGCGTCGTCTTCGGCATTACCGGTGCTGGGCTCGGCGCTGCCCTTGTGCTGCCCGTTGTCGAGCACGATGACTCCGGCATCGCGCTCGCGGATCTTGTCGGCGGCCGCACGCGGCACCAGCTCGAAGCCGTCGCCGAAACGCACGATCACCAGGCTGCCTGCGGCCAGCTGGCGGCGCAGTGCCGGGTTGACCAGCAGCGTGCGGATCAGCGTGCCGTCGTTGAAGCGGTACTCGCTGTCGCCATCACGGGCGACCTTCTGGGTTTCGATGATCTGGCGGATCTGCGCCTGGCGTTCCTGCGCCTGCGCTTTTGCCTTGCGTTCTGCCTCGATCGCACGATCGCGCTCGGCCTTCTCCGCGCGCAGACGGTCGGCCTCGCGCTGGCTGTCAGTGGCGGCCACCGGACCCTTGCCGTGGCGGGCCTTTTCCTGCTCGCGCGCGGCCTGGGAGACCTGGGACTTCTTCACCAGGCCGGCCTTGAGCAGCTGTTGCTGCAGCGGATTGCCCTTTGCCATACGCTTTATGTCTGTATCTACTGGATTCCGGGGGCCATCATACTGCCCTCAACGCCCGACCCAAAGCCTGCCATGACCGCCCTGAAGTACCTCGCCGGCTACCCCGCCGCCCTGCAGCAGCAGGTGCGCGACCTGATCGCGGCCGACCGGCTGGGCACGTGGCTGCAGCAGCGCTATGTGCAGCCGCATGAGGTGCGCAGCGACCGCCAGCTGTATGACTACACCCAGGCCCTGAAGGAGCGTTACCTGCGTCAGTCGGTGCCGCTGTCCAAAGTGACGTACGACAGCAAGCTGCAGGTACTCAAGCACGCCCTAGGCACCCACACCACGGTGTCGCGCGTACAGGGCAGCCGCCTCCGCTCCAGCCGCGAGATCCGCATCGCCAGCGTGTTCCGCGACGCTCCGGCACCGTTCCTGAAGATGATCGTGGTCCACGAACTGGCCCATCTGAAGGAATCGGACCACAACAAGGCGTTCTACCAGTTGTGCACACACATGGAGCCAGACTACCACCTGCTCGAACTCGGGCTGCGCATGTATCTGACCCATCTGGAGACCCGGTCGGACTGAGCGTGCCGTACACTCCCCGGCCGCACCGCCTTCCCCTGCCCCCGCCATGACCGACCCGATCCGACTCGACAAACGACTGACCCAGCTGCTGGGCTGCTCACGCGGCGACGCGCAGCGTTACATCGAGGGCGGCTGGGTGACCGTGGATGGTCAAGTGGTGGAGCAGCCGCAGGCACTGGTCAGCGATGAGGTCGTGGCACTGCGCGAAAACGCGGAGGCCGGGCGCACCGCGTCGGTCAGCATGCTGCTGCACAAGCCCGCCGGCCTGCGCGCCGACCAGCTCTGTGCGCTGGTTACGCCAGACAGCCGCAGTGAACTGGATGCCACCGGCGTGCACCTGCTGCAGCGCCACTTCCACGGCCTGCAGCTGGGCATGGCGCTCTCGGCTGAAGACAGCGGCATGGTGGTGGTCAGCCAGGATGGTCGCATGCTGTCCTTCCTGAAAGACCGCAGCCCCACGCTGGAGCAGGAATACGTGGTGGAAGTCAGCGGCGAGCTGGCTCCTTATGGACTGGCGCGCCTGGCCCATGGGCTGACCTATCGCGGCCGACCGCTGCCGCCGTGCAAGGTGAGCTGGCAGAGCGAAACCCGCCTGCGCTTCGCAATCAAGCCGGTGCAGCCGGGCCAGCTGCGTGACATGTGCGCCCAGGTAGGTCTGCAGGTGGTGGGCATCCGCCGCCTGCGCATTGGCCGGGTGGCGATGGGCAAGCTGGCACCCGGCCAGTGGCGCTACCTGGCGGCGGACGAGCGCTTTTGAGACGTCGCCTGCTGCGCGTCTTCTGCCTGCTGCTGGCCTTGCTGGCGCTGCTGGTGCTGAGTGGCCTGCTGCTGGCCGACCATCTGACCCCCAAAGCGCTGGGCACGCACAGCACCGCGCTGCCGCTGCAGCCGGCGCAGAGCGCGATCGACCGCGAAGTGGAGCGGCTGCAGGCACAGCATCCACAGCAGTCGGGGGTGGCGTTTCTTTCCGATGGGCTGGACGCCTTCGCCGCCCGCGCCGTCATCACCCGTCATGCGGCCCGCAGCCTGGACCTGCAGTACTACATCTGGCACGACGACCTGATCGGTCATTTGATGGCCCAGGAACTGTACGAGGCGGCCGAGCGCGGGGTACGCGTGCGCATCCTGCTGGATGACATGAACGCGCACGACAAGGACGCGTTGATGATGGCGCTGGACGAACACCCCAACATCGAGATCCGCCTGTACAACCCGTTCCGCAACCGCGACGGCCTGTGGCGGCTGGTGGAAATGGTGCAGCGCTTCTTCAGCGTCAACCACCGCATGCACAACAAATCGTGGATCGCTGACGGCCGGGTGGCGATCGTCGGTGGCCGCAACATCGGCGAGGAGTACTTCAGCGCGCGTGCGGATGTGAACTTCCGCGATCTGGACCTGCTGGTGGCCGGACCGGCGGCGGGCCAGGCCAGCACCATCTTTGACGACTACTGGAACAGTGAAACCGCTGTCCCGATCGCAGCGCTGGCCTTCCACACCCCGGCACAGCTGAAACTGTTGCTGCGCGAATCGGCCAACGAAGCGCGCCTGGACAGCGCCCGGCCCTACCTGCAGCGGGTGCAGCAGTCGCCCACCGCACGGGCGTTCTTTCTGGAACCCACGCACCTGCACTGGAGCGACCGTGTGGAGATCGTCTCCGACCCCGCCATGAAGCACCGCCGGGATGACCGCGCGCACTGGCTGGTGACGCGTCTGGTGAGTGAGCTGGAAGCGACGACACACAAGGCGCTGCTGATTTCACCGTACTTCGTGCCGGGCGATGAAGGTACGGAAGGATTTGGCGCGCTCGTCGGGCGCGGAGCCACGGTGGGCATCGTGACCAACTCATTGGCGGCCAACGACGTAGCCGCCGTGCACAGCGGCTACATGCAGTATCGTGCGCCGCTGCTGCGTGGCGGTGTACACCTGTACGAACTGAAGGCGCACGGCAGCCCTGACAGCGGCGGACTGTTTGGCAGCAGCGGAGCCAGCCTGCACACCAAGGCCTTTGTTCTCGACGACCGCCGCGGCTTCGTGGGCTCGTTCAATCTCGACCCGCGCTCGGCCTATCTCAACACCGAAATGGGTGTGCTGTTCGACGACGCGGTCCTCGCCGCGCAGCTGCGCGAGGAGTTTCTGCGTCTGGCCGCACCGGAGCAGAGCTACTGGGTGACCCTGGATGCACAGAACGAGGTGCGCTGGCTGGATCGCGCGGCGCAACCGCCCACGTTGCTGGAAACAGAACCGGATACCTCGTGGTGGCAGCGCGCCAGCGCGCGGATGATCAGCTGGCTGCCGCTGGAGTCGCAGTTGTAATCACCGCAGGATCGGTAGCGCCGGCCGTTGGCCGGCCCATGCATCGCTGAGGGCCGGCC
>NZ_JASCOZ010000108.1 GCF_029960115.1 Stenotrophomonas sp. PS02289
ACCGGGATCGGACATCGGTAGCGCCGGCCGTTGGCCGGCCCAGGCGGTGCACGCTTCGTTCGACGGCATTCAGCCCATGCCCTTGTCCGGCCATCGCAAACCCCCACGTTTGAAGAACCAACGTGTAGGATCGGATTCATGGCCCAGGCATCGCCCCGCATCGAACGCATTCCCCGGCTCAGCCGTCTGAGCTGGCTGATGGGGCTGTACGCGGAAAACTACCGGCATCTGGTGCGCTTGTTCGCGCCGGCCGAGCTGGCCGCCGGCAGCTATGTGTCCTCGGTGGGTGATGGGCTGGACGTCCGCCTGGACGTGATCGAATGCCACCGTTACACGGTGGAACTGCGCCTGACCTACGATTTCGCCGACCCGGTCACCGGCCAGCCGGACCCCTCGGCCTATGTGCGCCTGTACCGGGACGCCCGCCAGGCCGAGACGACGCATTGCTATGTGGGCCGGCGCTGGCAGGACGTGGTCGGCATGTACCCGCCGCCGGCCGAGCTGATCAGCCATCGCATGCGCATGAACACCTTCCTGGGCAAGTGGCTGGAGTATCTGGCCGAGCGCGGCCACGGCGTGGCCACCCTGCGTCGCGATGGCGATGTGGCATCGGGTGCCCAGGTGGAGCCGGGCGCTGCCCGGCTGCTCTTTGACGCATAATCAATCGCTTACACCGCAAAGAACCCGTACACCATGCCTTACACCCCCATCGTGGCCACCCTCGGCTACGTGCTTTCGCCCGATGGCGGGCAAGTCCTGATGATCCACCGCAATGCCCGGCCGGGTGACCATCACCTCGGCAAGTACAACGGCCTGGGCGGCAAAGTCGAGCGCGACGAGGATGTGGCCGCTGGCATGCGCCGGGAGATCATGGAAGAGGCGGGGATCGAGTGCGGCAGCATGCGCCTGCGCGGCACCCTCAGCTGGCCCGGCTTTGGCAAGCACGGTGAGGACTGGTTCGGTTTCGTGTTCGTGATCGACAGCTTTAGCGGCACGCCGCTGACCGCCAATCCCGAGGGCACCCTGGAGTGGGTGGACGTGGACAAGCTTGAGACCCTGCCGATGTGGGAAGGCGACCGCCAGTTCCTGCCGCTGGTGTTCGACGCCGACCCGCGCCCCTTCCACGGGGTGATGCCGTACCGGGATGGCAGCATGGAGTCGTGGTCCTACACGCGGCTGTGACTTATGCACAGGGGGTGTGGATGACCGGTGCGCAACTTTGTGGATAAATGCCGGAAGTCCCCAGCCCCCCTCGCTGTCAAGATGGGTGGCGAAAAATTCACCGCAGGTCACCATCGCGTGAGCGTCGCGCGAAGAGGCCATACGGTGGAGGCTGTCACGGTTTGGGTCGCTCGCGGTACTCTTTCCGTACTACGGTCTTTCGAGCTTTCATGAAACGTCACTTCTCGATGCTGCGCGAGTTCCAGCTGGCCGACTGGTTCACCCTGGCCAACGCCTTCTGCGGCATGGGGGCGGTGTTTGCCGCCATGCGCTACGTGCAGGATGGCGAGCGCAGCGACCTGTTGTGGGGCATGGCGTTGATCCCGCTGGCCTTCATCTTCGATGCGCTCGACGGGCGCATCGCGCGCTGGCGCAAGTCCAGTTCCACCCTCGGTCGCGAGCTGGACTCGCTGTCGGATGTGATTTCCTTCGGTGTGGCTCCGGCGGCACTGGCCTACGCCTGCGGCATGCAGGGCGGTTGGGACTGGCTGGTGCTCAGCTATTTCGTGTGCTGCGGCGTCAGTCGCCTGGCGCGCTACAACGTTACCGCCGAAGCCTTGGCCGGCGAGGGTGACAAGGTGCCGTATTTCGAGGGCACGCCCATTCCGACCAGCCTTGCCCTTGTGGTGGTGCTGGCCGTCGCTGCCAGCGTGGGGGCCATCGGTCAGGACCTCTGGTTGGGTGGCTGGCAGCTGGGGCCGTGGCAGCTGCACCCGCTGGTGCTGCTGTTCGCCCTGTCCGGTTCGCTGATGATCAGCAAGACCTTGCGAATTCCCAAGCCATGAGCAGCAGCGCCGGCGGCCACCACGACGCGGGAGACTTCGAGGCGCTGGCGCGCCAGTACTTCAGCGCCTGGGGCGATGCATTGCGCCAGGCCGGCGGCACGCCTGGTGCCGGGGGCGGTTATGCACCGGGCAGCTGGCAGCAGACCATCGAAGGCTGGGCACAGTTGATGTCCGCACCGAGCGCTGCGCCCGGCAATCGCCAGGCCGACGAGGCCGTGCACCGCTTCCGCGAGCAGGCCGGTGGCTGGTACGGCACGATGCAGTCGGTGGCGGCCCGGTTCGCCGGCCAGGATGCGAGCAGCGCCGACATCGCCCAGGCCTGGCGCGAGGCCGTGGAGGGGCAGGGCGGCGGCATGCTCAAGTGGATGCTGCAGGGGGCGCGTGGTCATACCCAGAGCGGTGGGCCGGACCTGCTGGCCATTCTGGAGCGGCTGCAGAAAGAGCTGGAACCCTGGCTGCAGAGCCCGGCGTTCGGGCCGGCACGCGAGCACCAGGCGCGCTGGCAAGGGCTGATGCGCGCCCAGCAGGACTACCAGGAACATGCCCGTGCCTACGTGGAGCAGATCCAGCAGGCGCTGGATGATGCCTACGCGTTGTTCGAGCAGCGCCTGTCCGAGCACGAGCAGCCGGGCAACCAGCTGACCAGCGCCCGGGCCATGTTCGATCTGTGGATCGAGGTGGCCGAGGAGGCGTATGCCAAGGTGGCCCTGTCCGAACCCTTCCAGCAGGTCTATGCCTCGCTGGGCAATGCGCAGATGCGTCTGCGCGGTGCCGCCCAGCAGGAAGTGGAACGGCTGTGCGAGGCCCTGGGCCTGCCGACCCGCACCGAGATGGACGCCGCCCACCGGCGCATCACCGAACTGGAGCGGCTGGTACGGCGCATGGCCGCCGCGCAGGCTCCGGCTGCGCAGCCGAAGCCGAAGGCAAAGCCCAAAGCCAAACCTAAGTCGAAACCGGAACCCAAACCATGAAGGGCCCGCTCGGTTTCAACGCCGAAGACCTGCTGCAGGAAACCCTGTCCATGCAGCGCAAGCTGATGGACGGACTGAAGCTGCTGCCCTCGGTGGACGACGTGGACTACGGCGCGACCAGCCGCGAAGAAGTCTGGCGCGACGGCAAGGTGCGCCTGTACCGCTTCGTCGGCGAGGAGGCACCGGTCCATCGCACCCCCCTGCTGATCGTCTATGCGCTGGTCAACCGGCCCTACATGGTCGACCTGCAGGCCGACCGTTCGCTGGTGCAGCGCCTGCTGGCGCTGGGTCACGACGTGTACGTGCTGGACTGGGGCTATCCGGACCGGTCCGAGCGCTACCAGACCCTGGAAGACTATCTGCTGCGGTTCGTGGACGGGGCGGTGGACCATCTGCTCGCCGCGCATGACGGCGAGCCGATCAACATGCTCGGCATCTGCCAGGGCGGGGTGTTCGCGCTGTGCTATGCCGCGCTGCGCCAGCACAAGCTGGCCAACCTGATCACGATGGTCACGCCGGTCGACTTCCACACCCCCGACAACATGCTTTCGCACTGGGCACGGCAGGTGGATGTGGACCTGCTGGTGGACACGCTGGGCAACATCCCGGCCGACCTGATGAACGCCAGTTACCTGATGCTCAAGCCGTTCCGGCTCAACGTGCAGAAGTATGTGGGGCTGCTGGACATCCTCGACGACAAGGCCGCGCTGGAGGATTTCCTGCGCATGGAGAAGTGGATTTTCGACTCGCCCGATCTGGCCGGCGAGGCCTTCCGTGACTTCATCAAGCAGTTCTACCAGGGCAACGGCCTGATGCACGAGGGCGTGCACATCGGCACCGAAACCGTGGATCTGGCCCAGGTCACCCTGCCGGTGCTGAACATCTACGCCGAGCAGGACCATCTGGTGCCGCCCGACGCCTCGCGCGCGCTGCGCGGCCGGGTGGGCAGCAAGGACTACACCGAGAGCAGCTTCCGCGGTGGCCATATCGGCATCTACGTATCCGGCCGCGCCCAGCGCGAAGTGCCGGCGACGATCACCGAGTGGCTGCAGGCGCGCGGGCGGTAAACGCGCGCCGTAGACACGCCGGGCGGTACGGTTACCTTCAATCAGAACCGGAGGATCCCGCCATGAATACCGCGCCGCGAACGCTGTCGCGCTCGCTCAACGACCGTATGATCGCCGGGGTGATGGGCGGCATCGCGCATCGCTTTGGCTGGAACGTGACCCTGCTGCGCATCCTGTACGTGGTGGTGTCGATCGCCTCGGCCGCCTTCCCCGGCATTCTGGTCTACCTGATCCTATGGCTGCTCATCCCGAACGAAGCCGATTGAGCCTGCCGCGCCCGGCACTGCGCCTGCTGCAGGTGCTGGGCGCGCTGTGGACGCTGCCGAATACCCTGGTCGGCCTGCTCGGCGGCCTGGCCGGTATGGTGAGCGGGGCGCGACCCTACTGGAGCGGACGCGATGCCGCGCTGGTGTTCCGCCACTACCCCTGGGGCCCCGGTGGGGCGATCACGCTGGGCAATGTCATCCTGCATACCGGTCCCACCCTGGACGTGCCGTGCCGGACTTACGCCCACCAGGCGGGCTGGTGCAGCGAACCGGTGATCGGCTTGCACGACCACGAGCGCGCACATGTGTACCAGTATCTGGTGCTGGGGCCGCTGTATCTGCCGGTGTACCTGCTATGCGGTGGGGTGAGCGCGCGTAATCCCTTCGAGCGTGCGGCCGACGTCTATGCGCTGAGCGGGCAGGGCTGGTGGCCGGCGAAGTTATCCGTGCGTTAATTTCGTGTAAGCAAAACGTCGGTATCGCGACGTCATCTGCATGCAAACAAACGTTATTAGCCTGCACGCCGAATCTTCAGGTCGGGTGGCGTAAGCTGCACCCTGTTGTAGACGTATCAGGAGAAACACATCACATGGCAATTGTTCTTTATGTCGGTGGTAGCAAGGATGGCGACAAGGGCGTGGTGCCCCTGGGTTTCAGCAAGTCCCAGGCCGATACCGCGCAGGGGCCGGAAATCTATACCGAGCGCTTCATGGAACTGCAGGGCGTCGGCCGCGTGCGGGTGATGGCATTGGAAAGCATGCTGGACGACGCCGTGCGCCAGCGCACGGCCCAGCACTATCGCTGAGCCCGAGGGGCGGTTCCGCCCCCAACGACGGCCGAAAGTCAACGGGTTTCCCCGGCGCGCATGCATTGCCACAATCGGGGTTTTCCGCACAGCGGCCCCGGCCGGAAGCAATGTCAGATACCAAGCTCGCCCTGCAGATCGCCCAGACCATCGCCGATGAGATCGGTGCCCAGACCGCCCAGGCCCGCGCCGCCATCGCGCTGCTGGACGAAGGTGCCAGCGTCCCGTTCATCGCGCGCTACCGCAAGGAAGTCACCGGTGGCCTGGACGACACCCAGCTGCGCAATCTGGAAACCCGCCTGACCTACCTGCGCGAGCTGGAGGACCGCCGCGCCGCAGTGCTGGCCAGCATCGACGAACAGGGCAAGCTGAGCGACGAACTGCGTGCGGAGATTCTGGGCGCGGACACCAAGTCGCGCCTGGAAGATCTGTACCTGCCGTACAAGCCCAAGCGCCGCACCCGTGCGCAGATCGCCCGCGAGGCCGGCCTGGAACCGCTGGCCGACGGCCTGTTGGCCGATCCCAGCCAGGACCCGCAGCAGTTTGCGGCAGGCTTCGTCGATGCCGAGAAGGGTGTCGCTGACGTCAAGGCCGCGCTGGAAGGGGCGCGTGCGATCCTGATGGAGCGTTGGGGCGAAGATGCCACGCTGGTCGGTGAACTGCGCGGCTGGCTGGGCGAGCACGGCGTGATCCGTGCGCGCGTGGCCGAAGGCAAGGAAGAGCAGGGGGCCAAGTACCGCGACTACTTCGAGCACGCCGAATCGCTGGCGAAGATTCCTTCGCACCGGCTGTTGGCGCTGTTCCGTGCGCGCCGCGAAGAGATCCTGTTCCTGGAGCTGGACCCGGGCAGCGACGCCGAAGCCGGGCATGTCTATGCCGAAGGCCGCGTGGCCTTCAACGCTGGGATCCGCGATGCCGGTCGCCCGGGCGATCGCTGGCTGCTGGATGCCTGCCGCCTGACCTGGCGCGCAAAGCTGCACATGCACCTGCTGCTGGACCTGTTCAACCAGGCCCGCGAAAAGGCTGAAGCCGAGGCCATCTCGGTGTTTGGCGACAACCTCAAGGACCTGCTGCTGGCAGCACCAGCGGGACCGAAGACCGTGCTCGGCCTCGATCCGGGCATCCGCACCGGCTGCAAGATTGCCGTGGTCGACGCCACCGGCAAGCTGGTCGCCACCGAGACCATCTATCCGCATGAACCCAAGCGGCAGTGGGAGCAGTCGCTGCAGACCATCAAGCACCTGTGCGCCAAGCACAATGTCGAGCTGATCGCGATCGGCAACGGCACCGCCAGCCGCGAAACCGACAAGCTGGCCGGTGAGGCGATCAAGCTGCTGGGCGAGGCCAAGCTGCAGAAGATCGTGGTCAGCGAAGCCGGTGCGTCGGTGTACTCGGCCTCCGAATTCGCTGCCAAGGAGTTCCCCGGACTGGACGTGTCGCTGCGCGGTGCGGTGTCCATTGCGCGCCGCCTGCAGGACCCGCTGGCCGAGCTGGTCAAGATCGAGCCCAAGGCCATTGGCGTGGGCCAGTATCAGCACGACGTCGACCAGTACCGCCTGGCGCGCGCGCTGGATGCACGCGTGGAAGACTGCGTGAACGCGGTCGGCGTGTTCGTCAACACGGCATCGGCCGCGCTGCTGTCGCGCGTTTCGGGCCTGTCCTCCACCGTCGCCGAGAACATCGTGCGCCACCGTGACGAGAACGGCCCATTCAAGCGCCGCAAGGACCTGTTGAAGGTGCCGCGGCTGGGCGACAAGACCTTCGAGCAGTGTGCCGGCTTCCTGCGCATTGCCGACGGCGACCAGCCGCTGGATGCGTCCTCGGTGCACCCGGAGGCTTACCCGGTGGTGGAGCGCATCGTCGCCGCCACCGCACGCCCGATCAAGGCGCTGATCGGCGATGGCAGCTTCCTGCGCGGACTGAAGGCCGAGCAGTTCACCGATGAGACCTTCGGTGTGCCGACCGTGCGCGACATCCTCAAGGAACTGGAAAAGCCCGGCCGTGACCCGCGCCCTGAGTTCAAGGCGGCGCGCTTCGCCGACGGCGTCGAAGAGATAAAGGACCTCCGCCCGGGCATGGTGCTGGAAGGCGTGGTCAGCAATGTGGCGGCGTTCGGTGCCTTCGTCGACATCGGCGTGCACCAGGACGGCCTGATCCACATCTCCGCGCTGTCGGACACCTATGTCAAAGACCCGCGTGACGTGGTCAAGGCCGGCGACATCGTCAAGGTCAAGGTGCTGGAGGTGGACGTGGCGCGCAAGCGCATTGCGCTGACCCGCCGCCTGGAAGACAGCCCGGCCCCGGCCAAGGCCGCCGGTGAGCGCGATGCGCTTCCTGCCGGCGGTGGCCGTCGTGATGGAGGCGGTCCGCGTCCGGGTGGGCGTCCGCAGGGCGGTGGCCCGCGTCCGGGCAGTTCCGCGCCGCCGGCCAACAACGCGTTGGCCGACGCTTTTGCCCGCGCCAAACGCGGGGGCTGAACCCGGATTCGCCCCATGCACAGGCCGCCCACCGGGCGGCCTGTGTCGTTTTGGGATCGAATTGACAGAAGCTTGATCACGTTTTGCCTTCAATCGCTGTACGCTGCGAGCTGGCGGAGGGGCCAGATGACAGAACAGCAGGCACGGCAGTGCAGTCCGATCAAGGGTGGGGCGGCAAGCCTCGCCTGTGTGGTGGCGCGCGCGTGACGCCGCAGGCCACCTTGCTGGACGCGCAGGCAGCCCTGCAGGCGCTGGCCGAGGAGCGGCGTCGGCTGGAAATGGTCATCGACGGCACCGGCATGGGCAGCTGGGAATGGAACTGCCGCACCGACCAGATGCAGGTCAATGAGCGCTGGGCGCAGATCGTGGGCTACACCCGCGAGGAACTCGCCCCGATCACGCCGGAAACCTTCCTGCAACTGGCGCACCCGGACGATGTGGCGCAGTCGAACGCGCTGCTGCGCGAGCACCTGGCCGGCCGCACCGCGCAGTACGAAAGCCTCTGCCGCATGCGGCACAAGGATGGGCGCTGGATCTGGGTGCAGGACCGCGGCCGTGTGTATGAATGGGACGCGCAGGGGCGACCGCTGCGCATGGCCGGCGCGCATGCCGACGTCAGTGACCTGCAGAACGCCCGCCAGGATGTCGCCGACACCCGCCAGCGCCTGCAGGCGGTGGTGGATGCGTCCGACGAGGTGGCCGTGATCGCCACCGACGTGCACGGCGTGGTCAACCTGTTCAACACCGGTGCGCAGAAACTGCTGGGGTACAGCCCTGAGGAAGTGATCGGGCGGGTCAATCCGGGCTTGTTCCATGATCCGCACGAAATGCACGATTACCTGTTGCCCGAGGCCGATGCCGACGGGCGTGTTCCCAGCGTGTTCGAGGCGCTGACCGCGCGCGCGGCGACCGGGACCTGGTCGCATCAGTGGACCTTTGTGCGCAAGGATGGGGGCCACCGCCAGGTGCGGCTGTCGATCAGCCCGCTCAACGGGGGCGATGGGCAGCGACTGGGGTACGTCGGCATGGCCGTGGACATCACGCCGTTGCTGGAGGTGCGCGAACAGGCGCATCTGGCCGCGGAGAAGTTCGCCGGTGCCTTCAACTCGGCGGCGCTGGGCATGGCACTGGTGTCGCTGGAGGGACGCTGGCTCGACGTCAATGACGCGCTGTGCGGCATTCTTGGCTACACCCGCGCCGAGCTGCTGGAGATCGACTTCCAGACCCTGACCTACCCGGATGACCTGGATGCGGACCTGAGCATGGTCGGTGACCTGTTGGCGGGGCGTCGCGATCACTACCACATGACCAAGCGCTACCTGGGCAAGGGCGGGCACCTGGTGTGGGGGCGGTTGTCGGTGTCGCTGGTGCGCGCGCCCCATGGCGAGCCGCTGCACTTTGTTTCGCAGATCCAGGACATCACTGCCCAGCACCAGAGCGGCCAGCAGCTGCGCGAGTCCGCCCAGCGCACGCGGGTCACGCTGGATGCCGTCGCCGACATGGTGCTCAGCCTCGACCTGCGCGGGCGCATCGAATATGCCAATGTCGCCGCCAGCCGCGCGCTGGCCGGTGAAGGCGCGTCGTCATTCACCGGCAGCCTGATCCAGGACGTGGTCGAGCTCACCACCGAGTATGCGCCGCGTTCGCCGCTCGAGCTGGAGGTGCTGCTGGACCCGGACAGCAACGCGGTGGACCTGCATTCGGACCTGCTGCTCTCCGTCGGGGCCCATCTGCTGCCGGTTGACCTGACCCGGGCTTGGTTGCGTGACGACGAGGGTGAGATCAACGGGGCGGTCTGGGTCATCCGCGATGTCACCCAGCAACGTGCCCGCCAGCGCGAGGCCCGCCATCTGGCCGAGGTCGACCCGCTGACCGAGCTGACCAACCGCCGCGGTTTCGAGGCGCATCTGCAGCAGGCCATCACCCGGGTCGCCCGCACCGGTCAGTCCGCCTCGCTGATGTTCATCGACCTGGACAACTTCAAGCCGATCAACGACAACCACGGCCATCTGGCCGGCGATGCGATGCTGTGGGCGGTGGCCAATGCCCTGCGCCACGGCGTACGCGACTCGGACGTGGTCGCCCGCCTCGGCGGCGACGAATTCGCCGTGATTCTCGCCGGCTGTTCGCTGCGGCGCGCGCGCCGGATCGGTACCGACCTGCTGCATTCACTGCAGGTGCTCACCATTCCCTGGGACGCCACCCGTCTGGGCGTGGGGGCCAGCATCGGCATTGCCGCCATCCACCCGGGCATGAACGTGGACGCGGCGGTGGCGGCCGCCGATGCCCAGTGTTATCGCGCCAAGGCTCTGGGGCGCAACAACGTGCAGGTGGAAGACCCTGTGCATGGTGGTCCGGATCCGCTGGATTCGCTGGACGACGGCGGTCCCGAGCAGTAAACCCCTGGCAGGGGTTTACACATGAATGAATGCTCGATATAAAACTGTGACCGGGTTTTGATATTAATAATTCATTATCCGGTGAGTTTCTACTAAAGGTTATCTCCAGAAAGTCGATACCCTTCTGCGGCCGCTCCCCTGGGCGTGGCCGGAGTGACGTCGTTGTTTGCCCCCGGACGTCTGCGTGCGTTTCGTAGCCCATCCGCCAACCGAACACCGAGGATCGCAAAGATGCTTATCTCTGGCATGCAGATGCCCTTGACCGAACGCAGTGCCGTGACGCTGCCGGCTTCCCCTTGGCGTGGATGGCGCGCGCTGTTCCGCGCGCGCCGTGACCGGGGCCGGGAATCCGAGGTGGCCGCTGTGCGTCACCGCGAGGAGCTGGAAGCCCAGGTCACGGCCTTGCACCGGGTCCAGGCGGTGATCGAGTTTGCCCTGGACGGCACGATTCTTACCGCCAACGACAACTTCCTGCAGACCCTGGGTTACACCCTGGCCGAAGTGCAGGGGCGTCATCACTCCATGTTCGTCGATCCCACCCACGCGCAGAGCGCGGAGTACCGCGCCTTCTGGGAACGGCTCGGGCGCGGTGAGTTCGATGCCGGGCAGTACCGCCGGTTTGGTAAAGGTGCACGCGAGATCTGGATCCAGGCGTCGTACAACCCGGTGTTCGACAGCAACGGCCGCGCCTACAAGGTGGTGAAGTTCGCCACTGATATCACCGCCCAGAAAATGCAGGCCGCCGATTTTGCCGGGCAGCTGGCCGCCATCAACAAGTCGCAGGCGGTGATCGAGTTCAGTCTGGACGGACGCATCCTGGCCGCCAACGAGAACTTCCTGGCCACCACCGGATACACGCTGGACGAAGTGCGCGGTCGCCACCACAGCATGTTCGTCGAGGCCGGTTACCGCGAAAGTGCGGAATATCGGGCGTTCTGGGAAAAGCTCGGCCGGGGCGAATACGATGCCGGCCAGTACCGTCGGCTGGGCAAGGGCGGGCGCGAGGTGTGGATCCAGGCCTCGTACAACCCGATCATGGACATGAACGGTCGTGCCTTCAAAGTGGTGAAGTACGCCACCGACGTGACCGCGCAGGTGCGTGATGCCAACGCGCTGCAGGTTGCGGTCGCGCAGACCCGGGAAGTGGTGGCCGCCGCGCAGGCAGGCGACCTCACCCATCAGATCGCGATCGAAGACAAGACCGGACCCATCGCCGAGCTGTGCGGCGGGGTGAACTCGCTGATGGAAACCATGGCCGGCATCATTGGCCAGATCAAGTTCGCCGCCGACACCATCGCACTCGGGGCCAGCGAGATCGCGCAGGGTAACGCCGACCTGTCCCAACGTACCGAGCAGCAGGCCGCCTCGCTGGAGGAGACCGCGGTGTCCATGAAGGACCTGGCCGATACCGTGCGCAGCACGGCCGATAACGCCCGCCAGGCCAGTCAGCTGGCCAGTGGCGCGGTCGACGTGGCCGCGCAGGGCGGCAAGGTCGTGCATGAAGTGGTCAGCACCATGGCGCTGATCAACGAGTCATCGCGGCGGATCGTCGACATCATCGGCGTGATCGACGGCATTGCGTTCCAGACCAACATCCTGGCGCTCAATGCGGCCGTGGAAGCCGCACGCGCAGGCGAGCACGGGCGCGGTTTCGCCGTGGTCGCCTCGGAGATCCGTTCGCTGTCGCAACGCTCGGCGACCGCGGCCAAGGAGATCAAGCAGCTGATCGGCGACTCGGTCGACAAGGTGGGCGTCGGCACCGGTCAGGTCGAAGGGGCCGGACGCACCATGGACGAGATCGTAGGCAACGTGAAGCGGGTCAGCGACCTGATCCGCGAGATCAGCGAGGCGGCGCGCCAGCAGAGCGACAGCCTGGGTCAGATGAACATCGTGGTCGACCAGATCGATCAGGGCACGCAGCAGAACGCCGCGCTTGTGGAAGAAGCATCCGCTGCCGCGCGCAGCATGGAAGAACAGTCCACCGAGCTGCTGCAGACCGTGGCCCGGTTCAAGGTCGAAGGTGATGCGGGGCGGGGCGTGCGGCCGTCATTGGGGGCGGGGCAGCCGGTGCTGCGACTGGTATAGGGCGGGGGAGGCGGGGCCGGCGCTGAGCGCTGGCCAGAAAGAGAAAAAGGCCAGATCGGGAATCTGGCCTTTTTCGTACGGCAGGTGAAACGAAAACACCCCTTGGACCGTCCATGCCCAACCCCCGTTCGGGCAGCCCTGCGGACTTACGCCGGATGACCCGGTCTTTGTATTAAGTCCACGGCCGCGCCGCGCGATGCGGATATTTTCCCCGGATCGAAACAAACACACCCTGCAACCTTTCGTTTGGACAGCCCCCACCGTCCTTTCGTCGTGTTGCGGGGTGAACACATTCTTAAGTTCGGTGAAGGCAGTTCGCTACGTAAAGACCGCCAAAAAAGCGCGGTTTTACCCCCTACCAATGGCGGTGCACAACCGGTGTCAAGGTCGCGTAAAGTATCCGACCTTCGCGCGGGAATGGTGAGTTTTTCTAACTGTTCCGCGCATAATTTCAAACATTATCCACTCATTATAAATAATGCCTTCTTTGACCTTCCCGGACTTCGAGGCGTATTCCAATGCAGTCAAGGGAGTTGACGGAGAAATGCGGGTCACCGGGCGCAGCGATGCGGCCTGGGTGTTGGATACGCTGGAGATTGGCGACGTAAGCGTTCTGCACGGAATGGATGGTGCGCCGGTGACGTACCGCGGTGCGCTGCACAGCGCCCGTTTCGGGGTTTACCTGTCCCTGCCGGGCAGCGACACCGAACTGGAAGGCGAGCAGGTGGGCGAGGACGGCTACATCTGGATGGCCCCGCGCCAGGAGATGCAGGGTTTCACCCGGGTGCCGGCGCGTTTTCTCGGTGTCGACCTGGCCGAGGCGCGGGTGCTGGGGCAGGCGGTGCGCATGGGGCTCGATACGCAGTCGCTGTATCGCACCACGCATGTGCGCGCGAACCCGGAAGCGGTTGGCGAGGTGGTCGCGCTGACCCAGCGCGCGTTCGTGGTGCACGCTGAGAACCCGGAGGCGTTTGTCGAACCCGCCGCGCAGCAGGCGTTCGCTGCGCAGATCACCACCGCCGTGCTGCAGTGTCTGCCGCCGCCGGTGTGTCCGACCCTGGCGGTCAGCCGACGCGGACGGCCGCCGTTGCCACGCAAGGAGATCGTGCGGCGCGGCATTGACCACATCCAGCGCAGCCTGCGGGGCGAGGTATCGTTCTCGGACATCCCGTTCGCCGTGGGCGCTTCGCAGCGTTCGTTGAACCGCGCATTCGGCGACGCGTTCGGCATGGCCCCGCGTCAGTTCTACGTGGTGGAACGGCTGCACGCCATCCGCAGCGCCCTGCGAAGTGCACGCCCGGGCGATACCGTGACCGGCATCTGCGCACGCTTCGGCGTCTGGGATCTCGGCCGCATGGCGGCACTGTATTCGCGCCTGTTCAACATTCTGCCGGCGCAGGAGTTGTCGAGGGCGATTGCGGCACAGACAGGGGAGCCGGTGGGTTCGCGCAGGCGGTAGGAACGCGTTGAAGATATGTGAGCGCAGGCAGCTTCGCCGCACGTTGCGCGGCTGCCTGCAGTGCCACGTTGAAGCGTCAGCGGATCAGATGAGTGTCTGACGCAGTTGCGACACACTCGGCGACCGCCCGGAGTGTGCCGGCATGCTCCTGCTGACATGTGAGCAGTGCAGCGTTGATGGCGGGTGCGTAACTGACAAACCCCCTGTGCGAGAACTCCTCGATACAGCGCGCCGATCGAAACACCCATAACGTGTCTCTGGTAAGTTCGGGATTGTCGTAGACATCATTCACGCGTTCCACCAGCATCTGGATGCCGGCTGCGCCGATGGCGGCTTTGTTGGCCGCTTCAATGAACTGGTTGCGCGGTGTTTTGACCTCATCGCGCGCGAGCACCAACAATGAGACGGGTTGCGCCTCGCGTTGCTGGCAGTAGCGTGGGACCTGCTGGGGTGTGGTCGGCAGGCCGGTCTGTGCGTGGGACGTGATGGGAGCAAGCAGAAGCAGCATTACGGATGCAATGCGCATGACAGTCCTTGATTATTGAAGGCGTTGGCGTTCAGGTCTGCCAGGGGCGGCCCGTGCCACTGCTGAATGTTGGGATTCCCCTGGTCCCTGGCGGAGCATAATCGGGCTGGAAAGCAAAAGGCCAGATCTTTCGATCTGGCCTTTTCATTTCCATGGTGCCGAAGGTGGGACTCGAACCCACACGCTTTTAAGGGCGGCGGATTTTGAGTCCGCTGCGTCTACCGATTCCGCCACTTCGGCTGGCTGGCCGCGTAGTGTATACAACTCGCGACGATTTGGGCAGGCCTGAATGCTTCAGGGATGTCGAACGCCTTCATCCCGGGTCAACGCTATACTCATTCCGCTGAACCATACAGGGAGCCGGCGATGAGCGCGCTGCAGGATCTGCGGGTACTGGTGGTGGAAAACGATGAAATGAGCGCGACCCTGCTGCAGATGCAGCTGGTTCAGGGGGGCGCTGTCGTGGTTGGCCTGGCGGGGAGCGTGACCGAGGCGTTGCGCCTGCTGGAGGAGACCCAGCCGCAGGTGGTCCTGCTGGATTACAAGCTGGCCCGCAACGAGACCAGTGAACCGGTGGCGGAGGCGCTGGTGGCGCGCCGCGTGCCGTTCGTGCTGGCGACGGGGATGGCGCGGGAGCAGCTGCCTGCATCGTTCCAGGGTGGGGTGGTGCTGACCAAGCCGTATCTGACGGTGGAGCTGAACTCGGCGCTGTTACGGGCGATGCAGGGGCAGTCGGCCAACGCCTGACCATCCAGTTGTAGAGCCACGCCTTGCGTGGCTGCGAGGTGGGTCGAAGCCCCGCAAGGCGTGGCCGGTCTCTTATACACAA
>NZ_JASCOZ010000109.1 GCF_029960115.1 Stenotrophomonas sp. PS02289
GGGCTTGCCCGGCTGCTCTGCCGCGGACCAAGGCAGCCGGGCAAGCCCGGCTCTACAGGACTTCCAGAAACGCCTGCAGCGCCTGCCGCTCTTCCGCATTCAAACCTAACGGCTGCATCAGAGGATCCGGTTGCGGAAACGGTCCTGTCCCCGCCACGTCGTCGCGCGCACGCGGCTTGCCGCCGCCCACGTTGTAGAACAGCAACACCGCATCCAGCGTCTTCAGACTGCCGATATGCATGTAGGGCGCGGTACGCGCCACCCCACGCAGCGAAGGCGTGCGGAATGCCCCGCTGTCGGCCGGATTGCCGGTGATCTCATAACGGCCCAGATCTTCCCGTGGCCGCCCATGGAAATGCAGTCCGAGGTTGTGGAAGGCGTTGTCGGTCAGGGCGGGTCCGTTGTGGCAGTTCATGCAGCGGGCCTTGGTCCGGAACAGGTGCAGCCCGCGCAGCTCGGTGTCATCCAGCAGTGTGCGACCACCGCCGAGGAAACGGTCGAAACGGTCGCGCTGCGGAGCCAGACTGCGCTGGAAGCTGGCAATCGCCTGCGCCAGTTGCGCAGGCGTCACCTGCGCATCACCGAAAACCTCCTGGAAACGGGCGCGGTAATCGGCATCGCTGCGCAGACGCGCGGTGGCTTCGTCCGCGGAGAACGCCATTTCCTTCGGATCGGCAATCGGCAGCAGCGCCTGGTCTTCCAGCGTGGCTGCGCGGCCATCCCAGAACAGCGAGGTGGCGTACCCACTCATGCGCACGCTGGGGGCATTGCGACGCCCTGTCTGGCGGTCGTGGCCGAACGACACGCGCCGGCCGTCGGCGAATTCCAGGTCGGCCTCGTGACAGCTGGCACAGGCGATCTGCCCCGAGCGCGACAGCGCCGGTTCGTTGAACAGACGCTTTCCCAGCGCCACTTTGGCGGGCGACGTGGGGTTGTACGCAGGATGCTGCACCGGTGGCAGCACCCCCAGCTCATTCCAGCGCACGCCCGGGTCGATCTGCGGAGCCGGCCATGCCGCTACGGGCTGTGCGTACAGCTGCCGCAGGCAGGCAGCATCAGGCTCCACGCCCTGGCCGAGCAGGCGCTGGCACGCCGCCAGCGTGTCGGCAGGCCGGCCAGGGCGCGCATCGGCCCATGGCGTGCTGCCCGCTACGCCGCACAGCAGCAGGGCAGGCAGGGCAATGCGCAGCAGGCGCATGCTCAGAACCGGTAACCCAGTTCCAGCCAGTAGCTGCGACCGGGTTCGTAGTAGGTGCTCCCTGCCGTGGTGCCCACCAGCCGGTTTGCACGATTGAGCACGTTCTGCGCTTCCACGCGCACATAGGCCTCCTGTGCGTGCGGCAGGGCGAGTGCGTACTCCAGCGTGGTGTCCCAGGTCCAGCCGCCGGGGTTGCGGGTTTCCTTGTACACCGGCACCGGTTGGCCTTCGTGCAGTACCGTCTCGCTGCTTTCGTCAACGGTCCGGAAGCCGGCGCGATAGCGCAGGAAGTTGCTCCATGACAGACCCCACGGCAGGGTGGTGGTGGTGGACAGGCGCGCCGACCATGGGCGGTTGTAGTCCTGCGCGGGCAGCTTCAGTCGCGTGGTGATCCGGCCCTTGAAGCTGATCGGCTCGTAGAAGTAGTCGCTGTCGTCCAGATCGGCTTCATAGTCGTTGTAGTTGCGCTCGATGTCGGTGTAATCGAATGCCAGCTGTGCCTGGGTGCGGGTGCCGCCCCACTGCCAGGGCTGCGAAGGTGCAATCGACAGGGTGTAGATCTGGCTGCCGCTGCGGCCGAGATTGGTGTATTCGTACAGGCGCTGGTTGTAGACGCCACGATCGTAGGTTTCGTCCACCAGCTTGCGCACCACTTCGCGGCGATTGGCGCGATTGACGTACTTCAGGTTGACGTCCAGCCCGGCCACTGACTGCTGCAGGCCCAACGTCCACTCGTTGGTGTAGGGGGTATCCACGGCGGTCACGCGGTTGGCGGTGGTGTTGCGGGTACCGGACACGTCTTCCCACGGAGTGGCGCTGCTGGTGCGGTTGCGGGTTTCCTGCAGGTGTTCGCGCCCTTCACGCATCAGGTAGGCGAAGAAGTTGCGGCCGTAGTAGCTGTTGTAGCCGCTGCTGATGACGGTACGGCCGCTGCCGCCCACGTCCCAGGACAGTGCCAGACGCGGTGACAGCGAAGTGTCTTTCCAGATCGAGTTGCGGTCCAGGCGCAGGCCGGGGCGAATGCTGAGGTCGCCGATGCGGATGTCGTCCTGCACCCAGGCTTCCAGTTCGGTGCCGGAGACCTCGAACGATCCTGCGTGGTACAGCATCAAGCGGGTGAAGTACTGGCCTTGGCCCGCGCGCAGGCCGCCGCTGGTGCTGGTGAACACTGGCGACAGCGAGCAGCTTGCCTCGTCCACCACGCCGGTGCGCAGCAGGCAGCTGGTGGCTGCCTTGGGATTCTGGTAGTTGTAGTGGTCGTTCAGACGCTCGTAATAGGCATCGCGACGCTGCACGCCAGCACCGAACTGCACGCGGTGTTCGCTGCGGCCGAGGCTGAAGGCTTCGCGGTCGGCACTGAAGCGGTAGCCGATCTTGCGGTCATGCTGATCAATGTTGCCCCAGCTGCCTTCGATGCTGCTGGAACTGACGCCCCAGTCGAACGCTTCCGACCGCGCCCAGTTGCGGAGATAGGCCGCCTCGCCGCGTCGCGAGGTTTCCACATCGCTGTAGCTGAGCGTGTTGCTGAAGGTCCATGCATCGTGTTCGATACGCGCGCGCAGGCTCAGCAGCGGGCCACCACTCTTGATGTCGAACCAGGAGTCGCGGCTGCCAGCGATGAAGTAGCGGTCGTTGGTGGGCGCGTAGGTGACATTGCCGCCCAGGCTGACGCCGGCACCGTTGTCCCAGTCCACGGCCAGGCTGGCGGCGGTGTTCTCGCGGGTCTGGGTGCGCTTGTAGTCGTCGTTGCTGCTGACCCGTCCAGCGGTGTAAGCGCGCAACGGAATCTCAGACCGGGTGCGGGTCACGGTACCGATGACGCCGAGACCACCGCGGGTACGGCCCTCCAGGCGGGCACCGAGCTTGTACTTGTCATACTCCGGCTGAAAGGCGTAGGTCGCCGATTCGGCGTAGCTGTCCTGCTGGCCCGGATGCATGATGAGTTCATCCCAGGCCGAGCGCTGCATGCGGAACCAGACCTTGCCCGACATCGCATCGCCTGCCTTGCGACTGGTCGCGTCGACCACGCCACCGGTAAACCCGCCGTACGCGGCAGGCACGTTGCTGTCATACACAGCGAGCGTTTCGATCAGATCGGTGTCCAACGCGATGCCCTGCGCGTTGGAGGGGACGTCGGCCGGTTCATTGGCACGGATCACCCCGGGTACGATCGCGCTGGCCGGGTCCAGGTCATTGTTGAAACCGGCACCATCGAGCATCAGCAGATTCTGGTAGTAAGGCGCGCCATTGATGGAGAACTCGCCCGGGCGGATCTCGCCACCATTGCGCGCCGATCGGGTGGTCTCACTGAACTGCACCGCCGGGTTGATGCGCAGCAAGGTGGCCAGATCGCCGTCACCCTTCACCTGCGACTGAATGTAATCGGCCGTCAGTGCGATGCCTTCGGCATAGCGGAAGGTGGGCACGCTGCCACCGCCCACCTTCAGCGCCGGCATACGGCCGCCAGCGCTCGTCGGTGCCGCACCCTGCAGCAGCGTGTAGCTCCCATCGTCGCGGCGCACCGCACGCAGGCCGCTGCCCTTCAACAGCTGCTGCAAGCCGTCATCGAGCGACGGCGTGCCAGTCAGCGGCGGTGCCTGGCGACCGGCGGTGAGCGCCGGATCGAAGGCCAGCGCCACGCCATGCTGGCCGGCGAAACGCGAAAGTGCCCGGCCCAGCGGCTCGGCGGTTTGCGTGTGGACGTCGCGGCTTTGTGCCAAGGCGAACAGCGGGGTAGCCAGCAGGGCCAGCGACAAAGCGCTGGCGGTAAACAGTCGGTGATAACGGGTCATCAGGCAGGGTCTGCAAACAGGGATTCCTCTATCTGCCCCGCGAGATTGAAAAAAGTGTCAGCGCGCGACGACCGTGGTCCACCAACCACCGACCGTACGCTGCACGCGAACCGGGTAGGTGGCCTCGAGCAGGGTCAAGGTGCGTTCGCTGTCATCCAGCGGGAACGCCCCTGACACCGGCAGCGCGGCCACCTCGGGATCACAGCGCAGCACGCCGCGGCGGTAGCGGCTCAGCTCAGCCAGCAGCGTCCCCAGCGGCAGCCGGTCGGCCACGCGCAGGCCGGTGGTCCAGGTGGTGGCGGTGTCGTCCAGCGGGCCGATCCGGTGATCGCCGCTGCCATCGAACACGGCCTGCTGGCCGGCACCCAGCTCCCAGGCGGCGCTCGGGCCCGCATGGATGCGCAGCCTGCCCTCAAGCAGCGCCACCCGTGTGAGGGTGTCTTCGACGGCCACGTCGAAGCGGGTGCCCAACGCCTGGATGCGCCCGTGCGCGGTGTACACCCGCAGCGGACGTGGCGGGTGCTGGACATCGGCGGCACTGAGGACACGAATCCGTCCGCGCTGCAGCCGCAGGGCGCGCTCGCTGGGGGTGTAGTCCAGCGCGAGCAGGGTGTCGGTGTCGAGTTCAACACGGCCGCCATCCGGCAGCGGTTGCCCGCGCCGCTCGCCTACCGCCGTACGCAGCGGCGGCGTGCCGGCAGAGGGGGCCAGCAGCTGCCAGCCCAGCCCGCCCAACGGGAGCAGGGTCAACCACAGGCCAATGCGTTTGATCGCGGTCCGCCGTGAGGCCGGGTAGCGGCGGCCCAGCACCGGCAGCGCCAGTGCGGGCGGTACCTGCTGCAGCAGCGTCTGCAACTGCTGCGCGCGCTGCCAGGCGCGGGCGTGATCGGGGTGCTGCGCGCACCAGTGCTGGCATGCGCCGTGGGCGGCCACATCGTCCGGTGCGTCGTGCAGCCGCAGCATCCACTCGGCAGCGGCTTCCAGAACATGCGGCGGCAGCGTCGTCTCAGGGCGCATGCAGCAGGCACTGCACCAGTGCACGCTTGAAGTGGCGCTTCACGGTGCTCAATGAGAGCCCCAGACGCACCGCGATGGCGTCCTGCTTCAGACCTTCAAACTGGGCCAGTAGAAAGACCTGGCGCGCGACGCGGGGCAGGGTGTCCAGCATCGCGTCAATCTGCTGCAGCGCCTCGCGTACCAGTGCCTGTTCTTCCAGCGAGGGCAGCACCGGCTCGGGCAGGCTGGCCAACTGCTGCAGGTAGGCGCGTTCCAGCGATTGGCGGCGAAACCAGTTGGCGGCCAGTCCGCGCGCGACCGTGGTCAGGAAGGCGCGCGGCTCGCGCAGCGCCTGCAGGTCGCGGTCGGCGGCCAGGCGCACGAAGGTGTCCTGGGTGAGGTCCGCAGCGGTCTCGCGGCAGCCCACCCGGCCGCTCAGCCAGCCCTGCAGCCAGCTGCGGTGATCCCGGTACAGGGATCCCAGCAGCTCGTGGTGGGGGCGGACGGCGGGCATGCGACCTTGCACTCCTTCGGTGGGAATGAGAATGATTCGCAAGTATGGCGATGCCGTCCCTGAATTGCCAGTGTCGCGATTGTCTTGAATCACTTCGCGGCAACCGCATATCCGGTACATCTGATACGGCTGGCGACGCTGGCCACGACTTTGAAGAGGATCCCCCATGCGAATGGACAAGCTCACCTCGCGTTTCCAGCAGGCGCTGGCCGACGCGCAGTCGCTGGCCGTGGGCCGCGACCACTCCATCCTTGAACCGGTGCACGTGTTCACCGCGCTGCTGGACCAGCAGGGCGGCAGCACGCGCCCGCTGCTGTCGCAGGCCGGCGTCAACGTGCCGGTGCTGCGCGAGCGCCTGACCGAGGCGCTGGACGCGCTGCCCAAGGTGACCGGCCAGGCCGGCAACCTGTCGATGGGCAATGACCTCAATCGCCTGCTCAATGCCACCGACAAGCTGGCCCAGCAGCACGGCGATGCCTTCATTGCCAGCGAATGGTTCGTGCTGGCCGCGCTGGAAGACAGTGGCACCCTGGGCATGGCGCTGCGCGCCGCGGGTGCCGACAAGGCCCGCGTCGACGCGGCCATCGACAAGATCCGGGGCGGTGAAAGCGTGCAGTCGGAGAACGCCGAAGACCAGCGCCAGGCGCTGGAGAAATACACCATCGACCTGACCGCGCGCGCCGAGAGCGGCAAGCTCGATCCGGTGATTGGTCGTGACGAGGAGATCCGTCGCACCATCCAGGTGCTGCAGCGCCGGACCAAGAACAATCCGGTGCTGATCGGTGAACCGGGCGTGGGCAAGACCGCGATCGTGGAAGGCCTGGCCCAGCGCATCATCAATGACGAAGTGCCCGAAGGCCTGCGCGGCAAGCGCGTGCTGTCGTTGGACATGGGCGCGCTGATCGCCGGTGCCAAGTTCCGTGGCGAGTTCGAGGAGCGCCTGAAGGGCGTGCTCAACGACCTGGCCAAGAGCGAAGGCCAGATCATCCTGTTCATTGATGAGCTGCACACCATGGTCGGCGCAGGCAAGGCCGACGGTGCGATGGATGCTGGCAACATGCTCAAGCCGGCGCTGGCCCGTGGCGAACTGCATTGCGTGGGGGCGACCACGCTGGATGAGTACCGCAAGTACATCGAGAAGGACGCCGCACTGGAGCGTCGCTTCCAGAAGGTGTTCGTGGGCGAGCCCAGTGTGGAAGACACCATTGCCATCCTGCGCGGGCTGAAGGAAAAGTACGCCGTGCACCACGGCGTGGAAATCACCGACCCGGCGATCGTCGCGGCAGCCACGCTGTCGCACCGCTACATTGCCGACCGCCAGCTGCCGGACAAGGCCATCGACCTGATGGACGAGGCCGCTTCGCGCATCCGGATGGAGATCGACTCCAAGCCGGAAGAACTGGACCGCATGGAGCGCCGCCTGATCCAGCTGAAGATCCAGCGTGAAATGCTGAAGAAGGAAAAGGACGACGCCTCGCGCCAGCGCCTGGCCGATCTGGAAACCGACATCGACGCACTGGAGCGGGAGTTCTCTGACCTGGATGAAATCTGGAAGTCGGAGAAGGCCGCGCTGCAGGGCACGACCAAGATCAAGGAGCAGATCGAGCAGGTGAAGCTGGAGCTGGAATCGGCCCAGCGCCGCCAGGACTTCGGTCGCATGAGCGAGCTGCAGTACGGGCAGTTGCCGCAGCTGGAGAAGCAGCTGGCCGCCGCGCAGGAAGCCGAGGCGACCGAGTTCAAGCTGGTGCAGGACCGGGTGACCGCCGAGGAGATCGCCGAGGTGGTGTCACGCTGGACCGGCATTCCGGTCAACCGCATGCTGGAAGGCGAACGCGAAAAGCTGCTGCGCATGGAAGAGGTGCTGCACGAGCGCGTGGTCGGCCAGGAGGAGGCGATCAAGGTCGTCTCCGATGCGGTGCGCCGTTCGCGCGCGGGCCTGTCCGATCCGAACCGCCCCAGCGGTTCCTTCCTGTTCCTCGGCCCGACGGGCGTGGGCAAGACCGAGCTGTGCAAGTCGCTGGCCGAGTTCCTGTTCGACAGCAGCGACGCGATGATCCGCATCGACATGAGCGAGTTCATGGAGAAGCACAGCGTGGCACGCCTGATCGGTGCGCCTCCGGGCTATGTGGGCTACGAAGAGGGCGGCTATCTCACCGAGGCAGTGCGCCGTCGCCCGTACTCGCTGATCCTGCTGGACGAAGTGGAGAAGGCGCATACCGATGTGTTCAACATCCTGCTGCAGGTGCTGGATGACGGTCGCCTGACCGACGGCCAGGGTCGCACCGTGGACTTCCGCAACACCGTCATCGTGATGACTTCAAACCTGGGCTCGCATCAGATCCAGGACATGAGCAGCGATGACAGCCCGGAGGCCTACACCCAGATGAAGGCGGCCGTGATGGGCGTGGTCCAGGCGCATTTCCGTCCGGAGTTCATCAACCGGCTCGACGACATCGTGGTGTTCCATCCGCTGGACAAGGCACAGATCAAGCAGATCGCCCGCATCCAGATGCAGGGCCTGGAAAAGCGGCTGGCCGAGCGTGGCCTGCGCATCGAGGTCAGCGATGCGGCGTTCGCGCTGCTGGGCAACGTCGGTTTCGATCCCATCTACGGTGCCCGTCCGTTGAAGCGCGCCATCCAGGCACAGCTGGAAAACCCGCTGGCGCAGAAGATCCTGTCCGGGGCCTTCACCACCGGCGACGTGATCCAGGTGGACGCCGCCGATGGCAAGCTGCTCTTCACCGGCAAGGCCGTTTAACGGGGCACTGCCCCGTTTGGACGGTTACAGGAACAGCACCCGCTGGCTGTCACGGCGGGCCATGGCGGCACCGGGCGGGCAGTGGAATGCCTGCGCGAAGGCGGGCAGATTGGACGGAGCCAGGTCAGCCCGGACCTGACCGGGCGCATGCGGGTTGGTCTCCAGATCCTGCTGCAGCTGCGCAGGGGTATGCAGACGTCGGCACAGCACCGCCCAGCTGATGAAGAAGCGCTGCTCGCGGCTGAGGCCGTCCAGCATCGGGTCAGGCTGGTCGGCCGTGGCGGCCTGCAGCGCGTCCAGTGCGATCGCCAGGCCGCCGAGGTCGGCGAGGTTTTCCCCGGACGTCAGGCGGCCGTCCACCGCCTGGCCGTCCACGCCCAATGCGCTGACCTGGGCACTGATGCGATTGACCAGCGCGTTGTAGCGGACCAGGTCCTGTGGCGACCACCAGCGCTGCAGACGACCATCGGGGCCGAACTGGCTGGCCTCGGCTGAGAACGCGTGGGCCATTTCATGGCCGATCGCCACGCCAATGGCCCCGTAGTTGAGCGCGTCGTCTGCATTCGCATCGAAGTACGGGGGCTGCAGCAGACCGGCAGCGAACGCCATGTCGTTGCTCATCACGTCGTAGTAGGCGTCCACGGACTGAGCGGTCATCCGCCACCGCGACGGATCCACAGGGGTACCGATCCGGGCGATCTCGGCGCGCTGGTTGAACATCTGGGCGCGCCGCAGGTTGCGCAGGTAGCCACAGGATTCGGTATGCAGCCGCGACCAGTCCGGCCACTGCTCAGGGTGCCCGATTCGCGGTTGCAGGGCATCGGCACGCTCCAGGGCCAGCTGGCGCGTGCCGGCGTCCATCCAGGGGAGGCGCTGCAGACGCTGCTTCAGCGCGTCGCGCAGTTGACCCACCATCTGTTCGATGCGTTGTCGGGTCTGCGCGGGAAACGCCTCGGCGACGTACAACTCGGCCATCGCGGTGCCCGCGAAACGCTCGATCGCCGTCAGCACCCGGTCTTCCCGCGTTGGCAGTGGCTGGGGTCCCTTCAGTACGCTCACGTGGAAATCATGGTGGGCCTGCGCGAAGGCATCGCTGAGATAGGGGCTGGCATCGTCGAGGACATGGAAGCGCAGGTAGGCGCGCCAGGTCGACGCCTCCGTATCGACCAACGCCGCGCTCACTGCGCGGTGGAAGGGCAGAGAGGCCAGCGAGAAGGTCGCGGGCGGCGCGATGCCCAGCGTGTCAAACAAGGCCGTCCAGCTGAAGTTTGGCGTCAGTATGTCCGCATCTGCCACGCTGACCGGCCGATAGAACGTGGTCAGGTCGCTGGTGAGTTCGGCCCACGGCAGCGACGCTTCGGCCAGCCGTCGTTCCAGGTCGAAGATCGCCTGCGCCTGCTGCTCTGCTTCATCAGCGGCAATACCGGACAGACGCAGCACCCGTGCAATGTGAGCCAGGTATGCATGCCGCTCGGTCTGCCGGTCATCGCGCTGGTAGTCGCTGCAGTCGGGCAACCCCAGGCCGCCCTGAAAGGCATAGGCGATCAGCTGGCTGCGGTCGTCCATGTCCACATCCACGGAGAAACTGAACAGTGGATTGCGTCCTTTGGCGGTCAGTTCGCACAGGTGCGCGGCAATCGCGGCCGGCGATCCAAGGGCATCGATGGCGGCCAGCTCGGCACGGAGGGGACGAAGCCCCTCGCGCTGCACCTGGCGCGCATCCATGCCGCTGCGCCACAGGTCGCCCACCACACGCTGGGCATGGCCCGGCGCGTCGGCAAGCGCGGCTTGCGCGGCGATCTGCAACTGGGTCTGCAGCGAGCGTTCCTGCAACATCGCCGGTACATCCCAGAGCGTGTTCCCATCGGGCAGCGACGTGCGATTCGCCCAGCGCTGGTTGACGTGCGCATACAACGATTCGCACGGGTTCTGTTCCGGGTCGAGGTCAGCCGGGCTGAATCCCGGCACGGTCGGCGACACCAGGGGCGCACTGGGCGAGGTGGATGCCTGCAGCAGTCCGGCACCGCCGGGCAGGCACTCCGGTGTGACGGCATGGTCCAGACCAGCGCGCCAGCCGATCCATCCCCCCACCACGCCGCTGACGACGGAGCCGACCGCCGCCCCCAGCAGCAGGCTGGAACAATCGCGTGGACGTGCGATGCAGCCGACGGCGGCGGCGTTGCCGAGCTCCGCCGCGGTGGTGACGGCGTGATAATCGTGCCCCGAGCTGGCCTGGGCCGACGGCAGCAGCGCGGCTCCCGTGGGTGCCGTCCCCGCGTGCACAGGCTGCGCACGCACTGCCGGTGTCAGCAGTAGTGCGGCGGCGAACAGGGCCGAGGTGTTGCGCAGGTTCAACAGGACAGGCGGTGACCCAAAGCGCTGCCGCCTTGCGTGATCGGCCCAGGGCTGCTGGCCGCCGAGTGCGCGGGCGAAGTTGCCCTGCGTACGCCGGCAATGTGCGATGGAATCGGCGGGCATTCGGTGCCTCCTGAAGCGGAACGATGGGCGCGAGCTTGCCTGTGGATGCAGGCTGCGCCCATCGGAATACGCCGCAACTTCGGTTCAATCGCCGGGATTGGCTTCCCGAGCAGCCAACCAGTCGACGATGGCCCGCTCCAGCACGCCGACGGCGGCAAACGCCTGGCGCGAGTTGAACTGGTCCAGCTGGTCGTAGCCGTTGTGGATGTTGGCGGCATAGCGGGAGTGTGGCAGCGCACGATAGGCCTCGACGGCCTGGTCGTAGGCGTCCAGCCGTGCTTCCACGGCCGCGCGAGTGGCGGCGTCCAAGCGGCCGGCGACGTAATCGTCGAAGCGCTCCCACGGCGTGGCGGCGTCCGCGGCAAGCAGCGCTGCCCGGGCCTGCTGGCGCATCCGTTCGCGCCCGACATCGACCGCATCGATCAGGGTAACGCCCAGCGCCGGCACCGCCTCGCGCTGGAACGCGAGGTGATCGGACTGCATGGTCCAGCCGGCGCTGTCATGCACGGTGAGGCCTGCCTCCTGGGCGGCCTCGCGCAGCAACGCCGCCAGCCGCGCCTCCGTGGCGGTCACCGGGATGCGCCGCGCCGGGGCATCCAGTGCGTCGCCCACCCGATACATATCCTGCTGGTCCGAGCCGGAGATGGTCATGCCATCGCCGCGACCCAGCATGTCCACGTTCAACGCCACGTCAGGGCAGTTCGACTGCGCGAGGCATTGCCGCACATAGGCCTGCGCGCCGATCAGGCCGCGCTCTTCCAGGTCGGTGACCAGCAGCTGCACGCGCGTGCCAGTGGGCAGGAGTGCCGTACGCAGCTGTCTGGCCACGGCAAGCAGCGCGCCGACCCCTGACGCATTGTCGTTTGCACCATTGGAGCCGTCTTCCGCGCCTGTCATGTCGCCATGCGCCATGAGCATCAGGGTGCGGCTCCCCGGACGGTCGTCGCCGAAGGTGACCAGCAGGTTGCGGCCTTCGAAGCGCATCCTGACCCCCTGCACGTCACGGGTGGTGATGCTGAAGGGGCGTGTCTCCACCGGGTGGCCGTCGCGTTCCAGCAGGGCCTGGATCATCTGGTGGCGGGCCGCATTGGCGGCGGTTTCGCGCTCGGGACCTTCCGGGCTTCCACTCCTGGCTTCATCCGTGGCCCGGACGATGTCCGCCACATCGAGGTACAGCCGCGCCTGTTCCAACGGCACGGCACTTTCCAGCAGGGTCGCCGCCCATTCGAGCCAGACCTCGCCGGGGGGCACAACGGCGGCGGTAGCGGCCGGTGGCCAGCCAGCGGCCGCTGCCGCCGGTGCGGGTGCTGCCGGTTCTGTCCGGGCGGCAAGCTGCATGATCTGATGGCGCACCTGCCCAGGCTGGCGCTCCAGGAGCGCGCGTATTGCCGGGTGCGAGCACTCGGCATCCGGGCCGCAGTCGCGCAGGATCTTCATCAGCGCGAGCTGGTCGTGCGCAGGCAGCACCGACAGCAGCTGGTCTTTCTGCCGTTCGGGGGTGGACGGCACATCATTGGGCGCAGGCAGCGGCATCGGCTCGCTACCGAGGGATGCCGTCAGCCGACCGGTGATGAATGAGCCTGCGCTGAGCAGTGCGCCACCAACGAGCAGCGTGCCACCGACCAGCAGCGTGTCCCGGCACGCCCGCGGTTGTGTGACGCAGCGTGCCAGGACACCGTTGGCAACGGACGTGATCGCTGGCGCGCCGTTTTCAATGCGCACAGATAGGGGTTGGTACGTGTTCGCCGAACCTGCGCGTGCGCCTGGCAGCAGCGCCGGGGCTTCCACGGCGGGGGGAACCGGGGTCGATGGTTGCGTTGCGACAGCCGTTGCCGCTCCAGCTGCGGCGCGCGCGCCACTCCCATGGGGCCGATGATCGGGAACGCGAAGTGCTGCAGTAATTGCCAAGAAGGCTGTAATCGCCTGAGCGACGTTGTGCACCTCGAAAGGTTGCGCGTGGGGCTGATGCATGCGGGGACGGTTTTGAGCTGCAACGCTCTGCTCAAATCTGCGCCGGTGTACACCGTGAGAAATGGGATCCAATGGCATGGGGGACTCTCCGTAGTGGGCGATGGACCACGGCCACGGCGATGTCGCACGCGGACGCAGCGCTGGAAAGTCTGCGGTCACGCATGCAAGTGCTCTATGGGAAAAATCTCAAATCCGCGGGCGGCGCGCGGCGCACGGAGCGGGAACGTCGCCCTTTCCGACGCTCCCGTAACTGGTCACACCACAGGCAGGCTGTGCTGTCCCAGCGTCCGGTAGGGCGGGGTGGCCATCACCATTTCCGCCAGCGAGTACGCCAGTTCGCGTTCGGCCATCACCGTACCGTCCGCCCCGTGCTCGAGCAGATGCTTCACTTCGGCGTCGCTGTGGGCACGCGCCAGCAGGGTCAGACCGGGGTTGAGCGCACGAAGCTTGGCCAGGGTTTCGCCAGCTTCCAGCGGCTGCGGAATGGCCAGCACCGCGATCTTGGCGCGCTCGGGGTGGGCTTCGGCCAGCACCTTGTCCGACGCCGCACTGCCACGGATGCCGGGCAGGCCGGCGGCATGTGCTTCGGCGACATGCTCTTTGTTGTCGTCAATGACCAGCACCGGCACGCCGCGATCGCGCAGCACCTGGGCCAGCGCACTGCCGACCCGGCCGTAGCCGATGACGATGGCATGGTCGTGCAGGTCCAGCGAGGGCCCCGGCGGCAACTCGGTTTCCACCGCCTGCGGGGTGGTTTCCTGGTGTTTGGCCAACCAGCGGTCGAGCAGGCCGAACACCACCGGATTGAGCATGATCGAGATCAGCGCTCCGGCCAGCACCAGCGCCTGCCCGGTCGGCGGCAGGATCTTCAGGCTGACCCCCAGGCCCGCGATGATGAAGGCGAACTCGCCGATCTGCGCTAGGCTGGCTGAGATGGTCAGCGCGGTGCCATTGGGGTGGCCGAATGCGCGCACGATGAAGAACGCCGCCGCCGACTTGCCGAACATGATGATGGCGGCGGTGGCCAGCACCTGCCACGGATGCTCGATCAGGATGGCGGGGTTGAACAGCATGCCCACGGAGACGAAGAACAGCACCGCGAAGGCATCGCGCAGCGGCAGCGAGTCGTTGGCAGCCTTGTGGCTGAGCTCGGACTCATTGAGCAGCATGCCGGCGAAGAACGCGCCCAGCGCGAAGGACACGCCGAACAGCATGGCCGAGCCAAAGGCCACCCCCAGCGCGATGGCGAGTACGGACAGGGTGAACAGCTCGCGCGAACCGGTGCCGGCGATGCGCTCGAGCACCCACGGAATCACCCGGCGCCCGACCACCAGCATCACCGCCACGAACAGGCCCAGCTGCACGAAGGTCCAGCCAATGCTGGCAAGCACGCTGCCCACAGTGTGGGTCTGGTTTGCGGCATCGGGGCCGAACACGCCGGCCAGCACGGGCATCATCACCAGGGCGAGCACACAGGCCAGGTCTTCGACGATGAGCCAACCGACCGCGATCTTGCCGCGCTGGGTTTCCAGCAGGCGGCGTTCTTCCATTGCGCGCAACAGCACCACGGTACTCGCGGTGGCCAGCGAGAAGCCGAATACGATGCCATGCAGCATTTCCCAGCCCATCAACCAGGCCAGGCCCCAGCCCAGCAGGGTCGCGACCAGGATCTGGCCAATGGCACCGGGAATGGCGATGGCCTTCACCGCCATCAGGTCCTTCAGCGAGAAGTGCAGGCCGACCCCGAACATGAGCAGCATCACGCCGAGCTCGGCGAGCTGGTTGGCCAGGGCCTGGTCGGCCACAAAGCCCGGGGTGAAGGGTCCTACACAGATGCCCGCAACCAGATAACCGACCAGCGGAGACAACCGCAGCTTGTTGGCCAGCGCGCCGAAGATGAAGGCGAGCCCCAGGCCAACGGCAACGATGTTGATCAGGTCGGCATCATGGTGCATCGGGGCTCGCAGAAAGGGGGTATGCCCCGATTTTCACCGATGCGGCCGGATACGGCAAATTCGGAGCCCTTGCATGGTGCTGCGACGTAGAGCCGGGCTCTGCCCGGCTCTACGAATTCCGTGCAATCAAAGGTGCCTGGTGG
>NZ_JASCOZ010000010.1 GCF_029960115.1 Stenotrophomonas sp. PS02289
GCCCCCCCGCGGCCGGCCCCCACCGCGGGGGCGCCGGGGGCGCGGGGGGGGCCCCCCCCCCACCCCCGGATGTCACATCAACGCTGCTGGATCTTCGACAGCAGGCGCAGGAACTCCACGTACAGCCACACCAGCGTCACCATCAGGCCGAACGCGCCGTACCACTCCATGTACTTCGGTGCACCGGCTTCCACGCCGCTTTCGATGAAGTCGAAGTCCAGCACCAGGTTCAGCGCTGCCACCACCACCACGAACAGGCTGAAGGCGATGCCCAGCCAGCTGGCTTCATGGATCACCGGCACGTTGATGTCGAAGAAGCCAAGCACGAACGAGGCCAGGTACAGCAGGAAGATGCCGCCGGTGGCGGCGACCACGCCCAGCTTGAAGTTCTCGGTGGCCTTGATCAGGCCGCTGCGGTAAGCGAACAGCAGTGCGAACAGCGTGCCGAAGGTCAGCAGCACCGCCTGGAACACGATGCCCGGGAAGCGCATTTCGAAGATGGCCGAGATCGCGCCCAGGAAGAAGCCTTCCACCAGCGCGTAGGCCGGAGCCGTCACCGGCGACCACTCCTTCTTGAACACCGTCACCAGTGCCAGGAGCAGTCCGCCCACCGCACCGCCAATGGCGTAGAGCTTCGCGGCCGGGTTGATCTGCCCGTCAATGCCGACAGTCTGGCTCCAGGCGAAGGCCGCGGTCAGTACGGTCAACAGCAGCAGGATGCCGGTCTTGTTGACGGTGCCGTTGAGGGTCATGGCCTGGTCCGGCCGGGCGACGACGGCCCCGCTGGACAGGTCCAGGAACGTCGATTCGGAAAGGGCGGGGTTGCCGCTGCGCATTGCCAATCTCCTTGAAAGGTGTGGATGGAGGCCGTCCGGCCGCTGGGGCGAGCATAGAGGAGCGGGCCGTCTGCCGGCTACCGCGTTCGCGACATCCGGGCCATGTTTGTGAAAATTTATGTGAAAACCGTTGACAGATGCCTCCGCGGTTCTCAAAATAGCCGACTCTTTCGGGGACAACCTCGAGGGATTTACCGCCGGGGTATAGCGCAGTCTGGTAGCGCGCCTGCTTTGGGAGCAGGATGTCGGGGGTTCGAATCCCTCTACCCCGACCAATCTGCTCAAAACGGGATTGGAATGCGACAATCCGGCATGAGCGCCCGTAGCTCAACTGGATAGAGCACCGGCCTTCTAAGCCGGCGGTTACAGGTTCGATTCCTGTCGGGCGCGCCATCTGGCGCATGCGTCAGGAGAGGTAGGTAGAGCCACGCCCTGCGTGGCTACGACCAACCAAAAAGGTTTCAGTGGTGGCTGTAGCTCAGTTGGTTAGAGTACCGGATTGTGATTCCGGTGGTCGGGGGTTCGAATCCCCTCAGCCACCCCACTGTTTCAAAGCCAGGTGCGCCGAAGGCGCTTCCGGGTTGCAAAAAAAGGCGAATTCGTTACAATGATCGCCTGAGTTTTCAGGGCTGTTAGCTCAGTTGGTAGAGCAGTTGACTCTTAATCAATAGGTCCAAGGTTCGAATCCTTGACAGCCCACCAAGACAGAAGCCGCCGGATACGTCCGGCGGCTTTTTTCTTGTCTGCGATACAGCGGCGGCACCAATGGGTGGCTCGACGCGCATGGCGTGTCGCCACGGGTGACGCGATGCCGCGGATGGTCGATGCACGTGCTGGCCAGGTAGGGTCGCTCGACAGACGACCGCCGATATCGCCTCCACGTTCTTTGGGGCAGGGGGCCCCGATCGGAGCAGGCCTCCAATGATTCACAAAAAACGCTTGCAACTCTATGTCGCAATGCGCCATAATTCGCCTCCCGATTTTCGGGCTGTTAGCTCAGTTGGTAGAGCAGTTGACTCTTAATCAATAGGTCCAAGGTTCGAATCCTTGACAGCCCACCAAGACAGAAGCCGCCTGGTCCGCCAGGCGGCTTTTTTCTTGCCTGCGACTAGGCCTTGCGCATGGCGCGTCGCTACGCGCTGTCGGACGGGTGGGGTCGGTCGAAAGACGACCGCCGATAGCCTCTCCCGGCTCATTGACGCATGACCCCGACCGAAGTGGGCGGTCGGCGGGAGTGATAGCCTCCTTCCTGATCTCTTCCGCGAGCCAGGAATCCGGTGGCCTATTCCAGACCCAGGAGCCTGAAAAAGCATCCGTCAACACGCAGAATGGCACCTTCCCATGCAATCCGTCCGCTTCAACGAACACCCCATGGTCGCCCGCATTTCTGTCCTGTCCGGGGCGATGCACCTCCGGCATTCGGCCATCTCGGGTCTGCTCGTTGCCCTGATCTGCTCGCTGATGGCCTTCTCGGCGAACGCCAGTGTGTGGTATTACCTTGCATCGGCTCCTGAGTCGGAGCTTCCAAAAATGGCCTCTGATCAGGAGCGTTGGGAGTCGTTTCTGTTCTCCTACGACGGTCCAGAATCCGGGGCCGACCATCTCTATCTTGAAAAGACGTGGCACGGTGTCCATTGGCTGCTCGCGCAGGATGCCGAGGCGAATGCATCGCCCGCCTCTCAGGTGATTCTTGGCGGCCAAAGCATTGGGCCGGATATCGGCTTCGGCGACGTGGCCCGGTTCCACTCCGCAGATGAGGTCAAGAAGATCTCGGCGCTGCTGTCTGCGTTGGATCCTGTCGAACTGCGGAAGCGCTACGATCCGGTTGCGATGGCTTCCGCGGGGATTGATCCAAATGACTGGGCAGCGTGGGATGGGGACGATCGTGAGGGCACTATAAAAATGCTGCTCACTGCCTTCGAAGACGTGCGCCGGTTCTATCAGAGTGCCGCCGCGGAAGGGAAGGCGGTAGTTTTTGCGTGGAACTAGACACGAGATTGGCGGTTTTTTCCCCAACTTCCCGTACTACGACCAAGGAATCAATGCGATGGACCGATCTGGCGATGACGCTGGTCAAGCAGACAGCACGCAGGGGATGACCGTCTTCTCCATCGACTGCAGCACCATCTCTGATCAACGGGAGTTCTGGCGGGCATATCTTCAGGTCACTACCCCTGAAGGTGCTTCGGTGTTTGGGAGGAACATACATGCGTTTCGGGATGCACTGACCGGCGGTGGCCCGGGATGGCCTGGCGAATGTGTCATCCGTCTTTGCGGATCGTCAGTGCTCGAGAAGCTGGACGATGGACGGTTCATGCGTCAATTGCGCCAGATTGCCGTCGAGTGCGCGCCAGTAATCATTCGATTTGAGTAAGGTTGGATGGGTTTCGGGGTGCGAGCGTATGGTGGGCATTGCGGCCGGCGCGTCGTTGGCTGCGGATGCCCCGCGAATGAGCCGCCCGCTTCCCCTATAATGCCGCCCTGCGCGAAAGTGGCGGAATTGGTAGACGCCCTGGATTTAGGTTCCAGTGCCGCAAGGCGTGGGGGTTCGAGTCCCCCCTTTCGCACCACAGACCCGGCTGGGGGCCGGGCTGTTCGAGGGCACGTCCCGCCTGACGGGAGACGGCTGGCCAACCCTGAACGGGGGACCGGATTGTCGCTTCCGGCCCTGTGCTGGCGGCGCTGGCCGTTATCGGCCAAACTACAGGGCTGCGGCGGGATTGTGCGTCCACGGCCCCGTCTCCAAAACCCGTTTCATTCACATCAGTGCCGGGGGCCGCGCCACCGGTGGCAGGAGTCAACATGCAAGCTTCGATCGAATCCACCGGCAATCTGGAACGCCGCCTGACCTTCTCGCTGCCGGAAGACCGCCTGCAGACGCACATCAGCGGCCGCCTGGGCGAAATCGCCCGCACCGCGCGCATCAAGGGCTTCCGCCCGGGCAAGGTGCCGGCCAAGGTGATCGAACAGCGCTTCGGCGCGCAGGTGCGCAATGAAGCGCTGGACGGCCTGCTGCGTGAAACCTTCGATGCCGCCGTGCGCGAGCACGACCTGCGCATCGCCGGTGCCCCGCGCATCGACAAGGGCGAAGAAGGCGAATTCTCCTTCGTGGCCACCGTGGAACTGGTGCCGGACTTCGGCGACGTCGACGTCAGCAAGCTGACCGTCGTGCGCCACACCGCCGAGATCAACGACGCCGACATCGACCAGATGATCACCAACCTGCGCGAACAGCGCCGCAGCTGGAGCCCGGTCACCCGTGGCGCGCAGGACGGCGACCTGGTCGCACTGGAAACCTTCTCCCAGGCCGGCGATGAGCGCCTGCCGGCCGAAGGCACCGAAAAGGGCAGCGTGGTCATCGGTCAGGGCATGATGTTCGACCAGATCGAAAAGGGCCTGGTTGGCCTGGCCAAGGGCGAAGAAAAGACCCTGGACGTCGAATTCCCGGCTGACTGGCGCGTGCCGGCCCTGGCGGGCAAGCAGGTCAAGGTCACCGTGAAGGTGGTGGACGTGTCCGAGCCGGTGCTGCCGGAAGTGGACACTGACTTCATCAAGAGCTTCGGCGTGAAGGGCGGCGACCTGGAACAGTTCCGCAAGGACATCCGCGCCAATCTGGAGCGCGAGCTCAAGGGTGCGCTGATGAACCGCCTGCGCCGTGAAGTGGGCGAGCAGCTGATCGCCGCCTACGCCTCGGTGGAAATGCCGCCGCGCCTGGTCGACAACGAAGCCCGCGCCATGCTGGCCCAGCAGATCGAGCAGATCCGCCGCAGCGGCCGCAACCCGGGTGACGTCCCGGCCGACGCCCACGAAGGCTTCAAGGACGCCGCTGCCAAGCGCGTGCTGGTCGGCCTGCTGGTCGGCGAAGTGGCCCGCAAGAACGACCTGCGCCTGGACCCGAAGCGCCTGAACGAAACCATGCGCCTGATCGCCTCGACCTACGAAGAGCCGGAACAGGTCATTGAGATGTACCGCAACGACCCCCAGCTGATGAGTGGTCTGCAGAACCGCGTGATGGAAGAGCAGGTGATCGACTGGATCGCCGAGCGCGCCCAGCACACCGAGCAGGCCCTGTCGTTCCAGGACGCCATCCGCCAGTAAGCGGTCGGCGTCACAGACCCCGCGCTCCGGCGCGGGGTGTTATTCCCCTCATCAATAGGTGCCCCAGTAATGGACAACGTAACCAAAGCCCTGAACATGGTGCCGATGGTGGTCGAACAGACCAGCCGCGGCGAGCGCGCCTATGACATCTATTCGCGCCTGTTGAAGGAGCGTCTGATCTTCCTGGTCGGTCCGATCGACGACCACATGGCCAACGTGGTGGTGGCGCAGCTGCTGTTCCTGGAAGCGGACAACCCGGAAAAGGACATCAGCATCTACATCAACTCGCCGGGTGGCGTGGTCACCGCCGGTATGGCCATTTACGACACCATGCAGTACATCAAGCCGGACGTGAGCACCATCTGCGTCGGCCAGGCCGCCTCGATGGGTGCGCTGCTGCTGGCATCCGGCGCGGCCGGCAAGCGTTATGCGCTGCCGAACTCGCGCGTGATGATCCACCAGCCGCTGGGCGGCTTCCAGGGCCAGGCCACGGACATCGACATCCATGCCCGTGAAATCCTGACCCTGCGTTCGCGTCTGAACGAGGTGCTGGCCAAGCACACCGGCCAGTCGCTGGAAACCATCGCCCGTGACACCGAGCGCGACAACTTCAAGAGCGCCGCCGACGCCGTGGCCTATGGCCTGGTGGACCAGGTGCTGGAGCGTCGTCCGGAAGAGTCGATCACCCCGGCGTAACGGCAGTGCCAGGTCGGGCAACCGGCCTGTTTCCGCGGGGTCGGGCTGGACTGGCGTCCACCCGGCCCTGTGCTATTCTCGAATCGAACCCCCGTTCAGCGGGTGGGGTAACTGGGTAAGCGAAGCATGAGCGAAGACCGCCAAGGTCGTTCCACGGACACCGGCAAGATCCTCTACTGCTCCTTCTGTGGGAAGAGCCAGCATGAGGTGCGCAAGCTGATTGCGGGCCCGAGCGTGTTCATCTGCGATGAGTGCGTGGAGCTGTGCAACGACATCATCCGTGAGGAGCTTGAGGAAAAGGCGCAGTCGGCGCGCAGTTCGCTGCCCAAGCCGCGCGAGATCCTCGAGGTTCTCGACCAGTACGTCATCGGCCAGAACCGCGCCAAGCGCACGCTGGCGGTGGCCGTGTACAACCACTACAAGCGCATCGAGAGCCGCCAGAAGAACGACGACGTCGAACTGGCCAAGTCGAACATCCTGCTGGTCGGTCCGACCGGTTCGGGCAAGACCCTGCTGGCTGAAACCCTGGCCCGCCTGCTCAATGTGCCGTTCACCATGGCCGACGCCACCACGCTGACCGAAGCCGGTTACGTGGGCGAGGACGTGGAAAACATCATCCAGAAGCTGCTGCAGAAGTGCGACTACGATGTCGAGAAGGCGCAGCAGGGCATCGTCTACATCGATGAAATCGACAAGATCTCGCGCAAGAGCGAGAACCCGTCGATCACCCGCGATGTCTCCGGCGAAGGCGTCCAGCAGGCCCTGCTGAAGCTCATCGAAGGCACCGTGGCCAGCGTGCCGCCGCAGGGCGGTCGCAAGCACCCGCAGCAGGAATTCCTGCAGGTCGACACCAAGAACATCCTGTTCATCTGCGGCGGCGCGTTCGCCGGGCTGGACAAGGTGATCCAGGCCCGTTCCAACGACGCCGGCGGCATCGGCTTCGGGGCCAAGGTGAAGAGCTCCGAGCGCAAGCAGGAAGTGGGCAAGGTGCTGGCTGAAGTCGAGCCGGAAGACCTGATCAAGTTCGGCCTCATCCCGGAGTTCGTCGGCCGCCTGCCGGTCGTGGCGACCCTGGAAGAGCTGGACGAGGCCGCCCTGGTCCGGATCCTGACCGAGCCCAAGAACGCCATCACCAAGCAGTTCAAGAAGCTGTTCGAGATGGAGCACGTGGAGCTGGAGTTCCGCCCGGACGCCCTGTCGGCCATTGCCCGCAAGGCGCTCAAGCGCAAGACCGGTGCCCGTGGCCTGCGCACGATCGTCGAATCGGTCCTGCTGGACACCATGTACGACCTGCCTTCGGCCGAAAACGTCAGCAAGGTGGTGGTGGATGAATCGGTGATCGAGCACAAGTCCGAGCCTTACCTGATCTACCAGACCCCGCCGGCTCCTGAACAGAAGGCGGCCGGCGCTGAATAATCATTCAACCGTTTGAATTGAATGAATTTTTCCAGTGCAGCTTGCATCCTGATGCCGATGGCCCCATAACGGGGCCATCGGCTTTTTTGTATCCGGGTGAGGCTGCCCGGAGGCCATCCCCACTGTTCCATTGGAGCCCCTATGGCCCGTTCCCCAAGTGAGACTCTCGACCTGCCGGTTCTGCCGCTGCGTGACGTGGTGGTGTTCCCGCACATGGTCATCCCGCTGTTCGTCGGTCGCGACAAGTCCATGCATGCCCTGGAGCAGGCCATGGTCGCCGACAAGCGCATCCTGCTGCTGGCGCAGAAGTCGGCTGAAACCGACGACCCGGCCGCGGCGGACCTCTACCAGGTCGGTACGCTGGCCCAGGTGCTGCAGCTGCTGAAGCTGCCCGACGGCACCATCAAGGTGCTGGTCGAAGGCCTGGCGCGCGTCAACGTCACCCAGGTGACCGAGCGCGACGGCGCGCTGCACGGCGTGGGCCAGGAAATCGAGTCCGACGACGCCCGCGAACCGCGCGAAGTCGAGGCCATCGCGCGTTCGCTGATGTCGCTGTTCGAGCAGTACGTCAAGACCAACCGCAAGCTGCCGCCGGAACTGCTGCAGACGCTCTCCGGCATCGACGAACCGGCGCGTCTGGCCGACACGATTGCCGCGCACATCAGCGTGCGCCTGGCCGACAAGCAGCGCCTGCTGGAAACCCTGCAGACCAGCGAGCGGCTGGAAATGCTGGTCGGTCTGGTCGACGGCGAGATCGACGTGCAGCAGATGGAAAAGCGCATCCGCGGCCGCGTGAAGTCGCAGATGGAAAAGAGCCAGCGCGAGTACTACCTCAACGAGCAGATGAAGGCCATCCAGAAAGAACTGGGTGACCTCGACGACGCGCCCGGCGAGATGGACGAACTGGCCCGCAAGATCGCCGAGGCGGGTATGCCCAAGCCGGTGGAAACCAAGGCCAAGGCCGAACTCACCAAGCTCAAGCAGATGTCGCCGATGTCGGCTGAAGCGGCCGTCGTGCGCAACTATCTGGACTGGCTGCTGGGCGTGCCGTGGAAGAAGCGCACCAAGGTCCGCAAGGACCTCAAGGTCGCCCAGGACACCCTGGATGCCGATCACTTCGGCCTGGACAAGGTCAAGGACCGCATCCTGGAGTACCTCGCGGTGCAGTCGCGGGTGAAGCAGATGAAGGGCCCGATCCTGTGCCTGGTCGGTCCGCCGGGCGTGGGCAAGACCTCGCTGGGTCAGTCGATTGCCAAGGCCACAAACCGCAAGTTCGTGCGCATGTCGCTCGGCGGCGTGCGCGACGAAGCCGAAATCCGCGGTCACCGTCGTACCTACGTCGGCTCCATGCCGGGTCGCATCGTGCAGAACCTCAACAAGGTCGGCAGCAAGAACGCGCTGTTCGTGCTCGATGAAATCGACAAGATGTCGATGGACTTCCGCGGCGACCCGTCCTCGGCGCTGTTGGAAGTGCTCGACCCCGAGCAGAACAACGCGTTCAACGACCACTACCTGGAAGTGGACCTGGACCTGTCCGAAGTGATGTTCGTGGCGACCTCCAATTCGCTCAACATTCCCGGCCCGCTGCTGGACCGCATGGAAGTGATCCGCATCCCCGGCTACACCGAGGATGAAAAGCTCAACATCGCCATGCGTTACCTGGTGCCCAAGCAGCTCAAGGCCAATGGCCTGAAGCCGGAGGAACTGGAAATCGCCAGCGACGCCATCCAGGACGTGGTGCGTTACTACACGCGCGAATCCGGTGTGCGTAACCTCGAGCGCGAAATCGCCAAGATCTGCCGCAAGGTGGTGAAGGAAATCGCGCTGGCCGGTCCGCAGCCGGCCGCCAAGGCCAAGAAGGGCGCACGCAAGGCCAAGGCGCTGGTCACGGTCAACAGCAAGAACCTGGACAAGTACCTGGGCGTGCGTCGCTTCGACTTTGGTCGCGCCGAAGAACAGAACGAGATCGGCCTGGTCACCGGCCTGGCCTGGACCGAGGTCGGCGGCGACCTGCTGCAGATCGAGTCCACCCTGGTCCCGGGCAAGGGCGCGCTGATCCTGACCGGCCAGCTCGGCAACGTCATGAAGGAATCGGCCTCGGCGGCGCTGTCGGTCGTGCGCTCGCGCGCTGTGGCCTTCGGCATCGACCCGGAGTTCCTGCAGAAGCATGACGTGCACGTGCACGTTCCCGACGGTGCCACCCCGAAGGACGGCCCCAGTGCCGGTATCGCCATGGTCACCTCGCTGGTGTCGATGCTGACCAAGGTGCCGATCCGTGCCGATGTCGCCATGACCGGTGAAATCACCCTGCGCGGTCGCGTCACCGCCATCGGCGGGCTGAAGGAGAAGCTGCTCGCCGCGCTGCGTGGCGGCGTCCGCACCGTCATCATCCCCGAGGAGAACCGCAAGGACCTGGCTGACATTCCGGCCAACGTCACCCGCGACCTGGAGATCGTGCCGGTGAAGTGGATCGAGGAGGTGCTCGACATCGCCCTGGAGACGCCGCTGACCCCGAAGAAGGCAAAGAAGGCCAAGGCACCGGTGGCGGTGCGTGGTCGCAGCAAGACAGCTTCCAACGCGCGCGTCAAGCACTGACGCGCGCTGTAAAAACCTCTGAAACCCGCGTCATTGCTGGCTTTTCAGCTTGCGTGGGGTAGGGGGCACTGGTATAAAAGCACCACTCGCAAGTGAGCACATTGCTGACTAGGGCGAACCCATCACTGGCATCCGGGCAGCACAACTGGATCGGATGCTTCATTGTCGAACACGCGGAAATCCCCGCCAAAGGAGCTGTACAGAATGAACAAGACCGAATTGATCGACGCCGTGGCTGAAACCGCCGACCTGACCAAGGCCGAAGCCAACCGCGCCGTCGATGCAGTCGTTGCTGCCGTCACCAAGGCACTGAAGAGCGGCGACGCCGTGACCCTGGTGGGCTTCGGTACGTTCCAGGTGCGCGACCGCGCTGCCCGTACCGGCCGCAACCCGAAGACCGGCGACACCATCAAGATCGCTGCTTCGAAGAATCCGTCGTTCAAGGCTGGCAAAGCCCTGAAGGATGCCGTAAACTAAGCGGCTTGCTGGGGTGCTTAGCTCAGCGGTAGAGCGTCTCCTTTACACGGAGAGGGTCGGGGGTTCGAAACCCTCAGCACCCACCAGGCACTGCCAGTAGTGGTTTTTGAAAGTGTGGAGCGGTAGTTCAGCTGGTTAGAATGCTGGCCTGTCACGCCGGAGGTCGCGGGTTCGAGTCCCGTCCGCTCCGCCACTCATCAGGGCCCTCGAGCAATCGGGGGCCTTGTTTTCTCCAACGACATCACGTCATTGGAGAAAACAGAAAAGTAAAACGCGGAGCGGTAGTTCAGCTGGTTAGAATGCTGGCCTGTCACGCCGGAGGTCGCGGGTTCGAGTCCCGTCCGCTCCGCCAGTTTCAAAAAAATCCTCGAAAAGTGTTAATTCGGGGTAGGTTTTCTTCACATCTTCGGATATGATGAGCGCCTGCAAAGTTTCAGCGCGGAGCGGTAGTTCAGCTGGTTAGAATGCTGGCCTGTCACGCCGGAGGTCGCGGGTTCGAGTCCCGTCCGCTCCGCCAACTTTTGAAGGCCCCTGGTGAAAGCCAGGGGCTTTTCTTTTGCCTGCAGGGCAGGGCAGTTGGGGCGTGGCGCGAAGCGGGTTACACTGCCGGGCTCGCCAATCAGGCCTTGATTTCACTCATGCTGCAGAAACTCCGCGACAAGACCTCGGGCTGGATCGTCACCGTGATCCTGGGGCTGCTGATGATTCCCTTCCTGTTCGTGATCGACAACAGCTACCTCGGTGGCGTTGGCGCGCAGAACGTGGCCAAGGTGTCCGCTCCGCCGACCTGGTGGCGCTCGGCTCCCAGCTGGTGGCCGGCGTCGCTGCTGTGGGAACACCACGAGATCAGTGCCAACGACTTCCGCACCCGCTTCGAGCAGGCGCGCATGCAGGCGCGTACCCAGCAGGGTGAGGACTTCGACCCGCGCAAGTTTGAAAGCACCGAGACCAAGCTGGAAGTGCTCGATCAGATGATCGACGAGCAGGTCATGCGCCTGTCCGGCGAGCAGGCCGGCCTGGTCATCAGCGATGCCGCCGTGCGCGAAACCATCGCCTCCATTCCTGCCTTCCTCGACAAGGACGGCAAGTTCGACGGTAACCAGTACCGTACGCTGTTGGCTGCCGGCAACCCGCCGCGCACGCCGGCGCAGTTCGAGGCGCAGGTGCGTGAGAACCTGCAGACCGCGATTCTGCCGTCCGCGCTGCAGGGGTCGGGCTTTGTCACCGCCGCCGATGCCGATCGTCTGATGAAGCTGCTGGGTGAAACCCGCGACGTCGAACTGGCGGCGCTGCCGCCGGAAGAAGCCGCTGAACCGGCTGAAGTCACCGACGCGCAGATCAAGCAGTGGTACGACAGCCACACCAAGGATTTCCGCCAGCCGGAAACCGTCAGCCTGGAATACGTGGAGATCAATGCCGCCAATCTGCCGGCCGCCACCCCGGCCGACGATGCGACGCTGCGCAAGCGCTATGCCGATGAAAAGGCGCGCTTCTCCACCCCGGAAACCCGTCTGGCGTCGCACATCCTGATTGCCGCCGATGCCAACGATGCCGCTGCTGTGAAGGCCGCCGAACAGAAGGCCACGGCGCTGGCTGCCCAGGCCAAGGCACCCGGTGCCGACTTCGCCGCACTGGCCAAGGCCAATTCCGACGACACCGGCTCCAAGCAGGGCGGTGGCGATCTGGGCTGGGTCGAACGCGACGTCATGGTCAAGCCGTTCGAAGATGCGCTGTTCGCCATGAAGGCCGGCGAGATCAGCGGGCCGGTGAAGACCCAGTACGGCTACCACGTGCTGCAGCTGCGTGAGGTCAAGGGCGGCCAGGAACGTCCGTTCGACGAAGTGCGTGACCAGCTGGCGGCCGAGCAGCTCAAGGCCGACACCGAAGGCAAGTTCAGCCAGCTCAGCGGTCGTCTGGTCGACGAGGTCTACAAGAATCCGTCCTCGCTCACCGCTGCCGCCGAAACCGTGAAGCTGCCGGTGCAGACCATCGGTCCGTTCACCCGCGAAACCGCCAGTGGCATTGCGGCCAACCCGGCCGTGCTGCGCGCGGCGTTCTCGGAAGTGCTGACCCAGGACGGCACGGTCAGCGACCCGATCGAGATCGCGCCGAATCACACCGTGATGATCCGCGTTACCGAGCACAGCCCGGAACAGGCCCTGCCGCTCGACAAGGCCCGTGACCAGGTCATTGCGGCCGTCCGCGCCGACCGTACCCGCCAGGCCTCGGAGAAGGTCGCTGACGCGGTGCTGGCCAAGCTCAAGGCCGGTCAGACCCTGCAGGCCGTCGCCGCTGAGGACAAGCTGCAGGTCAGCCCGCTGCCGGGCCTGCCGCGCACCCAGCCGGTGCCGACCCCGGAAATCAACCGTGCGATCTTCGCCGCTGCGCATCCGGCCGAAGGCAAGCCGACTTACGGCAAGGTAGAGGTCCAGGGCCGTTACCTGATCTTTGCGGTCAACAAGGTCACGCCGGCCAACCTGGAAGAAGTGCCCGCCGAGCAGAAGCAGCAGTTCAAGCAGCAGCTCGAGCAGATTGACGGCCTGTCGGCCGGCCAGGACTTCGTCAAGGCCGCCCGCAAGCGCTTCAAGATCCAGACCGAAGAGGCAAATCTGTAAGGGTTCGCCATCTCGTAGAGCCGGGCTCTGCCCGGCTGGCGCAGAAACAAAAAGGCCCGGCATTGCCGGGCCTTCTGCATTTCAGATGGCGCGGCGATCAATCCTCGACGCGCAGCACCGCACCCGGCTTCAGCACGCTGCTGCCGGTCAGATTGTTTAGCGACAGCAGCGCCTTCAGCGGCATCCCATAGCGCTTGGCAATGGTCCAGGCCGACTCGCCGTTGCGCACCGTGTGCCGGCGCGCACGCGGGCGGTCAGCGGCACTGGCGACCGTGCGCTTGGCCGCCGGGGTGCCCGGCCGCGCGGTTGCGATGTCGGTTGCCGGGGCGTCCACCTGGGCCACCGCCACGGTGGTGTCCACCGGCGCATGCGAGGCCGGTGCCAGCACCGTCGCCACGCCGCTGGGACGGCCCTTGCCGCTGGCCAGCGCCGGATTCAGACGTGCGATGCGTGCCGGATCCAGTTGCCGCTGTGCGGCCCACTGCTGCACGCTGGTGCCGGCGGGCAGGGTATGGCCCTTCAGCACTGGCACGGTGCGGTCCAGCGAGGCCATCACCGCCGGCGTGGTTTCCGCGTTTTCCAGCACGCAGGCCAGCGCGTGCAGCTTCTCGACATACGCATAAGTGATCGGCGACAGCCCCGGCAGCTCGGCAGGGCGCGCGTTCTGCGCGTTCATGCCGGCCTTGCGCAACGACTGCAGCACGCGGTACTCGCCGGCGTTGTAGGCCATGGTGGCCAGCCGCCAGTCACCGGCAAACATGCCGTGCAGGGTTTTCAGGTAGCGCACCGCGGCCTGGGTGGAATCCACTGCCGAGAGGCGACCGTCATAGCCATTGCTGACCTGTACGCGGTGGTTCTTGGCGGTGGTGGCGATGAACTGCCACAGCCCCGCCGGGCCCGCGCCATTGCGCGCGCTGGGGCGGTAGCCACTTTCCACGAAGGGAATCAGTGCAAATTCGGTCGGCAGGTTGGCCGCACGCAGCTCTTCCACCACGTAGCCGAACAGCACCAGCGCATCGTCGTCCTGGTTGGCCAGGCGCGAAGGCGCGTGGGCAAACTGCTTCTGCCAGCGCGGGCTGGTGGCCTCGACGTCGCAGGTCGGTTCGGCCAGGCCCTCGCGGAAGCTGGCGAAGATGTCCTGGCCATTGCGTACCGACGGCGAGGGCAGGGCAGCCGCATCCAGAGGCAGCTGGGTGATCCCTGCCAGGTTCTGGGTGAGGCCGGTGTTCAACGACTGGGCGCCCGCGCTGCCGGACATGGCCATGGCCAGACCCAGCGCGAGCGGCAGCAATCGCCGACTCATGTCCTAAATCCGTCTTTCCAGCCACGCAGGCCGGCCAGCACATCCACTTCCGAAGTCAGCTCACGGCCCAGATGGGCGCTGACCGCGGCCTGGATGGCCGGAGTATGGGTTCGCAGGAATGGATTGCATTCCAGCTCGCTGGCCAGGGCAACCGGCAGTGTGGGGCGTTCATCGCGGCGCATGGCCAGGGCCTCCTCATGGCGCCGCGCAAGCGCAGCGTTGGTGGGGTCGACATGCCGCGCGAAGACGGCATTTGACACGGTGTACTCATGCCCGCAGCACACAAGGAGTGTTGCGGGCAGGGACGCCAGTCGCTGCAGTGAAGCCAGCAACTGGGGCGGCGTACCTTCGAACATCCGGCCACAGCCCAGGCTGAACAACGCATCGCCACTGAAAAGATGTTCAGCCGTGTGAAACGCGATGTGGGTTCGGGTGTGTCCGGGCACGGATACTACGTCGATCCCGACGCCCAATGCCTGAACGTGTTCACCATCGCCGACCCGGCGGGTGGCCTGGGGAATGCGCGGATCGTCCGGTGCCAGTACCGCCAGCCCGGGATAGTGGGCCTGCAGCTCGGCCACCCCGCCAATGTGATCGTTGTGGTGGTGGGTGAGCAGCACGGTGTGCGGACGCCAGTCCTGCTGCGCTGCCGCAGCCAATACCGGCGCGGCTTGACCGGGGTCGACCACGATGGCGTTGCCGTCTTCGGCGACCAGCGCCCAGATGTAGTTGTCCGCGAATGCGGGTAGGGCAATCAGTCGCATAGAATTGGACCATGCCCGCCGTGTCGCGCTCCCGTCAAGCGTCAGTCGCATCCTGGTTTGATACTGAACCGGGGCTGTCGCTGCGCGAGCTGGAGCGGCAACGGCTCGCGCCGGTGCTGGCGACCCGCCCGGTCACGCCGTGGCTGTGGATCGCGCCGACGCCGGCCTGGACCCAGGATCCGCTGCTCCCCGGCCGCGGCATCACCCTGCACCGGCAGGCGCTGGGCTACAGCGGGGATGCCCGCTGCGCGCTGCCGCTGCCGCTGCCCAGCGAGAGCGTCAACGCCATCGTGCTGCAGCATGTCACCGCGCGCGATGCCGAGGCGTTGATCGCCGAATGTGAGCGCGTGCTGATGCCCGGTGGCCGCCTGTGGCTGTCCACGCTCAATCCGTTCAGCCCGTTCCGTCGCCAATGGCGCCGGCACGGGCTGGTGGTACGCACGCCGCAGCGCCTGCGCCACACCCTGGAACAGGCGGGATTGAGCTGCCAGGAGCTGACCTGGCTGGGGCCGATGTGGCACAACCGCTCGCCGGATCGCAGCAGCCTGGCTCCGTTGCGCGCGGCCTGCCTGTTCACCGCTGAAAAACGTACCCTGGCCCTGCCGGGCCCCACGCCACTGCCGGTTCGCCGTTGGCATGGCACCGTGGCGACCTGATCTGGAATTGAATGAAGACCATTGAGATACACACCGACGGTTCCTGCCTGGGCAATCCCGGCCCGGGCGGCTGGGCCGCGCTGCTGCGCTACAACGCGCACGAGCGCGAGCTGACCGGCGGCGAAGCGCATACCACCAACAACCGCATGGAGCTGATGGCGGCCATTTCCGGCCTGGAGGCGCTGACCGAGCCCTGCAACATCGTGCTCTACACCGACTCCCAGTACGTGCGCCAGGGCCTGACTCAGTGGATGCCCGGCTGGATCCGCAAGAACTGGAAGACTGCTGGCGGCGACCCGGTCAAGAATCGCGAACTGTGGGAGCGCCTGCATGCCGCCACCCTGCGCCACACCATCGACTGGCGCTGGGTGAAGGGACATAACGGCGATCCTGACAACGAACGGGTGGACCAGCTGGCACGCGATGCCGCGATCCGGATCCGCAACGGCGCGGCGGTAAACTAAGGCCATGCGTCAGATCATTCTTGATACCGAAACCACTGGCCTGGAGTGGCGCAAAGGCAACCGCATCGTCGAAATCGGCTGCGTGGAACTGCTCGAGCGCCGTCCCAGCGGCAACAACTACCACCAGTACATCAAGCCAGACTGCGAGTTCGAACAGGGCGCACAGGAAGTCACCGGCCTGACCCTGGACTTCCTCGCCGACAAGCCGGACTTCGCGCAGATCGCCGAGGAGTTCCTGGCCTACATCGACGGCGCCGAGCTGATCATCCACAACGCCGCGTTCGACCTGGGCTTCCTGGATTACGAGCTGTCGCTGCTGGGTGACCACTACGGCAACATCGCCGACCGCTGCACGGTCATCGATACGCTGAAGATGGCGCGTGAGCGCTATCCCGGCCAGCGCAACTCGCTGGACGCGCTGTGTAAACGCCTGGGGGTGGACAACGCCCACCGCCAGCTGCACGGCGGCCTGCTCGACGCCCAGATTCTGGGCGACGTCTACATCGCCCTGACTTCCGGGCAGGAAGAGATCGGCTTTGGCAGCGCGGACGACGCGGTCAGTGGCGGCGTCCAGGCGATGACCATCGACACCTCGCGTCTGCTGCCGCGCCCGCGCGTGGTCGCCACCGCGTCAGAAAGCGAAGCGCATGAGGCGCGTCTGGCCAAACTGCGCAAGAAGGCCGGTCATGCGATCTGGGATGGCCCGAAGGCCGAAGAGGCCGTGGCGTAGTCCCTAGTGGCAACGCACCAGAATCACGGTGATGTTGTCCGACCCGCCGCCATCCAGCGCGGCCGCCACCAGGGTATCCACGCATTCCTGCGCGCTGGCATCGTCGTAGGCCAGGGTGCGGGCGATGCCGTGGTCTTCGACTTCCTCGGTCAGGCCGTCGCTGCACAGCAGCAGCTGCATGCCTGGGCGCAGCTCGCCGGTGGTGGTCGCCACGTTCAGGTGCGCCGGGTCGGTCACCCCCAGGGCCTGGGTCACCACGTTGCGGTGCGGATGCGCGCGTGCCTGTTCGGCGGTCAGGTTGCCCTGCGCCACCATTTCCTGGACCACGCTGTGGTCCTGGCTCAGCTGCGCCAGCTGGCCGTCGCGCCACAGGTAGGCGCGGCTGTCGCCCACCCAGGCCACCTCATAGCGGTTGCCCTGGACCCGCGCGGCCACCACGGTCGTGCCCATCGGCAGGCTGTCATTGCGCCGGCGTGAGGTGCGGATGATTTCCTCGTCGGCAATGCGGATGGCCTGGGCCAGCGAAGCGCCCTGGCGGATCTCGCGCACGATGGTTTCGCGTGCCAGCGCGCTGGCGACCTCGCCACAGGCATGGCCGCCCATGCCATCGGCCACCAGCCACAGCGCCAGTTCGCCGTCGCCGTAATAGGTGTCCTCGTTGAGGTCACGGCGCAGGCCGGGGTGGGTCAGGTGTCCAAATTCGATCATGGTCGGTGGCTTGCGGCGAAGGTATTGCGGGGAATAACGGCATGATCGCGGCCCTGCGGACATCCGGCAAGCGATCGGGTCATACGAAATTCACCTGAAGGCGCGGCAATCGCTTGCCGTTCGCGCCCGCTCCCCGTATTATTCGCGTCCCGGTTCGCCGGGACCATCTGGAGAGGTGGCAGAGCGGTTGAATGTACCTGACTCGAAATCAGGCAGGCGTTTATAGCGCCTCGGGGGTTCGAATCCCCCCCTCTCCGCCAGATAATTGAACTAAGCCCTTGAGTTTCAAGGGATTTTTTCATTTCTGGCTTGGCTAGTATGCCATCTGGTATGCCATGGGAAGCTGGTTGCTGCTGGACCATTCTGGACATCGTGGCGCCTATAAGCGGCGCGCATCGGCTTTGCTGGTCAAAGCGTTCGCATGCCAGTGCTTATGGCAGCTAATCCTGATACCTGTTGTGGCCTGATGGCCGCTAGTCGAGCTTATTCAGGTAGAGATGGGCTTCGAAGGAAGATGGTTATCAAAATGCAACCCTTGTGCGATCATCATGCTAGTGTCCGGGTAGTTGCTGATGGATAGCAGGCTTTCCCCGATGGCTCCTACAAGGAATTGCTGACCCGGATGTGCGATCTTTCCGGGTGCACACGGATGATGAACGAACGCTTCGCAGATTTGACCCAGCCACAGCGCGATCGTCTCGCGTTCGTGGAATTGCGCGTGCGCTTCATCGGGGAGATACGCCGTCAGGACTTGGTCACGCGGTTTGGCATCCAGTCCGCCGCCGCATCCAGGGACTTGGCGCTGTACAAGGAGTTGGCCTCGGGCAACATCGACTACGACTCCAAGGTTAAGTCCTACGTATTGGGGCCGGACTTCCAGCCCATCTTCGACTTCCCTCCGGAGCGGGTGCTGTCGTGGTTGACCCAGGGCTTTGGCGACGGTGAGCCTATGCGGCTCAAGGCATGGGTGATGAGCGAGAGCCCGTCACGGCTCGCGCATCCGGATCTGGACGTGCTAGCGAGCGTGACCCGGGCGATCCACCAGGAGTGTCCGCTCGGCATTGAGTACTACTCCATCTCCAGTGGTCGCACCGAGCGGGAGATCGTCCCGTTCGCACTGATCGATAACGGTCTGCGCTGGCACGTTCGTGCCTTTGACCGGAAATCGCAGGAGTTCAGGGATTTCGTCATCACTCGGATCAAGCGCCCGGCGGCGCTTAAGGGGCAGCCAGTGGCGCCCCACGAAATGAGCGATCAGGATATTCAATGGACCCGGATCGTCGAGCTGGAGCTGGTGCCGCACCCGGACCAACCACGCCCCGAGATCGCGGAGATGGATTACGGCATGACCGGTGGCATGGTGAAGATGAAGCTCCGGGCAGCGACTGCCGGCTACATCCTGCGCAAATGGAGCGTCGACTGCTCCGCAGACCATAGCCTTCGCGGGCCGGAGTACAGACTTTGGCTCAAGGACCACTTGGCCTTGTATGGCGTCAAGAACGCCGTGCTGGCACCAGGATATGCGCCTTTGGATGCGACTCGCTCGGGAGCGGAATGTGACTGAGCAATGGATACCACTGCCTGCGCCGGCTGCGTCGGCAGAACAAACGAATGACGAGAGTTGAGATGAAAGAATCCTACCTACCCACGTTGCTGCAAATGAGGCTCCTTGTGGGCTTCCTCGGCGAGCGTGCTCAGTGCGCCTGGTGGCCCACGGCGTTCTATGAGGCATCAAGCAAGCTCTTCCTGGAACCCGTCTTCTCGAAAACGTCTCGCCTTGCTCAGTATCACGGTGTGCTGGAAGCAGCCAGACGATTGCACGACGAGCATTTGAGCGTGGGTAGCTACCACCTGTTCCGGCTGCCTGAAGAAGTCGAACAAGACCTGCATGCGATCGTACAAAGCAGCGCGGGAGAAGAACTCGCCAGTCACACACCGCAGAGCAAAGAGGCTGCCCTGGATGCGTTGAAGCGCTTGGCCGCGACGAGCGGCACGTCCAGCGTGGGTCCAACGGCGGTCGGAAGCATCAAGGATATTGATTCCACCGACACCCTGAAGGCCATCGCGGCAGCCTATCTATCGGCGTTCACGCAGGACGCCAAAACATATCCGTATCTGGTGGGTTGATCGTGGCCGATAACAAGCCCTACACGACACAGTTACAAGCAGGCCTCGGGCTGGTCAATGAGACCAAGACGCTGCTCGAGCTGTGGTCGCCAGGCATGTCGGCGAATCAGTTGCATCAAGTCGCGCTGGAGTCTGGCCGATTCCCCACAGTTACCGCGCGCCGACTCCGCAACATCGTCGTCGAATGCTTTGCCCCGCGCTATCTGGTCAATGGCGGTACACCGGCTGCTCACCTCAAGCGCCTGTCGGCAACAATTTCCACTGTTGATCTGACGCAGCTCATGCTGGTTTTCACGAGCCGCGCCAATCCCATTCTTGGTGACTTCGTGCGCCACGTTTACTGGGCTCGATACGCCGGTGGATACACACAGATCACCAATGAAGACGCCCGTGCCTTTGTCGAGAGAGGCATCGATGACGGCAAGACAGTTAAACGCTGGTCTGAGACGACAGTGCGGCGCGTTTCCGCCTACCTGACCGGGTGCTGCGCCGACTACGGAATGCTCGAGCGCGGTTTGCGTTCAAGCCGCCGCATCCTGCCGTTCCGCATCTCGCCGTCTGCGGCTGCATATCTAGCCTATGAGCTGCACTTTTCCGGCGTGGGTGATAACGCGCTGCTGACCCACGAAGACTGGCAGCTTTTTGGCCTGGCGCGCGAAGACGTGCTGGAGGAAATCAAACGACTCTCGCTGAAGGGGTTGCTCATCGTCCAGGCTGCTGGCGACGTGATCCGCATCAGCTGGAAACAACAAGACATGGAGGCGCTCTGCGATGTCCTCACTCAAAGCTGATTTCGACGAGTTGCGCGAGCGCATCCGCCACGGGCGTGAGCTCGGTCATGCGAGCTTCGAGCCGATTTACTACCTCGTATTCCCACCAGAGCAGATCCTCGAGGTGAAGCGGCAAACGCCCGCTTGGGTGGCCAAGCTGCATCAGGAAGGCTGGGACGTGCACACATTCTCCATCGCTGAACAGATCTGGGCCCTGCTCAAAGACGACCCGTTTTGGTCGCTGTGCGTGATGGAGGACAAGTCCGCTCCGCTGGATTGGCCGCGTACCAACAAGGCGCTGGCGGACATTCTGACGGCGGATAACGGCCTGTTGAAGCGACTTGAGGATGCCCTGCAGCCGCTCGAAGGCCAGCAGAACGCGCTGCTCTTGGTAACGGACCTTGAGGCACTGCATCCGTTTATGCGCATCGGCGCCATCGAAAGCCAGCTCCAGGGCAAGTTTCATGTGCCGACGATTTTTCTGTACCCCGGCGTGCGAACCGGCAAGACGCGCCTGAAGTTTCTCGGCTTCTACCCGGAAGACGGCAATTACCGCTCTGTCCACGTCGGCGGCTGAACAGACAAAAGAACCCTGGGATAAACCTATGACCATTCGCTCACTCTTCGACCCAAGCAAGGACATCTACCGGACCATTGAGAAGGTCATCACCTATGGCGCCTCGCAAGAAGGCCGCCTCAAGGCTGAGATCTCCGAATACGTGGTCACCGAAAGCATTGAGGAGCAGTTTCGCAAGCTCCTCGATCGCATGCAGCTCGCGATGGAGTCCGGTGGTGAAAACGAGGTGGGCGTCTGGGTTTCAGGCTTCTACGGCTCCGGTAAGAGCTCGTTCACCAAGTACCTCGGCCTGGCGTTTGACGATCAGCGCACCATCGACGGCACGCCGTTCATCAATTACCTGCAGGACCGCCTGCACAAGCCACAAACCAAGGCCCTCCTCAGCACTGTGGCGAAGCGCTTGCCTGCCGCTGTGGTCATGCTCGACCTCGCCAGTGAAATGCTCGCCGGCGCCACGATGGAAGACGTCTCCACGGTCCTCTACTTCAAGGTGCTGCAATGGGCCGGCTACTCGCGCAACCTCAAGGTTGCCGCTTTTGAGCGCATGGTCGAGAAGGACGGTCGCACCCCCGAGTTGCACGATCGTATTGCCCAAGCGCTGCCGGGTGCGACCTGGGCCCGCGTACAAAACAACCCGCTCGCTATCGACGGGCTGATCCCCAAGATAGCCCACGAGATGTACCCGGCACTCTTCCCGGAGGCCAAGTCCTTCTCGTCCAGCACCGAGGGCTTCTTCCAGTTCGAAGACCAGCGCGTGCAGGAGATGATCGACATCGTCCGCGAGAAGAGTGGTAAGCAGAACATCATCTTCATCGTCGACGAAGTCGGCCAGTACGTGGCCTCACGCGACAACCTGATCCTCAACCTTGATGGCCTGGCCAAGAACCTCAAGCGGCTGGGCGACGGCAAGGCCTGGATCATCTCTACCGCGCAGCAGACGCTGACGGAAGACGACCCGCGCGCCGCGCTGAACTCCGACAAGCTCTACAAGCTGAAGGACCGCTTTCCGATCCAGATTGGCCTTGAATCGAGCGACATCAAAGAGATCTGCTATCGCCGCCTGCTCGGCAAGTCACCGGCTGGCGAGACCGAACTGGGCAAGCTGTTCGATGCCCATGGTCAGGCGCTGCGACACAACACCAAGTTGCAAGACGCCAAGTACTACGACGCGGACTTCAGCAAAGAGAGTTTCACTAATCTCTACCCGTTCCTGCCAGCTCACTTCGACATCCTGCTGCACTTGCTGGGCGCCCTGGCCAAGTCCACTGGCGGCATCGGCCTGCGCTCTGCGATCAAGGTGATCCAGGATGTCTTGAAAGGCGAAGGCGGCTCGAAGGCGATGGCCGATCAGCCGGTCGGCTGGCTCGCCACCACGGTCACGCTTTACGACGAACTGGAGAAGGACATTCGTCGCGCTTTCACGTCCATCCACCAGGCGGTTGGCAAGGTCCAGATTCGCTTCCCGGATTCGCAACTGCATCAGGACATCGCCAAGTCCGTCGCCGTACTGCAGATCCTCGGCAACCTGCCGGTGTCGGTGCAGAACGTCGCCAGTTTGATGCACCCGTCGATCACTGCAGCATCGCAGCTTGATACGGTAAAGAAAGCCGTCGAAGAGATGCTGAACGACGTGCATGTGCCGCTGGGCGAGAAGGATGGCAACCTCGTGTTCCTCAGCGAGAAGCTGCGGGATATCGAGCAGGAGCGTGGCGCCATTGCGTTGCGCACCGTGGATGTGAAGCGCATTTTCAACGATGCGTTGCGCGAATCCTTCGATCCGCTGCCCCGTGTCAGCCTCCACGGCACGATGGCCGTCGCAACGGGTCTGAAAGTCCAGGCCGGCAGCGCCATCACCAGCCTAGCCGGTGATCAGAGCACCATACAAACCGTTGTTGAGTTGGTGCCTGCCAGTGACTACGACACCGCCAAGAACCGGATGCTGGATGACTCCCGTAGTCGGGCCGGTCGGAACGTCATCGGGCTCTTGGCTCGCGCCAATTCCGAACTCGACGATCTGGCGAACGAAATCTATCGCTGTCAGCGCATTGCCGAGCTGCACCGCAACGAGCCCGACCAAGAGGTAAAGGACTACTGCACCGGCCAGCTCGACCGTGCTGCCAAGCTGGCGACCCAGCTCCAGAGCAAGATCAAACAAACTCTGCAAGCCGGCTCGTTTGTGTTCCGCGGCCAGGCCACGGCGGTGTCGGCACTGGATGCTGATTTGCTGGAGGCCGCCAAGAAGCTGCTCTCCGACGTGGCCGACCAGGTGTTCGACCGGTACGTAGAAGCTCCGGTACGCGCTGGAACCGACACCGCCGAGAAATTCCTCAAGGTCGCCAACCCCGCCGCCATCAGCAGTGCGCTGGACCCGCTCAGCCTGGTGCAAACCGTGGCCGGTCGCGCCTCGTTCAAGACTGACCACAAGGCGATGATCAGCATCCGCGACTACATCGACAAGCGCGGCACGGTCGATGGCAAGCGCCTGCTCGATGACTTCAGCAGCGATCCGTTTGGCTGGTCACCCGATACCACGCGCTACATCGTGGCCGCCATGCTTATGGCGGGCGAAATCAAGCTCAAGGTCTCGGGCCGTGAAGTCACAGCAGCTGGGCAACAGGCGATCGACGCGCTGAAGACCAACAACTCCTTCAAACAGATCGGCGTCGCACTGCGCGACGAGCGCCCGTCCATCGAAACGCTCGGACGTGCCGCTGAAAGGCTCACCGAACTGGTGGGCGACATGGTGATCCCGCTGGAACAAGAGATCAGCAAGGCGGCGGCGAAGCACTTCCCGCGCTTCCAGCACGACTACGGCTCCTTGGCCGAAAAGCTCAGCGGCCTTGGGCTGGCGGGCAGTGACCGCATCCGTACCTTGAACCAGGACATTGCCGATGTCCTGTTCACCGATGCCTCCGATGCCCCGCAGCGCTTGGGTGCCGAAACCTCCGCCATTTACGACAACCTTAAGTGGGCCCTCGAAGTGAAGCGGGCCCTCGACAACGGGCTCGACGCCACCCTGCGTGACTTGCAAGCCCATCGCCGCGACATCGAAGCCTTGCCGGACACCGGCGTGCCAGGGGAGCTGCGCCGCGAACTCGCCGAAGACCTGGGAACCCTGTCAGAGCGCCTGGGCAAGGAAGACTTCTACAAACACACCGCCGACTTCAATTCGCAGCTCACCCATCTGAAGGGCCGCGTGCGCGATGCGGTCATCACGCTCTCCGATCAGCAGAAGCTCCGTTTGAAGGAAGGTGTCGAAGATCTGCAGCGCATCCCCGAGTGGGAAGAGCTCACCCAGGAGGAGCGCGGCAACGCCGTGAACCGGCTGGACGGGCTCGCCCTGGCCGCCACGCAGGATCTGGCCGGACTGAAGAAGCTGCTTGCCCGCGATTACGACATCAACAGCACCCTCGAAGACCTGAAGCGCTCCATCCAGCGCCAAGGCCAGGAGCGGCTTCGCCAGCGCATGGAGGAAGAGCGCTCCAAGAACGGAGAAGAAGGCCCAGCCAAGCTGATCAAGTCGATCGCGATTCCAGTGAAGATGACGTCGGCTGCAGACATTGAGGCGTTGATCCTACAGCTACAGGAAATCAAGGTGCAGCTTGGCCTCTATACAGAGGCGGAAATCAAGTTTGTGATGAATGGCGGGGGAGACTGAACGGAATGGAAATACAACTGACCGGAGAGCAATCCACCGCGCTTGACGCCATTAAAACTTTTCTTCTTGATGACTCTCGAGATGCTTTTATCTTGCGTGGCAGTGCAGGCACTGGTAAGACCACACTTATTGCCAAACTGGTCAAAACGCTAGAGGAGATGAACCTTTCCTGCTGTCTCCTGGCACCAACAGGCCGGGCCGCCCGCATTCTGGGCAACAAGATCAAGCAAATCACTGGAAGCCCTGGATACGAAGGTTCGACTATCCATCGGGCGATTTACAGGCTTACCCATTTAGAGGTGAATGAAGGGGCCGAGACGGCCAACGACCCCGGAATGCGGATGATCTTTCCATTGAAGGAGGATGAGTCGGTTGTTTCCTTGTTTGTGATCGACGAATCGTCAATGGTCGGAGATAAGGAGAATCACGGTGATTTCATGCAGTTCGGTTCCGGCAGATTGCTACTGGATATCGTGACCTTTGCTCGAATGAACAGATCAGGTCGCACAAAGGACCACCTTACCAAGCTGCTTTTCGTCGGCGATCCTGCGCAGCTACCTCCGGTTGGAGAAAATTCGTCACCTGCCTTGTCAGATGCGTATCTGAGTGAGCAATTCAAGTTGAAGGTGGGCTCGTTTGATTTGAAAAATGTCATGCGTCAGGCGCAGGACAGTGCCATTCTCGACCGCGCGACGGAGTTGCGCGACGCAATGCTGGCCGAGCGGTTCAATAAATTTTCACTGCAGCCCAATGGGCAGGATATTGAACAGGTAGATGCCCGAAAAGCTGTCGATCTGATCGTTCAAGGGTTGCAGGCAAAAACTTCTAACGTCGCAGTCGTGCACTCCAACTCCACTGCGCTGGACTACAACCGTAACATCAGAGATCGTCGTTGGGGTGATGCCAGTCTGCCTATCCAGGTAGGCGAAACGCTGTTGATCAACAAAAACTCAACAACGCACGAACTCAGCAATGGCGATCTGGTCAAGGTCATAGAGGTGGGGGCAGACGCGCAACGCGTGCCAGTGAGTCTCAAAGGAGGCCACCATGTTGAGTTGTGGTTCCGCAATATCACCGTGGCTTTTCGTGACGCGGATGGCAGCGTCATCCAGACAAACTGTCTTGTACTAGAGAACTTGCTAGATTCACCTAACCGCGAATTGATCCCGTTGGAGCAGCGGGCGCTGTTGGTAGATTTTCGAAAGCGCCACCCTGACCTGCCTCCAAAGTCGGATGAATTCCGGAAAGCTATCCGTGACGACCCGTACTTCAACGCGCTTCAGGTCAAGTACGGCTATGCCATGACCTGTCACAAGGCGCAGGGCGGGGAATGGAATACGGTCCTTGTTGATTTCGAGTCCAGCAGGGGCTCGCGCAATGCATCGTTCTTCCGTTGGGCTTATACGGCCATCACACGAGCAGCCAAGAAACTGATCATCGTGAATCCCCCTGGCTTCACGCCAGCAGGTGACATCGCTTGGGGTGGTTCATCAGGCGCATCTGCAAAGCCTGATAAGGCAGGCCTTCAGGAGCTCACTGCTGATCCAGACTGGCAGAGGCTTTCGTTCACACCCGCTATCGCCCCCTTGATGAAAACCCATCAGCAGTTACGCCTAGTATGGGGGGCTCAAGGCATCGAAATTGAACAGCTGCAGCACTTGCAGTATTGCGAGCGCTACACCCTATCGCGCAATGGCAAACGCGCCATAGTTCAGTATTACTACAACGGCAAATTGCAGGTCGGTCGCTCTGGATCTGTTCCTGGCGCATTATCCGATAGTCAATTGGCAGAGGACGCGTTGACATCGCTTGGTGTGCTGGCTGCCAAATCCAGCACGGAGCAGCCTAGCCAGTTTATACAAGAGTTTCTGGATGGTCTGGATGAAGCTATTGCCGACTCGGGGATTCAACGTATCGGTCAAAAGCCCATGCCGTATCGGCTGCGAGTGAGCTTTGCTGATGCTTGTCGCAAAGGTGAGATTGATTTCACTTACGACGGCACCTTTACTTGGACGGCTGCTCAGGAAGTCGGCGGCCCAGGCAGCAGCCACGGCCTCTATGAGGAAGTACAGAGTTTGATGATTGCGAAAAAAGAGGAAATCCAGTGAGTTCCGGTGAGATATTTGCACTTCGCAAGCAAAGGCGGCATGCAGAAGCCCTGGATTTGGCCAGGTCAGAGTATCCCGGAAACACTGCTGACGTATGGTTCCTTCGGGCCTACGCCTGGGCGCTGTATGACCATGTAAAAGAAATTGTCGATCGTTACGAGGCAAAGCAACTGTCTCCTGTAGCGTTATCTGGTCAACTGTCACCGTACATGCGCGAGTTTTCGCAGATGGCTGACGCGCTGCGTGGCGATAGTGCCTTTTCACAATTTCTTCGCCTTGCCGGGAAGGCATCCAAGGACTGGTCTGAATTTCTTATTTTTGCCCGCTGGGTGGGAAAAGATAGTTTTTCAGAAGAGGACAAGAAGCCTTTCGTCAATGAGGCAGGAAAGACTGTAGATAGTTTAAATAAACGCTTCATACGTGCCGTCTGTCGTGAGACAGCGGCTAAAGCCGTCGATCCACAGTCGGATCAGGCGCTAAACGAGTGGGGCCTTGGCGTTTTGGAGCAAGCGCTAAGGGACGAGCCAAACGACCAATGGCTCAACTACTACCAGAGCAAACTGCACCTGGCCAACGGCGAACCAGACCTTGCGATCAAGCGATTGACGCCAGTGTTGCGCCGCCAGTCGCGCGCGGCTTGGCCATGGGTGCTACTAGGTGAAATCCTGGAAATTGAGCATCCACAGGATGCGTTGACCTGTTATACCCATGCAACTCAGCTGGCTCGGGAGGAGCAGGAAGTCGCAAAGGTGCGTATCCATTTGGCACAGTGCCTCGCGCTTGTGGGCCGTTTCAACGAGGCAGCACACCAGGCGAACCTGGCACTGCAGTACAGGGAGCAGCACGCCTACAAAGTGCCGCAGGAACTACATCAACTGCTTGCCAGTGACTGGTATCAAGACGCACTCGCCAATAACTCTCTACAGCCGCTGCCGAAAGCTGAGTCCAGTGCACGTGCATTGCTTCAACAACTGGAGCGACAAAACCTTACCTACACTCGCGGCGTCATTGACCACATCAATTCAGGAAAGGGACTCAGCTATATAGCGACCGGCGCCACTACCGGCATCGGGCTATTGCATAAAAAATTTCCCACGGTGGCAGGCTTGTTGCCCGGTACCGTGGTGGAGATTGGCCGCGCCGAGTCTGATGGCCACCCTCTGGATTGGCGAATGTCAGAAGTTCAAACCATTCCTGGCCTGTGCGAAATGTTTAGCGGCACCTTGGATAGGCAAGAGGGTAAAACATTTGCATTCATCCGTACCAGTCGAGATGACATCTTCGTCGCCCCAGAGATGGCCGAAGCCTTCACTCCTGGAACGCAATACGACGTCACCTGCCAGGCCATTCGGCGCACCAACAAGCAAGGCAAGACCGGCTGGCGTGCCGTGAAATTTATTGAACAAGAAGACCAGCAGCTCTCCGCTGACTTCTAAGAGATAGGCATACATGGCTTTCGACCAAACAACAAGAAACCGCCTGCAGCGCTTCGTCAACGACGCGCGCCGGGTGCTGGAGGAGGAGTTCACTCGCCAGCTCCAGAACGACTATGGCATGGACCCCGACGCGGGCACTGTGGCGGAGCTGGCCAGCCTGCGCCACATCAACGACGCCCAGCGAGAAACCGCTCGTATCCTGCGAGATACCCTGGCGCACTACACCGCCAGCGGCGACATGAATGCCACCCAGGGTCTGGATCGCATCGTGCGCGAGCAGGCCTTCACCGTGCTCAACCGCCTGGCCGCCCTACGCATGGCCGAAGCACGCGGCCTGCTGGTCGAATCGGCCGGCAACGGCTTCCAGGCCAAGGGCTTTCAGCTCTATGCGCGACTGGCCGGCACCGGCCTGGGTGAAACCGGCGATGCCTACCGTGTGTACCTGTTCAGTGTGTTTGATGAACTCGCGCAAGACCTGCCGGGCCTGTTCGACCGCTACTCACCGCAGGGCCGCCTGTTCCCGCGCGAGGCGGCACTGCTGCAAGTGCTGAACCTGATCAACGATGCCGACATCGCCCCACTGTGGAGCGAGGACGAAACCATCGGCTGGATCTACCAGTACTTCAACTCCAAAGAAGAGCGCAAAGCCATGCGCGATGCCAGCCAGGCGCCGCGCAACAGCCGCGAATTGGCCGTGCGCAACCAGTTCTTTACTCCGCGCTACGTGGTGGAGTTTCTGGTGGACAACACGCTCGGGCGCCTTTGGTTCAACGCCACGGGCGGGGCCACCGGCCTGCGCGATCGCTGCCAATACTTGCTGGTGAAACCGGACGAGACGCCACAAGCCGCCACCAAGCTGCGTGACCCGCGCACCCTCAAGCTGCTGGACCCGGCCTGCGGCTCCATGCACTTTGGTCTGTATGCCTTCGATCTATTCGCTGAGATTTACCGCGAGGCATGGTCCTGGGAACAGCAGCACGGCCCGGGCTCGCTCGATGTCTTGACTCAGCCACAGGCAGCGCTCAAGCCACTGTGCCAGACCTACGAAGACGAGGCGGCCTTTCTGCGCGACGTGCCGCGTCTGATCATCGAACACAACATCTATGGCGTGGACATCGATCCGCGCGCTGCGCAGATCGCATCTCTGGCACTGTGGCTGCGAGCGCAGCGTGCTTGGCACGATGCCGGTGTGAAGGCCAAAGACCGCCCGCCGATTGGGCGAGGCCATGTAGTTGCCGCCATTGCGCCGCCGGCAGAGCGTGAGCTGCGCCAGCAGTTTGCCGCCAACCTCGATCAGCGCGATGCCGAGCTGTTCGAGAAGACCCTGCATTTGCTTAAGGGCCTGCCTGAGATGGGCGTGCTACTCCAAGTCGAGCGCGAGTTGCCGCACTTGATTCGCCAGGTCTATGTGGGCAAAGGCACCGGCCTGTTTGCCCAACAGGAGCAAGAGAGCTGGCAGCAGGCGGAGGCTCGTCTGCGTACGGCGCTCACTGAATTCGCCCAGGCAGCCAAGTCGACGTATCAGGGGCGCCTGTTTGCTCAGGATGCCCTGCAAGGATTGCGGCTCATCGATCTGTGCCGTGAAGTGTTCGATGTGGTGGTGATGAATCCGCCCTTTGGCGCGCTTAGTCTTGGCGTGAAAGATGGTCTATCGAAAAGTTATCCAAACTCAAAAAACGACTTGCTAGCGATTTTCGTTGAGCGTGGTCTAGAGCTGCTCCGCCCATGTGGGCGGGTTGGTGCGATTACTTCTCGGACATGCTTCTTTCTCTCCGATTTCAAAAAGTGGCGAGAAAATGTAGTGCTGGGTCTATCCACTCCCGATGCCTTTGCTGATCTCGGTGTTGGCGTCATGGATGATGCGGCCGTTGAGGCGGCAGCCTATGTCTTGGAGAAAACGGCATGACGATATTTTTGCGCTTGATGAAGGAGAGCGACAAGCAAAGTGCAATGGTTTCGGCCATTAGCGCAAGTCGTGCTGGTTTATCCGATGATCGTGTTTTTCACGCCGATCCTATTGATTTCAAGATTATTCCAGGTGCTCCATTTTCTTATTGGGTTAATCAATCGATACGTTCGGCGTTTATAAAACACACTCGGTTTGAGTCGGAGGGGCGAACAGCAAAACAGGGGCTGGCGACTGCTGACGACAATCGATTCCTCCGTGTTTGGTGGGAGGTAATGCCGAGTGCCACCGATTGGTATTGCTTCGCCAAGGGAGGCGCACATTCTCAGCACTATGCTGACGTATATCTGATGGTCAACTGGACCAGCGATGGCGCAGAGATCAAGAACAACCTGAATGAAAAGGGCGGAATTCGCTCGAATGTTTGGATGTTGAAAGACACCGCGCCTAAATTTTTCTTCCGTCCTGGGTTAACGTGGCCACTTCGAACCAATGGATTGAGTTTCAGGGTAATACCGTCCCAATGCATTTTCGGTCATAAGGGGCCTGTGGGATTCTCAAGCTCTGATGATGAATTGTCTCTGTTGGGGTTGTCTGCTGTACTGAACTCAAAGCCGTTTGGCTACTTGGTTTCTCTGCAATTGGCACGAACTGAGCTAGCTCAATCTTATGAAGTTGGCTTGATTCAACAGACGCCAGTTCCAGAATTAAATTCGAGTCAGCAAGCCGATCTGGCTGTCTTAGCCCACCGCGCGTGGTCGCTCAAGCGCTCGCTGGATAGCATTGAAGAAACCTCTCACGCCTTCGCGCTGCCTGCTGCGCTGCGTGCTTGTCTGGGGGATTACGATCCACCCGCCATCAATGTGGAGCTGGTACGCATCCAGGCTGAGATCGACGCCATCGCCTTCGACCTCTACGGCTTTTCAGATGCCGACCGCGCTGCCGTGCAGGGCGACCAGGGTGCGGTGAATGAGGGCGATGCAGAAGTCAGCGCGGACGACGAAGGTGATGATGAGGACGATGCCCCACCCATAGATCAAACGGCAGGCCTGCTGAGTTGGGCCGTGGGCGTGGCCTTCGGTCGATTCGATTGGCGCCTTGCCACCAACGAACGCGCAGCACCTGCCGAGCCCGCCCCCTTCGACCCGTTACCAGCCAAGAGCCCCGGCATGCTCCCGGACGGTGCCGCTCCCTTCCACGCGCATGCGGGCATCCTGGTGGACGACCAAGGTCATCCCCACGATCTCGCGCGCCTGACTGAGGAGGTTCTTGCTCGTGTCGATGCGCCCGTCCCGGAGGATGTGCGCCGCTGGCAGCAGCGGGACTTCTTCGCTTTTCACCTGCAACGCTATTCCAAGAGCCGCCGCAAAGCGCCCATCTACTGGCCGATGAGCACGACCTCCGGCCACTACACGCTGTGGGTCTATTACCCCAGTCTTACCAGCCAGACGCTGTACACGGCGATCAATGACTTCGTTGAGCCCAAGCTCAAGCAAGTCGGCGACGATGTGACGGCGCTGCGTAACAAGGGTTCGGCCCGCACGCGTGACGACGATAAGCAATTCGAAACTCTGCATGATTTCGAGAAGGAGCTGATCGAGCTGCGCGACACCCTGCTCAAGCTGGCGCCCACCTACAAGCCCAACCACGACGATGGCGTGCAGATCAGCGCCGCACCGCTGTGGCCACTGTTCCGCCATAAGCCCTGGCAAAAGCTATTGAAAGACACCTGGGCCAAGCTGGAAAAAGGCGATTACGACTGGGCGCACCTGGCCATGAACTACTGGCCCGAGCGCGTTCGCGAGAAGTGCAAGACCGACAAGTCGCTCGCCATCGCCCATGCTCTGGAGGATTTATACATCGGGCCCGAGGCAGCGCCGAAGAAGACGCGCGGCAGAAAGAAGGCCGGAGGCGATGAATGATCCAGGACGTCAAAGCACTTCCGGTCAGCTTCTACTTCAGCCCCGATGGGACAACGTCGTTCTTCATTCCCAAGTACCAGCGCGAGTATGTATGGGGCGGCAAGAACTGGGACGCGCTGTTCAATGACCTGGAGGAGTCGCCCAGTGGGCACTTTCTGGGCTCCATCATCTGTGTGAACACCCAGCAAGATGGGATGGCCGGTGGCCGTCTGGAGCTGATCGACGGTCAGCAGCGGTTCACCACCATCAGCCTGTTGTTCTGTGCGTTCTACGACAAGCTGAATGCCATTCCGAATCCGGATCGCCGTTTGCTGGTGGAGCTGGACAATCTGGAAAGCCGCATCTTCGTCCGCGCCTCTGGCCAGTGGCGTCTGGAACCCAGCGAGCAAGCACAGAACAAGACCGATTTCCAAAAGGTGCTGAGCGATCTGTTCCCCAAGCAGGTGAAAGCGCCGAAGGGCTTGAGCAATTTCGGCAACCGCCGCATTGCACGCGCCTACCGCTATTTCTGCGAGCGACTGGAAGGGCTGAGCCAGGACAGCGTATTGGCCCTGCTGGAAAAGCTCAAAGCGGCCATGCTGGTCAAGATCGAGGTGCGCAGCCATTCCGATGCCTTCATGTTGTTCGAGTCGATCAATAACCGGGGCATCCCGCTCTCGGCCATCGACATCATCAAGAACAACCTGTTGGCCGAGTTGGACAAGCGCCCGGACTATGGCATTGACCGGGCGTTTGACGAGTGGAAAGACCTGATCGACCTGTTGCCCGACCCGGCGGTTCAGGAGCGCTTCCTGCGCCAGCTTTACAACATGTTCAAGTACCTCAAGCGGGTCGAGGTCAAAGGCTGCACTCGCGCCACGCGCTCGAACCTGATCACCATCTACGACACCCTGCTGCGCAAGCGACCGGTCTGGCTGTTCGGTGCGCTTCAGGCCAAGGGCAAAACCTACTCGGCGCTGCTCAATCCCATGGTTGCACGCGCGGAATGGGGCGACGCTGCCGCAGCGGCCTTGCAAGACCTGCAGCGCCTAGGAGCCGCGCCGGCTTACGCATTCTTGTTGTGGGCCAGCCAGGTCGCGCAGAGCCAGAAGTGGAATGAGGGCGACGCATTGAGCCGCTTGGCCGCTTTGCTCACCAAGTGGTTCTTCTGGCGCAACCTCACCGATATGCCGCCGACCCGTGAACTCGACCCGATGTTCATGGATCTGGTTGGCCACCTGCTGACGCAGATTCGCAGTGGCGAGATCACGGCGCTGGACGGCTTCATCCAGCAGAGCAGTAATTGGTTGCTGGGACGGGCAGCCCCACAAGATGTTTGCGAGTCGCGCCTCAAGGGCGATGTGTACCTGGAGAATTACGACGCCACGCGGTTCATGCTCTGCAAGCTGGAAGAGACACACCAAACCCGTGAAAACAAACGCGACCTGTGGGTGCATGACGCCAATGAACGCCCCGTTTTTACCGTCGAACACATCCTGCCGAAGACCGAAAACTTGGGGCCGGGCTGGGTGACGATGCTCGAAGGGAACCAGAAAGGCACTGCGGCTGCCATTCGCGAGCGCTGTGCGCACCAGATCGGCAACCTGACCCTGAGTGGCTACAACTCCAAGCTCGGTACGATGGAATTCTTGAAGAAGCGCGATCGCAAGAACGACCAAGGCGACTTCATTGGCTATCGCAACGGCTTGTACCTGAATGCCGACTTGGCCAGCCGAGATGATTGGAACGAGGCCGCCATTACGGCGCGAACAGACAAGATGCTCAAGGAGGTGATGTCCATCCTGAGCCTGCGGGGTGACAAATGACGATTGCAGAATTCATTCGAGAAAGCGTACTGCGGCCGCGTCTGAAGCAAGCTGGCGCCTTGGTGGTGTATGACGCCGATAAGCGCTACCGCGAGCTGTGTTTCGACTTGGCGGCTGACAAGGTGCGGGTGGTAGATGCGTCTGAAAGCAGCATCGAAAGCCGCGAGGCTGCGCTGCTGGCGCTGCGCGATGTAGGACAGCCCAAGGCGCCCTTGGAAGGTGTGTTGATCTATGTTCCCTCCAAGCGGCCAGAGACAGACGAGCAAAAGCAAGCTGATCCATTCGCGCTGTACGCAGAATGCGGCGCGGTGTTCCCGCAAGACGATGGCGACGAGTACCTGAGCCTGTGCCTGCGTGCTAAGCCAGATTACGCGACAGAAATTCGAAGCCTATTTGTGCGCGAACCACGACCGCAGTATGCGGTGATTGACGCCATTGGCGGCGGTGTGAGTTGGCCCCAGTTGCGAGCCACTCTGCGGGTGGAGTCCGGCCGCGAGATTCTGGCCGCATTGCTGGCCCCGAGTACCAGCCAAGCCGAAGCGCTCAAGGGGCAGGAAGGTTGGGTGCAAGAGGCGCGGGATTTCCTCCGCGCTACCTTGGGCTTGAGCGTGAAGACCCGCGGCAAGACCTGGTCTGCCCTGGCGGACGAACTGTGGCGCTATGTGCTGTTCAGTGAATTCGTGTTCGATTTGCCAGTGGCACTGCCAGACACACTGAAAGGTGTGCCGCACGCACCGATGGAAGCCAGACCCATCGTCGAGGATGTGTGCGACCGTCTGCGCAGCGACCCGAAGTCACGCGCGATATACATCGAGCGCGCCGAGACCACCGAGGCGGAGCTCAACCTGACCGATCTGTGCGGTGCGATTGAAGACCTGGGCGAGCGCGACACGTTCCCCTTCGAAGAGCGGACCTTCCTACGCACCGCGATCAAGGGCATTGTCAGCGGCGACACCGATGCCACGCGCCGCGTGCTGACTCGCCATAAGAGCTCGGTATGGCTCGGCAAGGGCGAAAGCCAGGCCCAGTGGGAGTTGGTGCGGTCTGGTTTGAGCCTGGTTGAGGCCTGCGACGATTTTGAGCGCCAGCTACCGGAACACGCCCGCTCGCAAGCGGAGCTGATTGACTTCTACTTGAGTAGCCTGCGTGAAGTAGATCGTCTGCAGCGCGAGTTTGAGCAAGCGGCGGGTGACTTCCTTGACCCACATGGCTTGATGCATGAAGTGATCAGCCAAGCACGGGCGCGCTATCGCCGGTTGGCAGAGAAGGTTCAGGGCGTGTTTGTGAAGCACGTTGAGTCCGCCGGTTGGCCACCCACTGGGCGCCTGGCCAATGCCGATGCCTTTGATTGGCTGGTAGCTGATCGACTCAAGGAAAGCGGACGCAAAGTGGCCTACCTGATGGTGGACGCCCTGCGTTACGAGTTGGGCGTGGCCCTCGAAAAGCTGCTGGCGGAAGACGGTCCCGTCGAGTTGCAAGCGGCCTACGCACAGCTGCCGACCATCACCCTAGTGGGCATGGCGAGCTTGCTGCCGGGCGCTCGCACGGGTTTGACCCTGGCGCTGGAGAACGACTCACTCCTGCCCAAGCTGGCGGGGGCGCCGGTGGGCAACGTCCCGCAGCGCATGAATGTGCTGGCCAAGCGGTATGGAGATCGCTTCGCGGAAATGCCGCTGAACGACTTTGTTCGCGGTAAGCCAAAGATTGCCGAAACCGTCGACCTGCTGGTGCTGCGCTCCACGGAAATCGACAGCCAACTGGAAAGCAACCCGGAAACGACGCTGGGCCTGATCCCTGGCACGCTGAAGCTGATCCGCGTGGCACTGCATAAGCTGCGTGGCATGGGCTTCAAAGAGGCGGTCATCGTCACCGACCACGGCTTTTTCCTGAACGCGCAAGCAGAAGCTGGCGATGTGTGCGTGAAACCACAAGGGAAATGGCCGGTGAATGCCCATGACCGCATGATGCTCGGCGATGGCACGGCGGATGGTCATAGCTTGGTTGTCAGCGCAGAGAAGGTCGGCATTCGCGGTGACTTCTCCCAAGTGGCGCTGCCGCGCAGTATGGCGCCCTATCGCTCAGGGCACCTGTATTTCCACGGCGGCGCATCCCTGGCTGAGGCGGTGGTGCCGGTGCTGGTAGCGCGGCTGGACACCGCTGCCCATGCGGAACTGCGCAAGGTGGTAGTGGAGCTGAGCTACAAGAACGGCGCCAAACGAATAACTACGCGATTGCCGGTCATCGAAGTGATACTGGTGGCCGACGATATGTTCTCGCAGGACATGAGCGTGGAGATCTTGCTGGAAGCGCAGGACAGCAATGGCAATGTGGTAGGAGAGCCGCGCCCAGGCGGCGATGTGAACCCCGCCACCAGAACCGTGACCCTGATGCCAGGTCAGCGCAAGCAGATTGCGTTGCGCATGGATGATGAGTTTAGAGGCAAGTTCAAGGTCGTGGCGCTGAACCCCACAACCCTGGCGGCCTACAGCAATCTAGCGCTTGAAACCGACTATACGGAATGAGCCCTATGGACGAACTCGACCAAAAACTAAACGCCACATTCGACGGCAAGGTACTACGTAAGGACCTGCTGCATCGAATAAAAAAAGGCACCAACGTCCCGACGTTCGTCCTGGAGTTCCTGCTAGCCAAATATTGCGCTAGCAACGACCAGGCAGAGATGGATGCCGGCATGGAGGCCGTGCTGTCGTCGCTGCAGGAAAACTACGTGCGCCCAGACGAGGCCAATGCCGCGCAGTCCAAGGTGGCCACCAAGGGCAAGCATCGGTTCATCGACAAGGTCCACGTTCGCTACGTTGAAAAGGAAAAGCGGCACTGGGCATCGCTGGAAAACTTCAACTCGCAACGCATCGCGATTGGCGAGAAGTTCTACCGTGACAACGACAGGCTGCTGGAAGGCGGCATTTGGGCCGAAGTCACCCTGGCGCACAACGACATCGACGAAGACGACTATGCGTTTTCTATCGAGGACCTGCGGCCGATCCAGCTGACCCGTTTCGACTTCGACCGCTATGCAGAGGGGCGCGGGGCGTTCACGCGCGATGAGTGGATAGCGGCGGTTCTGCGCTCCGTCGGTTTGGAACCGAGCAAGCTCTCGAAGCGTGTACAGATGCACTTTATCGCCAGGTTGGCTGCACTGGTGGAGCCCAACTACAACTATATCGAGCTGGGTCCGCGCGGCACGGGCAAGTCCTATTTCTTCAGCGAGTTCTCACCCTACGCCACTTTAATCTCGGGCGGCCAGGCTACCAAGGCCACGCTGTTCTACAACAACGCGCGCCGCAAGGTGGGCCTTGTTGGGTTTTGGGATACGGTCGCCTTTGACGAGGTTGGCGGGATCAAAGTGCGCGACCCGGACACCATCCAGATCATGAAGGACTTCATGGCCAACGGGCGCTTCTCGCGCGGGGCCGAAGTCATCGCCGATGCCAGCCTGAGTTTTGTTGGAAACATCGACGTGTCAGTGCAGCAGGTGGTCAACTCCAACGAACACGACCTGTTTCAGCCGTTGCCTCCGGAGCTGGACTTGGCGGTGATGGACCGCTTCGCTGCGTACATTCCTGGCTGGGAAATGCCGAAGAACAGTAGCGAGTTTTTGACCAGCAATTACGGATTCATCACCGATTACTTGGCAGAAGCCTTCCACTACCAGTTCAAGCACACGAATCGGTATGAGGAAGTGAGCAAGCGCATCCGGCTCGGTAAGTCGATTGAGGGGCGTGATGAGAAAAGCATCAAGAAAACCGTCTGCGCTTTCTTGAAGGTCTTGCATCCGAACGGGCCACCGACGGACGAGGAGTTCGAGGAATACGTGGCCTATGCCACCGAGTGCCGCCGCCGCGTCAAGGAGCAGATGAACAAGCGCAAGCCGGACGACGAGTTTGCGCGCATCAACCTGTCCTACTTCAAGGCCAGTGGCGAGGAAGTGGTGGTTTTCTGCCCTGAGTCGAAAGATGCGTCGGCAACGCAAGAGCCTGCGCGCCGTCGTTTGAATCAGGCGGATGGCCAGCCTATTGAGGCAGTCGAGGTACAGCCCGCTGCGCAACCGGCGCCTGCTGCTGCGGAATCTCCTGTAGTGCCGACGTCGATATCACCGGTCCCGGCATCGGCTACGGTTGGGCCTTCCCCTGTTGATCTCAAGGAACAGCACTTCACCATCCTCTATGGCGATACCGGGCACAGCTATGAGTCGATCCTAGGCCCCTATCTCCAGGGCGCGAAGTCTGTCGTGATTGAAGATCCGTACATCCGGCTGCAACACCAGATTCAGAATTTCGTGCGCTTCTGCGAAACGGTGCTGAAGGCTGGAACCGTGAAGAAGATCAGCCTGATCACCGGCTACGACGACAAGACCCAGTTGGCCGACATCGCTGAGAAGCTCGATGAGTTGAAGCAGAGCCTGCTGGAATTGGATGTCGAGCTGGAAGTGAAGTTGAACCCGAACATGCACGACCGAGAGATTCGTATCGACAACGGCTGGGTGATCAAGATTGGCCGGGGGTTGGACTTCTTCCAAAAGCCCGGAGGGTGGTTCGAGGTAGGCGTAAATGATCTCAGTTTGCGTAAATGTCTTGAGACCAAGGTTGATATATTCAGGGTTGGAATAAATATTTGACCTAATTTTCAATAAAAGAAATTCAGTTTAATTTTATTAATATGATTGTAAGAAATTTCAAGCACATATCATTTTGATGAGGCTGGCGGTTGCTGGCTTCGCGTGTAGATGCTCCGCGATGATGCATCTGCTTTGGATATGGCTGTATGAAAGAAAGATCCGATTGTCTGTACTGTGTTTTGGTCGTCGCAGCATCCATCATCGCTGCGGTTGCTCGATGTGCTCTGTCTTCGGGCAGTGAAGACATCGACCCTTTTAATTGATACTGCATTGGCATACGCACAAGGCCCGGCATCGTCCGGGCCTTGTGCGTTTGTGCCGTAATAAGCGAGGAAAATACGATGCATCTGGTTGAAACAATGGCCTATGCGGGCGCTAGGCCGTGGCATGGTCTGGGCAATAAGCTTGAACAGCATCAGCCTATTGAGGTCTGGAAGCGTCAGGCAGGCATGGATTGGCAGATCGAGGACTCCGGGGTCCGTTTCATCACAGGTAGCAATGCCATCGGTGCCATCCACTCCTTCCCGGAGCAGAAAGTGCTTTATCGCTCCGATACCAGGCAGCCGCTGGCAGTCGTCTCCAAGCGGTTCAAGGTGGTCCAGCCGGGAGAGATCCTGGAGTTCTACCGTGACCTGACGCAGCACAGTGGCTTTGAGCTGGAGACGGCGGGGGTGCTCAAGGGTGGCAAGAAGTTCTGGGCCATGGCTCGAACGGGGCAGAGCACATTGCTCAAGGGGCGTGACAGGGTGGAGGGCTACCTGTTGCTGGCCACAGCCTGCGACGGCACGCTGGCCACCACGGCGCAGTTCACCTCGGTACGTGTGGTGTGCAACAACACCCTGCAGATCGCCCTGGGAGACAGCAGTGGGGCCATCAAGGTTCCTCACCGCAGTCAGTTTGACCCGGATGCAGTGAAGCGGCAGCTGGGGATCACCGTTTCGACCTGGGACAGCTTTGTAGATCGGATGAAAGTGCTCTGCGAGCGACCAGTAGATCCGGATACGGTCGATGGTCTGCTGCGCCGAGTGCTGACCTATCAAGGGCAGGGCGCTTCAGCTGAGGTCGTCAACGAACAAGCCCTGGCCAGTGTCCGTGCGCTTTATGAGGGGGGCGGTCGAGGCGCACTGTTGGCATCAAGCCGTGGGACGGCTTGGGGCGTGCTCAATAGCGTCACGGAGTACGTGGATCACCATCGCCGTGCTCGTAGTGATGATCACCGTCGTGATGCGGCATGGTTCGGTGCCGGTGCTCAGCTCAAGCGGCGTGCTTGGGATGAAGTTATGAAGTTGGTGGCCTGATGGACGCACTTGCTTACAACATGTCGGCATGTGGAGCCGGATCCTGCGAGGAGGAAAACAGGATCCGAGTACGAGAGGACAGGGCGATTGCCAGGGCGCTGAAGATCCTAGAAAGGCGGGCTGGCGGTCCCAAAGACGTACTCGGTGGGGTGACTGAGAGTGCGCTGTTCTTTCAGCTGCGTCTGGCTGGTGAGCAGCGCGAACACTTCGAGATCGCATTCCTCAACACCCAGTTCCAGGTGATCGCAGTTGAGCGTCTCTTCTCAGGGACGATCGATGCGGCGGAGGTCCATCCACGGATCGTGGTTCAGCGAGCACTTGCACACAACGCCACGGCAGTGCTCATGGCCCACAACCACCCAAGCGGTAGCGCAAAGCCATCCGCGTCTGACCGAGCGGTTACAGCCAAGCTGAAAGCTGCCTTGGACACGGTCGACATAAGGCTGTTGGACCATTTCGTTGTCACCAGTCGTGAGGTGGTCTCGATGGCCTCTCAAGGCATGGTCTGACCGATTACTAGCGAACAGGACTGTTTGTTCGCCTATTCCATCTTGTCGACATCAATAGCTTGAAATGAATGATCTGACCTAGGCCGCCCATATGGGCGGCCTTTTTTATTCCGGAGGTTGCCAATGAGCAAGCACACCGCGTTGCGTTTGGTTGATACGCGTTCACTGGATCGCCAGCAGTGGCTGGAGGTCCGCAATGGCGGCATCGGGAGCTCAGATGCTGCCACTGCCGTCGGGTTGAACCCCTACAAGAGCCAGCTGGAGCTGTGGCAGGAGAAGACGGGACGCAAGCCGATTGAAGAGGTTCTGCCTGGGCAAGACGATCCCCGCTACTGGGGAACCCTGCTCGAACCCATGGTGGCCACGGCTTACCAGGAGCGCACGGGCAACCGGGTACGCCGGGTCAATGCCGTTCTGCAGCACCCGACCTTCCCGCACATGCTGGCCAATCTCGATCGTGAGGTGGTCGGTTCGCCAGAGGTCCAGATTCTCGAGTGTAAGACGGCAGGGGAATTCGGCTCCCGGCTCTGGAAGGACGGGGTGCCTGAGTACGTACAACTGCAGGTACAGCACCAGTTGGCAGTGACGGGGAAGCAGGCAGCAGATGTGGCGGTGCTGTTGTGCGGTCAGGCTCTGCAGATCCACCGCATTCAACGAGACGAAGAGGTCATCAGTCGCTTGGTGGTACTGGAAGCCCGGTTCTGGGATCACGTTATCAACGACATCGAGCCACCAGCTGATGGTTCGGAGTCGGCGGCCAGAGCGCTTCGGAGCCTGTATCCGGGCAAAGACACGGTTGTCGACTTCAGCCAGGACGAGGTGCTGGTCGAGACGTTCTCTAACCTGGTGTCTCTCAACGAGGCAGTAGCAGAGCAAGAACAGCAGGCAGAGCTGCTGAAACAAACGCTGCAGCAAGCCATGGGCGATGCATCCGTTGCCAGGTTTGGCTCGTTGGGAGAGGTGATCTACCGCCGTAGCAAGGATGGCACGTCACTGGATACCAAGCGGCTCGCAGCCGAGCACCCGGAGATCGCCGCGGCCTACACGGTAGTCCGTCCGGGGTCGCGGCGATTCCGAATCAACACCACGATCAAAGAGGTCACATCATGCTGAAGGGACTGGCCATAACGCCGCCCGTGATTGGGCGTATTTCAATCGGCCGGGTAGTAGAGCGCAATGGCAAGCGGCTGCCAGAAAAGGACGATCAGTTCACCCTCACTAGCCAGGTACAGAACCGTGAGGGCTGGGTGCTGCACCCGCTGGATGAAGAGCTGCGTAAGGCATCGGAGGGTAACAAGCTGCGATCCATCCCGGTGCGCCTGCTCTTCGACGATCCAACCCTGAACCTCCGGGCTGACTACTCGCTGTTCAATCGCGAGAACGGAAGACCGCTGTGTGTAGGCAATGGAGACACCTGCCGGCGAGCTGGCCCTGAAGGCATGGAGACGTTGCCTTGTCCTGGTCCGGATGCGTGCCAGTTTGCCAGTGGGGGCTGCAAAGCCTATGCCCGCTTGAATGTGGTCATTGGGGACGGGGAAGGTGATGCGATGGGCAGCTTTGTCCTGCGTACCACCTCCTACAACACCATCCGGACACTCGCAGCGCGACTGCACTACCTCAGTGCGGTGTCAGGTGGTCGGCTGTCCTGCCTGCCCTTGGAGCTGAAGCTACGAGGTAAGTCCACCACGATGAGTTACCGATCAGCGATCTACTACGTCGATCTGGTGGTTCGGAGTGGTCTGACACTGGAGCAGACTGTCGCAGAGGCGGTGGACCGACACGCCGCAAGAGCTGCGGCGGGGATCGACCAAGCTGCACTGGATGAGGCAGCGAGACAGGGCTTCGCTAACGGGGCCTTCGAGGACCTGGACGAAGACGTGCCAGCTGTGGTCGAGGAGTTCTATCCGACAGGGCATGGCGAGGTTGCACAGGCTCCAGCGAACGGAAGTCTCAAGGACAGACTGGAAGCGCAAGCGTCACGGTTAGCGTCGTAGGTGAGCAGTACCTGTTCGGACTTGTATCAGGTACGGGCAAGAGGCAGTTCAGGTCCTGCGCGGACAGATGATGGAACGGACCAATTTGTGTGCGCAGATGACGAGATATGCCAGGGAGCGAAAGCTCCCTGGCATGTAAGCGATTGATTTTTATTTGACTTTCTCGGTTGTGAGCGTGCATGGAAAAAACCTGGATTTTTTTTCCCTGTACCAGCAACAGCAGCATATCGACACTGATCACGTCGGAGGCCAATCCCCTTCGATAGGAAACCGGCCGGATTCCTTCCTGAAACGTCCAACACAACGAAGGAATCAACAAATGAAGCACATGACGTCCAGTCTGCGCCAGGGCGTAGACAAAAGCATGCCTTTGGCTGAGGAGAACAACACTGGCTGGAAAGCAGGGTGGCCGGATAGCCCGACGCTCCGCTTGAAGGAGCTGATCACGCTGCTCCGCGTCAGCAGGAGCAAGGCATACGAGCTGATGAAGTCCGATCCGGACTTCCCGAAGGGCATTCCGCTCTATGACAGTGAACTGTCTCCGAAGTTCTACTGGACGCATGAAGCCATGGCATGGGCTGAAGGCCGTGCAGTGAAGTTCCGTCGTGCGAAGGAGGAGAAGTGATGATGGCTAATTTTGCAATCCACTCTTCGCCGCTTGACGCGCTCACGCACGCTTTGAGTGAACAGTCGACCAAGGGGAAGGGCAGGCTGGAGCAGGACTTCAGGCAGGCCTATCCGATCCTGGAACAGCACATCGCAAAGAAGATGCGCAAGAAGATCCTGGTAGATCAGTTCAATGCTGCGTACAAGCATGAGCTGAACCTGATTCAGTTCCGAAAGCTGCTCAATGAGGAGCGTGCTCGTCGCCATGCGGAGGGCGATGCTGCTCGGTGCCAGAGCTGTGGCCATCTGTTGGTCGAGGCTGAAGAGCAGACCGCGTTTGGCGCGGCAGAGGAGGATGCATGATGACTACCCATTGGCAGCGTTATGCCCCCAAATATCCCCTGGAAAGCTTCCATCACATTGCGCGTGAGGCTGGTCTTGAGCTCTTCCGCAACGTGCAGGTTCCTGATGCCATGGTTGGCATGGGTCTCATCAATGCCATCTCGATGGCTTGCCAGGGGCTGATTGATGTCAAGTTGCCAACCGGGCAGACCCGGCCTGTAACACAGAATTTGATGCTTGTTGCTGAGTCTGGTGAGCGCAAGTCGACGGTGTTCGAGCTGCTGCAGGCGCCTTTCCGCAATGCAGATACGAAGGCGATGACTGCGTTCAAGCAGCAGACTGAGGCTTATGAGATCGAGTACGGACTCTGGACGGCCAAGATGAAGGGGTTGAGGAGCGCGATCAGTAAAGCAGTTGCAGCAGGTAAGTCTGCGGAAGCACTCGAGTCACAGCTGAAGGAGTACGCAGAAAAGAAACCTCTGCAGCCTCGCTTGCGCTGCTTCCTGCGGCAGGACATCACGGCCAAGGCCATTATGGAGGCCGTTCAGGGTGATGGTGAGTCCATCGCCATCACGACTGATGAAGGTCACATGCTGTTCAAGAGCGAGGCAATGGCGAATGTGGGCTTGCTCAATCGTCTCTGGGATTCACCAGGAATGATGCCGTTGGATCGAGCGGAGAACGAGCATCTGATTGCGATGAATCCGCGCGTGTCTGTGAGCATCATGACCCAGTACGAACCGCTCAAGCAGTTCCTCAATAGGCGAGGCTCTGTCGCAAAGGGGAGTGGGCACTGGGCACGCTATTTGGTCGCGTGGCCTCGCTCCATGATGGGCTATCGGCGAATCGAGGACGTGGAACCGGTGTGGGAGCATTTGCCGGCATTCCATGAGCGGGTCGCGGAGCTGTTGTTGAAGTACAAGGAGCTTTCAGCCTCGGGCCCCGTTGTTCGTGAAGTGGTGTCCTTCTCCATCGATGCCAGGGCACGCTGGGTAGAGTTGGCATCAGAAACTGAGTCTTTGCTGCGCGACGGGGAGTACTTGAGCGATATCAATGACTTCGCGGCAAAGATCATGGAGATCGTGGCACGACTCGCTGCATCGATGCAGTACTTCAGTGGAGAGGGAGGTGACATCACCCTCGATACGATCAATCGTGCCTTCGAGATCGTTCGGTGGCATGTTGATGAGTACAAGCATCTGTTCTCACCTGCGTTCGTGGTATCGCAGGATCAGGCCGATGCTCAAGCTCTGGATCGGTATCTGCATGCAAAGTGGTGGAGAGGGATTTATTCGGATACGTGCGTTCCCAAGAACCAGGTTTTGCGCTGTGGACCTGTACGTAACCGAGCAAGGCTGAATGCAGCCATCTCGGTTCTTGAAGGCCAGGGAGCAATTCAGATCTGCAGTGGGTACCGGGACAAGAGGACGTATCTGCGCTTGATGAATCACTACTTTGACCGGAGGGCGCTGTAAGCGGTCTTTATACCAAGTGAGCCCCGGCGATAGGCCGGGGCTTTTCTAACTTGGTCAGCAGGTGTCATTGCGATTCTGCGACTTTGTCGCAGAATCGCTGGGTGAGGTACTGGCCTCTGTCCGATTTTAAGTGACTGAAGCTACCTGCGCTTCTTTACGGCATTGAGCATACTGTGACTTCTCTGCATCTGCCATCTCCTTGACGAAGCGTTGGCCGAGGTGGCGCTCCGGTGACCTGGCAATGCCCTGGTCGCGCAAGCTGCGGTGGTCTACACGGGCGGAGTATCCGTTCTCAGCAAGGAACTGATTCTGGGTGTCCGCTACAAGCTTTCGCTGTGCCGTCACCTGCTGCTTCAACTCCATTGGGCTCTTTCCGCCACTATCCTTGCGGCAACCGCCTGCGGAAGGATTCTTGGCGTTGTAGCGGGCGAAGGTCTGTTCAGGTGTACGTGGGATGCCATCAGGCAGTCTGTCCGAGCACATCAGATGGATGTGCGGGTTCGGATCGCCACCGAGTTTTCCTTCAGGAGCATGAAGCGCGTATTGGTAGGGTTTGATCCCTGCGAGATTCTTTGTAAGCCGGTCGGCAAGTTCGACCTGCTGTTCAGTACTGAGCTCACTCGGAAGAGTGATTTCATGTTCTCGGTACACTGCTCCGTTGGCACGCTCATGCGTGTCAGCAACGCTCCAGAACCGTTTCGGATCATCTCCTGCCCATTCGGGCATGTTCCCATGTCCTGTTTGGATAAGGTCCTCCTTGTCACTATGAGATCCTTTACGATCGATATAGTTGGCGTGCCTGCGTGCACTACCTTTCTTGCCGCTTTTGATGCTGTAATGGAAGCTTGCCATTGCTGTATCACCCTTTCTCTAAGGAGAATAAAAAGCCGACAAGAGTGGTTCTTGTCGGCCACAGGTAGATACTCATGATCGAAGAGTGTTTTGATTAGATAGAAAGGGTAAGTGCGCGTACCACACCCTGCCTGTAATCTATCGTCAGTTCTATTTGATTTCTATTCCCTTGGATTCCTTTCATTCTTCGTGTTGTTGCTTCGAAGGATGTAAGTGAGTTTCTACATATGTATAAGGGTGATGTAAGTTAAAAATTACATTGCGTGCGAAGTGGCTTGATCTTCGATGTATTGAATAAGGTATTCGCAAAACATGGCGATATTTGTCTCGTATTCGTTGCCTGCTTCAAGATCGAAATGAGAGTGAGCTATGGTCATGTGCTTCAGGTATGCGATCTGGAATCTCATAAACGCTTCCATTCGGTTGCTGCGGCCGAAAAGTAATGCGTAGGCGATGCAATATCGATGATAGAGGGTGAGCATCGCGCCTTGCGGGATGTAGTCCTCTTCATATAGCTCTTCGATGTCTCTTGAGGTGTCCAGGTGACTCAGTAGGCGAGATACCGTTTTCTCGCTTGAGCTCTGTCCTTTCCAGTTGGGCGTGTACTTCGTTTTGATCTTTTTTTGTATCGTAATGGCTAAAAGGGCTGCAACGCAGTCGGCCATTGAAATGTTGACGACGTCATGATCTGTTCTGTGCCATTCGTGGAAGACATAGGCATGCAGAACCTTCTGCGTTTCGTCGGCTATGTTTGTGATCTCGCTGGATCTCAACTCATAACCAGTGGCTTGGTGAACCAAGCGTGCCAGCTCATTTGCATTGGTTTGCAGGAAGGAGTGAATAGCTGCGAGTGATGTGACAGGTCGCAATAGGGCATCGCACTCCGTCGGTGAGGAGATGGAGTGAGCGAAGAGTGGCTCTATCTTGTATTTGCTCAACTCGTCGTTTTCTGATTCGACAACCTGCTGGTACTCTCCAACGAAGTGCAGGAATGGGAGTGTTAGCAAATAGATGTACAGTCTTTCGTGAACAGGGGCAGGATCTTTGCTGAGCAAGATAGGTGAGGGCTGATAGTTTTCTATTTGATGTGCGCCAAACATAAAGGCGCTTGCTATGGCTTCATCATTGCCCTCGAAAGCCATGTAGATTGGTTCTATAAGCTCCTTGATGTGTCTGGCGTAGTATTCAAGGAGTTTCGATGGTGTGAGTCTGTTGATGTGGATCTGGCTGCGTCTTTCTTCGTCAATCTCACGCTCAAGTGTGGATATGAGATAGGACGCTGCTTTTATGGTCTTTTCGTTTCTTGGAGTGTTACGTTCTGTCCAGTGCTCGAAGGTGGCTTTAATGGTTCCTGGCTTCGAGATTCTTTTGATTAGCTGGGTGTCGCTGGAGTCGTTCTTGATGTAAAGGAGCTTAATTGTTTTTAGGGTGGATATTGGAAGTGTGCAGTTCCCGCCAGGAATCTTTTGTCCCAATGTGGAGTTGATGAAGTCAATGACTCCATTCAATTCCTTGCGGGTTATTTTATTTCCTGAGGCATTGGAGTGTTCGGCTTCTTTGCCATTCTCTGTGCGCGCCATCTCGTAATTGAGCTCTTGCAAAAGCTCATTGATGGTTCCAGTCTCGGGAGCGTCTTTGTTGTGATCTTTATCGAAATCGAAGCGCGGCTTGTACTTCCCTGATTCGATTTTATTTTCTTCCATTTTCAACCGCCATCCTTTTGGTTGTGTATAGTGTTTGATGTTTGCTATTTCACCGATCTTTGTCAGCGTACCTGCAAAAGGTCGCTCCACTTTGTTGTATAGCTCGGCGACAAATAATGCAATGTTGGTCGCCATTGGGCGTTGCTTGCACCATGGAGCCGCTCCCCCGGCCTTGCTCCACCAACCCGCCAGCCCACGTTGCCTACTCCCACGGTGCCTCTGCCGAACTTCGCGTTGATCTGGTCTAGCACGGCCATGGCCCGCTCTGCTTTCTCAGCGGACCTGACGCTCTGGTACAAAGAGAGTACATAGGGGGGGGGCAGTGAGCATGATCCGAACAATCACAATCCATCGTCACAAGAGCTTTCATCCCACCAACGCGCATTCGGTCCAGATCCCGAACAAACCTGCGACTTACGTCTACGGTCTCAACGGAGCAGGGAAGTCTTCTATCGGTGAAGTGGTCGATGGGCTGGCACGCAACGATCCCGCCTTTGCGCACTGCAGGATCGAGACAACCGACAATACGCGCTACCGATACTTGGTCTACAACCACCACTACGTTGAACGCCTGATCGGCCAGCCCATCCAGGGCATCTTCACTGTCGGCGAAGTCGACACTGTCCGCCAGCAACGCATCCAGGATATCGAGATCCGAAATGGCGAGTTGGACGTTCTGATCGCCGACGCCACCACAAGTGTCAAGGCAGCCGAAAGAAACCTTGCCAAGGAGCTGGTGCGGGCCAAGGACGAGATCTGGAAGGCCCACGACTGGGGCAAGAAGACGGCACTGGCTTCCTTGCTTGAGGGCTATGGTCGGAACAAGGAAAAATTCTTCACCGACCTGCGCACACATGCGTTACCCGAGAACGGGCAGCTGGACACGATCGAACGCCTTGAAAGGCGCTGGGCCGATGTCTCTGGCACCGAAAATGAGCGTGCATTGGTGTCCCTGGATACCAGTGCGCTGAGTCGGATCGAGAATGACCCCATATGGGGTGAGGTCGTGGAGGTGTCGACCTCGAGTCGCCTAGCCCCATTCGTAGCCGAACTGGGCAACGCGGACTGGGTCGCACGTGGACAAGCGTACACGCATAAGGATCAATGTCCGTTCTGCCAGCAGGGATTGCCCCACGATTTCCGCGAAGAGTTGGCGAGGCTCCTGGAAGGCGAGCGCAAGGCGAAGGTCGACAGGATCGCGCTGCTGGTTCAGAGCTACGCAGCCCAGCTCGACGCCTTGGAGCAGCGAACCCAGACCATTTTGAGCGACCCCGACGCAAAAGAAGCAGGGGTGGAGCTTGCCTGGACCCAAGCTCGGGGGGCATTCCACGACGCACTGACGGCGTTGCGTCGGAAAGAAGCGCAGCCGGGGGAGGCGGTGTCTATCACCCCCGTCAATGTGGACGCATTGGTCGAAGCACTGGCCAAGCTCAACGCGTTGATCTCTGACTTCAATGCGCGCATCCGGGATCGTAGGGGCGAGCGTGAGCGGATCAAGGCTATGTTTTTCCAGGTCATGCATGCCGATCGTATGGACGCCTACGCGCATCATGATGCGTTGCTCGGACCGCTGCAGGAAGCCGAAACGCAGGCAAAGGCAGGGCTGCAAGCGAAGGGGCAGGAGCGAGAAGGCCTCAACATCGAATTGCGTGAGCTGCGCCGGCTTCAAAAGGGCGTCGATGCCTCAATCGATGCGATCAACGATCGACTCCGCAGCTTGGGGATCACGGCATTTAGCATCGATCGCAAGACAGAGGAGGATCGCGTGTACTGCCTGGTTCGCCCAGGGATAGCCACTAGCGAGACGAAGTCATTGAGCGAAGGTGAGAAAACGCTGATCGCGTTCCTCTACTTCATGGAGTCGCTCAAGGGGTCGCACGACGAACACGAGAATGTTGACCCCCGCCGCACGATTGCCGTCATCGACGATCCGATCTCCAGCCTCTCCCAGAACTACGTGTATGACATCGCCACGATGATCCACCGTGAGCTGGCCAAGCCAGATGGTCGCCCCCAGCTCGTGAAGCAGGTGATCGTCCTGACCCACAACCTGTACTTCTTCCATGAGCTGATCCGTCAGCACAAGACGAGTCTGCCCAAGGCGCACAATCACTGCGGGTTGCTGCGCGTGGTCAAGAACGCGTATTCGGAGGTCGAAGCGCTGGATCCCACCAAGCTATTAAACGATTACGACGTGTGGTGGCAGATCCTCAGGGATGCCAAGGACGGGAATATCCCGACCCAGATCGTGCCCAACGCCATGCGTAACATTCTGGAGCAATTCTTCACCTTCACCACCGGGTCTTCTGACTTCCCCGTGGCAGTCCAGCAATTGGCCGACGCAGATACATCCAGCAAGTACGCAGCGCTGGATCGTTTCGTCGATCGAGGTTCCCACCGAGACGCGATCAATGGTCCGCCAATTGACTGGACCGAATACGACGTGCCCTATCTGTTGGGTAAGTTCCGCGCGATGTTCGATGCCATCGGCCAAGAGCCACACTACATCATGAAGATGGGTGAAGATGCTTTGGAGCTAGTACATGCCTGATGCACGACTCGCGCCTCTGTCCGAGTAATTGGCGACCACTGAGCACAGCTTCACCCATGCCGAGCTCTGAGCCTGGTGAAGCTGGCCAGCCTCACCAGCGCAATTTCCACCTGTGAAATTTCAGGGCTTAATCGCGGCGCGCCACCATTCAATATTTCCTTGCCCCGTGTGGGGCTAACAAGGAAACGAACATGGCAAAAGGTAACGGTGGATCGGCAGGGAAGGCCGGTGGCTCTAAGGGCGGCTCGACTGCCGGCGGCGCTAAAAAAGGGCCCGGCGGATGGCCGTCGACTAAGCAAGGTATGCCGTCTGGTGGCGGCCGTAACAACGCTCCTCCAAAGCGCTGACTACGGATCAATCAGCCAAGATGGGTACAGGGAGGCTGTCGTCTGGAGCGTGGGTGGGTAGCGGTGTCTATGCCGCTCCCACCATCCCAGATAGGCCTCCGGCCAGCCCGTGCGGTCCATGTGGCCCGCGGCGGTTGGGTGGTCTGGCAGGAGCAGGCTCAACAAGAGTGCGGCCACCAGGTAGGTTTCAAGCAGGTCCGCTTGGTCATCGAGATCAGATGCCTTCGCTTTGGGGGTCCAGAGTTGGGTGTGGACCAGTGTCCTGAATGACTTTCGAGTCAGCGGGGCTTTGCCACTTCTCAAGCTACGTAAAAACCGATCGCTCTCGCCAAGCCGTATTCCTGATAGATCTACCTGGGCGCCCATCTCTTCGATAGAGAGTGGGCGCTCAGGCCAGCTGCCTTCACGCAAGAAGTAGCCAACGGCGCCGATGAAATCTACCAGACGCGCAGCAGGATCAGCTGGGGAATGGCGGCGCCGATTAGTTGGCCCAGGCGGTGCCAGCAGCACGGCAAATCTGGGGAGACCCGCCCAGGCATCTGGCACCTCGGTCCGTCCAATCCAATGCCCGATTTCGTGGTCCAGGGCTGCCAAGAATGACAGCGCCATGTGGGCACGGCGGTTTAGGGCAAGATTGATGGCGGTGCGCTCCGGTTCGGTCAGTTCCAGCTTCAGCTCCAGCGAGGGATCTCTAATGTCTGCCACCGTCAGGGGGGTGCAGTAGGCTGGCCCCAGTTGGGACCGTGGCCCGATCTCGTCGAGAAAGCCGTATACGTCAGTGTCTGAAAGCTTACAAAGTCGTTTGTCTGACGCATCGAACATGGCGACCAGTTCTCTGGTTGCTGGGGACGTGTGCTCGTTGAGCAAACCTAGCCCATAGAGCATGATCGCCGAATGTCCTTGGGGGATATCCTCTTTGAATCCTCGAAATTCGGCGTCTGGGATGCCTCGTTTCTGGAGCATGCGCAGGAGTAGTGAATCCGAATGCGCTTCGACTTGCTCACGCTTGGCCATGAGAGCTGTATAGCCGCGGCCTCGTCGATAGTTCATGTGGCTCAGCCCCGTCGCGTATTCGAAGAACGCTGCGGGGGCCATGCCAACGAGTTTGTGAGCAACTTCGATGTGGAGTGCGAAGAGCATTGCCTATCTCATGCTGTCGCTGGAAGGACGAAATCAGCCCACGCCTGCATCATGGGGCGTCGCTGCTCCAGCAGATCCGTACGGTGATAGGCAGCTTCGACCTTGTTTTTGACAGTGTGGGCCAGCGCGCGTTCAGCAAGATCCCGGGCATAGCCTTCCTCGCTGCACCAGTCGCGAAAGCTTGACCGGAAGCCGTGCGCGGTGGCTATCCGCTTATCGCTATCGCTGTGGGCCTTCAAGCGGCGCAATAGTGCAGTTAGGGTCATGTCCGAGAGGACTGTTCGGGATTGGATCGATGGGAAGACCAGATGATCGTGCTTGCCTGCCTGTACCTGCAGCAAAGTGATGGCTTGCTCAGAGAGTGGGACTCGATGGGTCTGGCTGGCTTTCATGCGATCGGCAGGAATGATCCAGACTTTGTTGCGCAAATTGACCTCATCCCAAGTCATTCCCCTGACTTCGCCAGAGCGCGCGGCGGTCAAGATCAAAAACAGCAGCGCACGTTTGGTGACATCTAGCTCGTTTGTATCCACCAGTCTGGTTTTGACAAATGCGGGGATGTCGGTCCACGGCATGGCCGGTTGATGCTCTTGTCTGACCGTCTTGCTGGGTTGTACCGGCAACAGATGTGTGACTACATCCACGGGGTTGGCTTGGTTGAACCCGTGTGCCCAGCCCCAGGCCATCACGGCATGCAAACGCTGCTTTACCCTGGAAGCGGTCTCCGCTTTTTCCAGCCAGATCGGGCGCAAGACATCGGCCATATGACGAGGCTGAAGTTGATCCATCGGTAGGGAGCCGATCTTGGGGAAAACGTATTCGGTAAGTGTGTTGATCCACTGCTGCGCGTGCTTGGCGTTCTTCCAGCCTGGCTTCAGTTCGGCGTGTACCTGTTTTGCTGCCTCTTGGAAGGATGGCATCACCGGCGCGGCTACAGGTGTCTCCTTGATCTCCAGGGGGTCTTGCCCCAATGCAATCTCTTCGCGCATCTCGCGAGCCAGCTTGCCGGCAAGAGCGACGCCCACGTGCGGGTAGCTGCCTAGGCCGGCGTTGCGCCGCTTGCCAGTGACAGGGCTTACGTAGCGCAAGACCCACTTGCCTTGGCCCTTCTTTGTGCGTGAAGGAAGCAGACTCAGGCCAGTAACTCCGCCGTGTGGCAGTGCTGCGCTTCCGGGAGTGATGCTTCGAGCTTTGATGTCGGTTAGCAGTGCCATGCGTGCCTGGTATGCCATCTGGTATGCCATCTAGTATGCCATTTCGCGTTGGGTGGTGATGGGTGTTGCTGGACGGTGCTGGATATGTTTCATGCAAGTCATTGAAATTAAACGACAAGTATATGAACTTATCGATTCCCTTGGATTTCCTTGGACGGATCTATGGCAGCCCCCCTCTCCGCCAGACACGCAAAAAGGCCACCCATTGGGTGGCCTTTTTGCG
>NZ_JASCOZ010000110.1 GCF_029960115.1 Stenotrophomonas sp. PS02289
CGGGCCCGGCCCGCCCTCACCGGGGGGCAACCCCGCGGTTTGGACACGACCGTGGGTCGTGACCCTCGTGGTGCCGGCCATTGGCCGGCCCACGTGATGCTCAACGTACTCAACTGCCGTCGCCACGCCATTTTCCTCGGCCATCGCCCGCCCCAACGCCGCCGCGCGCTCCCGCGTCTGCGTCAACTCCGCAAACCCGATCGCCCGCTCAAGCGAAGCTTCATCCAACCGCTTCACCGACAACGGCTCCGGTGCCAGGCCCAGATTCCACAACCGCCGCGCCCAGAACAACTGATCCGCCGCAAACGGCATCACCAGCGAGGGTACCCCCGCACGACACGCCGAGTGCGTGGTCCCGCTCCCGCCGTGATGAATGACAAACGCACAGCGCGGAAACAGCGCCTCATGCGGCACCGATCCCACCACGAACACATTCGGCGGCAGCGGCATGTCCGGAAGCCCGACCCACCCCGGCGACAACAGCACCCGGCGCGGTGCCAACGCACCGAGCAGTGCAGGCAGCACCTGTTCGCGATCAAACCCGGTCATGCTGCCAAAGCCCAGATAGACCGGAGCAGGGCCTGCATCCAGAAATGTCTGCAGCGCCGCATCAGGCGTCCAGCCCATGTCAGGCGCTCGCCACTGCCCGCACACCTGATGATCGGCCGGCCAGTCCGCCGGTTGTGGCAGCAGACTCGGCGATATCCCATACAGCATCGGCACATCGCGCCACAGCGTTCGCCGTGGCGGCATGCCCATCGCCTCGCGTGCGTCATTGATCGGCCGCTTGAAAGTCCGCCACACTGCATGGTTCACCGCACTGTAGCTCCACCGGTTCAACAGGCCGGGCAAGCGCAGGCGCGGTAGAAACGGCGTAGCGAAGGCGCGAGTAGGGGTCAGCGGAATCATCCCCAGTCCGATCACCGGTATTCCATGCCGTTCGGCCACGCTCATGCCCACAAACGCGGCTAGCCCACCGGTCAGCACCGCATCGCACCCCACCGCCGCGGCATCGGCCTGGCGCATCCACTCCGGCACATGCCGCGCCGCCATCCGCGCCAACCCGCGCGCAGCCGCGCCCAGGTCATTACCGCGCGACACCAGCGCCACCACCTCGTCATGGATGTCGCCCTCCAGCGCCGCATGCGGCACCCCCAGCACCCGCGCCGATTCCAGCGTGCCGCCTTCGGCCAGCAGCATCACCTCGTGCCCCGCCTGCATCAGCCCATGGCACAGCATCACCAGCGGCCGGGTGTCGCCTTCGGTCCCGTAGGTCACGACCAGAAATCGCATGAGCAGATCCGTTGTGGGGGAACCCGAGTATCCACATTCAGCCTTCCCCTGTGGATAACCCCTTGCGCCGACTGACCTGGCCGTGCATAATGCGCGGCTCGCTGTGCCCGGTTTTGACCTGGCTGGCGGCCGGGAACACGTCCTCCGGCTCGCCTTCGACAGCGTAACCCTTTGATTCTCTTGACGTGTGGCGGGTCACCGCCGAGGCCGCCGTCGCCCGGGCTATGGGCTGACAATGACTACTATCGAGGTGCGCAATGTCCCGTAAATGCCAGGTGTCCGGCAAGGGAGTGCAGACGGGTAACAACGTCTCGCACGCCAACAACAAGACCCGTCGTCGTTTCCTGCCGAACCTGCACGAACGTCGCTTCTGGGTTGCCAGCGAAAACCGCTGGGTGAAGCTTCGTGTTTCCGCGCATGCACTGCGCACCATCGACAAGAACGGCATTGATTCCGTTCTGGCTGAGCTGCGTTCGCGCGGCGAAAAGGTCTGAGGAGTAAACGATCATGGCAGGCAAGCGCGATAAGGTCCGTATGATTTCGACCGCCGGTACCGGTCACTTCTACACCACCGACAAGAACAAGAAGAACACCCCGGGGAAGATGGAATTCTCCAAGTACGATCCGGTCGTGCGTAAGCACGTCCCGTACAAGGAAGGCAAGATCAAGTAATCCACCCGGATTACCCGATCCCCGCGAAAAACCCGCCGCAAGGCGGGTTTTTTGTTGGCCGGTTTTCCATCACATCGTCCGTGGCACACTGGCCCCACCTCCAGGCGGGCGACACAATGCTGTTCGAATGGGTGCTGGGCTCATGGCTGCTGCTGCTCGACTGGCTGATCCGGCTGGCCGCGCTGTTCTGGATTCCCACCCGCACCACGCCCGGGGCGGCCCGCAGCTGGTTGCTGCTGGTTGGCTTCGTGCCCCTGCTGGGGCTGCCGGCCTACCTGCTGTTCGGCCATCCTTGGCTGTCGCGCCAGCGCGTGCAGCGCCAGGCCGAAGCCTCCCAGGTCATCCGAGAGGAACAGGGGCTGCAGCGCCTGCTGCGCTGGAATCCGCCCAAAGACACCGCCATTGCCGAAGTCGTCCCGCTGGTCGAACGCCAAGGCGACTTCATGCCCGTGCACGGCAACGCGGTTGAGCTGCATACCGACTACGACCACTCCCTGCAGGCCCTGCTCGCCGACATCGACCAGGCCCGCGAGCGCGTCCACCTGCTGTACTACCTGATGTTCGACGACGCCGTCGGCGAAGCCGTCGCCGACGCCCTGCAGCGCGCCGCCGCCCGTGGCGTGCACTGCCGCCTGCTGCTCGACGCGGTCGGGGCCAAGCGCGGTCTGCGCCGTTACCGTCACCGCCTGCAGGCGGTCGGAGTCGACGTGCGCGCCATGCTGCCCGGTGGTCTGCGCTGGCGGCGCAGCGGTCGCATGGACCTGCGCAACCACCGCAAGATCGCCGTCATCGACAACAAGGTCGCCTACGTCGGCTCGCAGAACCTGGCCCAGGCCGGTTTCGTGCCCGGCTTCTCCAATCGGGAACTGGTCGCCCGCGTGCGCGGTCCGGCCGTCGCCCACCTAGAAGCCGTGTTCGCCAGCGACTGGTACATCGAGACCGGGCAGCGTCTGGACGTGATGGCCAGCGTGCCCGTCTGCGCCGCCGACATGCCCACCCAGCTGCTGCCGAGCGGTCCCGCCTATCCCTACAGCAATGCGCGCGATGCCGTGAACGCCTTGATCCATCTGGCGCGTCGCCGCATCGTCCTGGTCACCCCGTATTTCGTGCCCGACGAAGCCACCCTCAGTGCGCTGCGCATTGCCGCGCTCTCCGGCGTCAAGGTGCAGCTCATTCTGTCGGCCAGCAACAACCAGCGGCTCACCGCGTGGGCGCAGGAGGCCTACTACGACGAGCTGCTGCGCTGTGGCGTGCGCATCGCCCTGTACAAGCCGCATTTCCTGCACGCCAAGCACCTCACCGTGGACGACGACATCGCCTTGCTCGGTTCGATCAATCTCGACATCCGCTCGTTCGCATTGAACGCCGAAATCGGCCTGCTCTGCTATGACGCGCGCATGGTGCGGCAGCTTGTCCATATCGAAGACGACTACCTCAAGCACGCCACGCAGCTGGATCTGCGCAGCTGGCGTGAGCGCCCCGCATGGAAGCGATCACGCGAAGGCATCGCGCGGCTCGCTGATGCGCTGATGTAGCGCAGGGCAGAGTCAGGGAGCATCGCAGCGCATGGCCTACAATGCCCGTATGACGGAAATCCAGCCTTCCTGCCAGGTGGACCTGGCCATCATCGGTGGCGGTGCCGCTGGCGTGCTCACCGCGATCAACGCGCTGCGCGCGGCAGCACCTGGCCAGCGCATTGCGCTGTTCGAGCCGGCTTCCACGCTGGCGCAGGGCATTGCCTACGCCACGCCGTGGCCCGAGCACCTGCTCAACGTGCCGGTCGGCAAGATGAGCGGATTCCCCGAGCAACCCGGCGATTTCCTCGACCATCTTCGCGCGCGCGGCGAAGCGCCCGATGCCACGCTGGCCGAGCAGTATGTGCCACGCCTGGATTACGCCGATTACCTGCAGCAGCGCCTGACCCAAGCAGAAGCCGCCAGCGCCGGCAGCCTGCAGGTTGTCCACGATGCAGTTGTTTCGTTGCAGCCGCAGTCCGGCGGGCATCGGCTGCAGCAGGCAGAAGGCGAAAGCTGGCAGGCCGCGCAGGTGGTACTGGCCTGTGGCAACAGCATGCGCCCGCTGCCACTGCCCGCCGGCAACGCCCTGCCGCCCGGCAGGGTGGTGGACGCTTGGGACTACGACGGCGTGCGCATGCTGGCAGGCGACCAGGACCTGGCCATCATCGGTTCCGGCTTGAGCATGGCCGACTGTGTGGTCTCGCTGCTGTCGGCGGGCCATCGCGGCCGCATTCATGTGCTGTCGCGGCATGCATTGCTGCCGCTGCCGCACGCGCATGGCGGCAGCGCCGACTTCGATCCGCAGCCGTTGCTGCAGCTGCCCCTGCGGGCGCGCATGCGCCAGTTGCGCGCCCACGTGCGCGCCGCGCATGCACAGGGTCTGCCGTGGCAGGCGGTGATGGATCGCATCCGCCCGCTGGGTCAGGCGCTGTGGCGCAGCCTGGATGCCGCTGACCAGCGCCGCTTCCTGCGTCATGTGGTGCGTTACTGGGACGTGCACCGCCACCGCATCGCCGAGTCCGTGCACGCGCAGTTGGCCACGGCCGAACAGAGCGGCCAACTGCAGCGCCATCGCGCGCGACTGGATGCCGTGCTGGTGCAGGACGCCACGCTTCAAGTGCACGGGCGCGGCACGCCGCCGTTCAACGTCGGTGCGCTGATCAACGCCACCGGCGTGGAGATCCGCGCACTGGGCCTGCGCAATCCGGTGCTGCAACAGCTGCTGGCCGACGGCCATGCGCGCCCCGGCCCACACGGGCTGGGTCTGGACGCCGATCCGGACAGCGGCCAGCTGCATGACGCCCACGGCATGCCGCAACCCGGCCTGTGGCTGGTGGGCAGCCTGCGCATCGGTACCTTGTGGGAAAGCCTGGCCATTCCCGAACTGCGCGTGCAGGCGCAACAGGCCGCGCGCGCCACGATTGGCTGAACCCGTTGCGTGCGCTGCCCCGGCGCGCCACTGGCCGGGGTAAAATGGCGTCATGGATGTCTCCCACCTGCTCGACGGGCTCAACCCCGCCCAGCGCGAGGCCGTGTCCGCCCCGCCCGGCCACCATCTGGTGTTGGCCGGTGCCGGTTCCGGCAAGACCCGCGTACTGACCCACCGCATCGCCTGGCTGCATGAAGTCTTCGGCGTGCCTACCCATGGCATTTTCGCGGTCACCTTCACCAACAAGGCCGCCGGCGAAATGCGCCACCGCATCGACGCGCAGCTGCCGCACGGCAGCCGTGGCATGTGGATCGGCACCTTCCACGGACTGGCCCACCGCCTGCTGCGCCTGCACTTCGCCGAAGCCAAGCTGCCTGACAGCTTCCAGGTGCTGGACTCGGACGACCAGCTGCGACTGGTCAAGCGCGTCGTGCAGCAGCTGGAGATCGACGACAGCAAGTACCCGCCCAAGCAGATTGCCTGGTGGATCAACGAGCAGAAAGACGAAGGCCGCCGTCCGCAACACATCCAGCCCGAACCCAGCGACCACTGGCTGGAGACGATGCGCCAGGCCTACGCCGCCTACCAGGAGCGCTGCGACCGTGCTGGCCTGGTGGACTTTGCCGAGCTGTTGCTGCGCGCCCATGAGCTGCTGCGCGACAACCCCGCACTGCTGGCGCATTACCGTTCGCGCTTCCGCGAAATCCTGGTCGACGAATTCCAGGACACCAACGCCATCCAGTACGCGTTCGTGCGCGTGCTGGCCGGTGACAGCGGCCACGTCTTCGTGGTCGGCGACGACGACCAGGCCATCTACGGCTGGCGCGGTGCCAAGGTGGAAAACGTCCAGCGCTTCCTGAAAGACTTCCCGGGTGCGCAGACCGTGCGCCTGGAGCAGAACTACCGTTCCAGCGCCAACATCCTCGGCGCGGCCAATGCGGTGATCGCGCACAACCCCGACCGCATCGGCAAGGAACTGTGGACCGACAGCGGCGACGGTGAACCCATCGATCTGTATGCGGCCTACAACGAAATGGACGAAGCGCGCTATGTGGTCGAACGCGCCCGCCAGTGGGTCCGCGACGGTGGCAGCTACGCCGACGCCGCTGTGCTTTACCGCAGCAATGCGCAGTCCCGTGCGTTTGAAGAAGCGCTGATCTCCGAGCAGGTGCCGTACCGCGTGTACGGCGGCATGCGCTTCTTCGAGCGTGCCGAAATCAAGGACGCACTGGCCTATCTGCGTCTGATGACCAACCGCGACGATGACGCTGCCTTCGAGCGCGCGGTGAACACGCCCACCCGTGGCATCGGCGACCGCACCCTCGACGAGGTGCGCCGGCTGGCCCGCAGCCAGGCCATTTCGCTGTGGGAAGCCACCATGCTCACCGCGCAGGGCAACGAACTGGCCGCGCGTGCGCGCAACGCGTTGGCCGGCTTCCTTACCCTCGTCAACCAGTTGCAGCATGAAGCCGGCGACATGACCCTGGCCGAGCGCATCGAGCATGTGCTGGTGCGCTCGGGCCTGCGCGAGCACTGGGCCAAGGAAAGCCGCAACACGCTCGATTCCGAATCACGTTCGGACAACCTGGACGAACTGATCTCGGTCGCCTCGCGCTTCACGCGTCGCGAGGACGACATCGAAGAAACCGGCGAGACCATGAGCGAGCTGGTCGCCTTCCTGTCCTACGCCTCGCTGGAGGCCGGCGAAGGCCAGGCCCAGGCAGGCGAGGAGGGCGTGCAGCTGATGACCCTGCACTCGGCCAAGGGTCTGGAGTTCCCGCTGGTGTTCCTGGCGGGCATGGAAGACGGTCTTTTCCCCAGTGCCCGCTCGCTGGAGGAAAGTGGCCGCCTGGAGGAAGAGCGTCGCCTGGCCTATGTGGGCATCACCCGCGCCCGGCAGAAGCTCGTGCTCAGCTACGCCGAGTCGCGCCGCATCCACGGCCAGGACAACTACAACGTGCCCTCGCGCTTCCTGCGCGAGATCCCGCGCGAACTGCTCAATGAGGTGCGGCCGAAGGTGCAGATCGCCCGCCCGGCCTCGCTGGGGGCCAACCGGGTCATGGGCCACACCGCCATCGAAGCCCCGCCGCTGAAGCTGGGAGCCATGGTCACCCACGCCCGGTTCGGCGAGGGCATGGTCACCGACTATGAAGGCAGCGGTGCGCACGCGCGCGTGCAGGTGGAGTTCGCCGAAGCCGGCAGCAAGTGGCTGGTGATGGCCTACGCCAACCTGACGGTGCTGTAACGCCGGGCTTTGCCCGGCGATCTCAACCGGCGCGACCGGTTCGTGTGATAAAACGTCGAACAACTTACGCCCCCTGCACGGATGAAAGGAGCTGACGATGTCGATGATGGGCAATCTTGTTTCGCTACCGGTGGCACGCCTGGAGACTCTGCTGGAGGATCCTTCAGGCGTGATTCCCTTCCTGGACGAGGAAGAGAGGGGAGCAGACGTACGTCATATCGACCTGGACAAGGCGTGGCATGCGTTGGACTTCCTATTGAACGGGGGTGCCGACACGGTCGAGGGGCCGCTGGCAGTAGCCGTGCTGGGTGGGCAGGAAATCGGCGAGGACATCGGTTACGGCCCGGCCTGCTGGATATCCGCCGAACAGGTCGCTGCCGTGGACGCCGCGCTGGCGCGGATTCCGGTCTCCGAGCTGCGCGCGCGATTTGATGGGGCTGCCATGGATGCTGCGGAAATCTACCCGAACATCTGGGAAGAAGAAGGCGAAGAAGGCCTTGATTACATATTGGAGTACCACGCTGACCTGGTGGCTTTCTATCGAGAAGCCGCCGCCAGTGGGCATGCCGTCCTTCGGTTCATCAACTGAAGCGCGCCACGGATTCAGGGGCTGCAATGAGTCGTAACGTCCTCTTCCTGTGCAGCCAGAACCGCCTGCGCAGCCCAACGGCCGAACAGGTATTCGCCGACTGGCCGGGCATTGAAACCGCCTCGGCTGGCCTGCTGGCCGACGCCGAGGTGCCGGTCAGCCCGGAGCTGCTGCAGTGGGCCGATATCATCTTCGTGATGGAGCGCGCCCACCGCAACCGGCTGTCCAGCCGTCACCGGCAGTGGTTGAACGGCAAGCGGATCATCTGCCTGGACATCCCGGATGACTACGACTTCATGGACCCGATGCTGGTCGAGCTGCTGAAGCGGAAAGTGCCACCCCACCTGCGCTGACCCGCGCCCCGTACAATGCTTCGCGACCACCCCCGGAACGCCGCCATGACCGACACGCCCTTCATCGTCACCCTCAAACTCAACGCCCGTCTGCAGCCCGAACACCGCCATGTGCTGTTCGAAGACCCGCTTGAGGGTCTGCTGGAAGGGGCAACGCTGGGCGAGATCGTTGGTGGCGGCACCGCACTCACGGACGACGGCGAAGTGGAATACGGCGACATCGAAGTCGCACTGAACAATGCCGACGACCTGCCCAAGATCATCGCGCTGATGGATCAGCTGGGCGCACCGAAGGGCTCGGTGGTGCAGCGCGCCGGCGCGCCCGACGAAGCGTTCGGCGTGACCGAAGGGCTGGGTCTGTACCTCAACGGCACCGACCTGCCGGACGAGGTGTACGAACAGTACGACTCCAACGAGCTGTTCGAGAAGATCGTGGCGAACATCGAAGGCGTGGGCGAAGTCTGCAGCTGGTGGCAGGGCCCGACCGAAACGGCGCTGTACCTGTATGGCAGCAGCTTCGATACGTTGAACGAACGCATCGCCGAGCTGGTAGCAACCTACCCGCTGTGCCAGGGTGCACGTGTGGTGCGCACCGCGTAATCACGTGGTGTGTCGCAATCGACCCAATTCCAACATTGGGCGGTGCTTCGCACCTCGCAGAAATGCGAATTTGCGTCACATTTTCAAACATCCGTAGCCGCGCCGTACGCATATTCAACTCACGCGCGCACGCCTACTGTCACAAGCGTTCCCGTATCACGCCGTGCCGATTGCGTCGCGGCGTTTGCTCGTGCGCCGGGAATCCGCCACGATTCTTTCGCAATTGGCTATGTCCGTTGTGGTTCGTCTCCTGCAAGGTAGTCCCCGGGGCGTAGAATCCCTGACCGATCAACAACGTTGTCCTGCGCCGGAACGTACGTCCAGCGTCGGGAGGGTGGCTAATAAAAGACCCCGCAAGGGGAAATACGCCCGCCGTTCTTTTCGAGTTGCTGATTGGTCACGGTTCTAACCTCCCGGCTCCCGCCATCCCGGCGGGAGCCGTACACCCCAGAGAGGTTTGCCATGCACAAGATCGGACCGGACGTACCCGTCATCAAACAACACCCCATGACCGCCATGCCACGTGGCGGCGACATCCCCCTACTGCACCCGGGGCAGATTCTGGTCGAAGACTTCATGCGCCCGCAGAAGCTCTCCAGTCGCGCCCTCGCCGAAGCGTTGCAGGTGTCGCACACCCGCATCGCCACCATCACCCGCGGTTCTACCGCCATCAGCGCCGATACGGCACTGCGTCTGGCGCACTATTTCGACACCTCGCCCTGGTTCTGGATGAACCTGCAGGTGCGCTTCGATCTGCAACTGGCCGAGCGCCAGGTGCCGCATCCTGCCGAGCGGATCGCGCCGTTGCCCGCGTTAGAGGATGCCGGCGAAGCTCCGATGCAGGGGTCGAAGGAGTGGGGCGTATGGTGAAGACGTCTTCGCGCCTGAAGGATTGATGTCCGGGCGGAGAGGCGCTTCTCCGCTACCGGTCATGCGTCACTCTGCCGATCACCGCTATCGACAGTCGTCTGTCGACCGACTCTACCAATGCGGATTGCGCGCGGCTTTGGCCACCCCGCGCGGGGATGCTCAGATGATGCGCGGAACACCCGGCTTGCGGTCTTCGTACGCTTCTCCATTCGCAATGATGGCCAACAAGTAGCTGAACTCGTTCGCGATGGGCAATCCGGCCCGGACTTCGGGCAGATACTCCGATCGGCTTTCAATGGAACTTTTGGCAAGGAGCAGGCACTGCAGTACCTGTTTGGATACCACGTGCTCTTCCTTGATCTGCACGGATTTGCCACGGAGATATCGCAACAGTGCCTCGAATGCCGGGGCATCGAACACCTCTGCAGCGAAGAGTCGTTCTACAGATCTGCGTTTCAGCTCATCCAGTTCCACATCAAAGTCGCTCGCCGCCATGTGTTTTCCGCTTCCTTGTGAGAGGGCGATCAGTATGCGATACCGGATGTGGCGAAAGGTAGGGTCGGTCGCCAGACGACCGCCGGTAGCATGGATTACTGCTTTAACGACAGAAGCTCGAGCGGAGAAGCGCTTCTCCGCTGCTGCGCACTGCTATCGGCATTCGTCTGGCGACCTGTACGACGCATACAACCTGATGGCAAAGTAATGCAGTTGCTCCCGGTGCAGTTCGACCGGGAGCATCTCGTTCAGTGCCTGCTATCAGAGGATTTCATGAAGAGGCCGTTACCCACTCCAGAGAACTTCCTGATCTGTGCAGCTGTTAGCTGGGTAGCAGTGAGCTTCATCGGAGCGCTGTTAGCCGACGCCGGCATATATGGTGCAAAAATCATCACTGAGGCGATGGCGTTCTTGCTCATGGTTGCGCTGTTCCCTGAAGAGCCGCGTAGGCCTTGGTCAGTAACAGTACTCGTTGTGGCACTCACCGTCGCAGCAGCGTTCTTTGCTGTGTGGCTGATTGTTTATGCGCTTCCTGATGCCAAGCGCCTCTCATTTCCAGATCCTCAACGCTTGAAGCGCATTGACATAGTTGCTGGATTCATAGGTGCCGCAGTTGTTTCGCCGCTATTTGAAGAGAAGCTGGCGAGACATCTTGCGCTCAGAGGAATCGAAGGCGTCACGCCGTCTTGGCTCTCGAGGTTGGTGTCGCCTCGAGTGCTTGCCATTCTCATTGTCTCAACAATATTTGCCTTGGCTCACAGCGATATGGCTATCCCCGCGTTCGCGTTCTCGCTTACGTTGAGCTGGCTCGCTCTGAAACATGAGTTTGGTCTATCGCAACGGGCGCTCCTGCACGGAATATACAATGCCGCATTATTGTCCTGGGTTCTAACCTATGGTTTCGGTGCCTACGCTGGATGATTCTGTGGTGAGCGGTAGGCTGGGTCGCCAGACGGCCGGCAGTAGCATGGATTACTGCCTTAACGACCGACATTTGGGCGAAGAAGCGCTTCTCCGTTACCGGTCATGCGTTACCCTGCCGATCACTGCTATCGGCAGTCGTCTTGCGACCGACTCTACCCCGGTCAGGTGCTGCGTAGTGACGCGCCATGCGCGTCTCCTCAGTCAGGCTCAGCTGTGCGCGCCGCGCACCTGTTCCCAGTCCAGGCCAAACCGTGCCAGGTACTTGCGCAGCCGGTCCGCATCGTTGGTGCTGGCGCGCTGGGTGCGTGACACGGCAAACAGCTCGCGGCCGGCCGCTGACAGCGACTTGGCCTGCGCACACACCCGGACCACGTCTTCCAGCTGGATCCGATCGAAACGGTCCAGTTCCTGTACCCCGTCACCCAGCAACGCATCCAGCGGGGAAGGGGTATCTCCGCCCGACCACTGCTGCCGCAATCGTGAAATCTCCTCTTCCACGCCTTCGGTCTGGATGCGCCCGGCATTGGCCAGCGTTGCCAACCGCATGACCGAGGCTCCGAGGTCGCGGAAGTTGCCGGTCCATGCGGCATCCGCACCCGTTGCGAAGGCAAGATAGCGCGCGCGGGCCTCGGCATTGAACCGCACCTGCTGGTGCTGCTCGCGCGAGAAACGCTCCAGTTCGAAGGCGAGGTTGGGCTCGATGTCTTCACGTCGCTGCGCCAGGCCGGGCAGCTGGTAGGTCCACAGGTTCAAGCGCGCCAGCAGGTCCTCGCGGAAACGCCCCGCACGCACGGCTGCCTGCAGGTCGCGGTTGGTGCCGGCGATCAGCTGGAAATCGCTCTCCACTTCGCGGTCGCTGCCGACCGGCAGGAAGCGCTTGTCTTCCAGTGCACGCAGCAGCATCGCCTGTTCGTCCAGTCCCAGCTCGCCGATCTCGTCCAGGAACAACAAGCCCTGATGGGCCGAACGGAGCAGACCGGCGCGGTCACTGGCGGCACCAGTGTAGGCACCCTTGGTGTGGCCAAACAGCGTGCTCATCGCGCCGTCGCCGCGCAGGGTGGCGCAGTTCACTTCGACGAAGCGACCTGGCAGCTGGTGCTTGAGTTTCTTCAGATCGAACACGCGCCGGGCGAGGTGGCTCTTGCCGGCACCGGTGGGGCCGGTCAGCAGCATCGGCGCGCGCGAGCGCGTGGCGACGATCTCGATCTGCTCGATCATCCGGTTGAAGGCCGCGTTACGGGTGGCGATGCCACTTTTGAGCAAGTCGCGGTCCTGCAGCTGCTGCTGCGCGAAACGCTGTGCGATGCGGTCGTAGCGAGAAAGGTCGAGATCAATCAGCGCATACGTGCCGGCCTGATCGCTTTCCTGCTTGCGCGGCGGCGAGGTCTGCAGCAGGCGGCCCGGGAAGTGACGGCTTTCCGTGAGCAGGAACCAGCAGATCTGGCTGACGTGGGTGCCGGTGGTGATGTGGAGGTAGTAGTCCTCCTCGTCCGGTGCGAACGGATAGGCGGCCAGGAAGTCATGCAGGCAGGCATAGACGCCTTCGAATTCCCACGGATCCGCCATGTACACGTCGTGCCGATGCACCTGAAGGTCCGGGGCCACCTGCACCAGGTCCTCGCAGACCTGCGTGGCGAGCTTGCCGAAGCGGCGCTCGTCCAGCAGCAGCTCCACGCGGTCCGGCACGAAGTCCTCGTGCATGCCCAGCGCGACCGTGGGCCGCCATTTCTCCCAGCGCTTGGGGCCCGAGCCGGTGTCGAGCTGGGTGCCGAGCATGCCGAACACCACCTGCCGCTTGTCCATGTATACATCCGTATAAATCAGGCGCGATCACTATATACAAAACCGGACCTTGGTGTGGCTGATCCAGCGGCGTGCCCGATAAAAACATAACTAAATCAATGCGATAACAAGCTTGCGCAAAAGTTGGCACGGGCATTGCTCTATACCCAGCAAGACACGACGCGGGCTGTTCCCGCCAAGGACGAAGCACATGGCCAACCTTTCTCTCTTCTCGCGGATGCGCGGCGCGGTGCTGCCGCAGGCGACCACCGTCAATGAAGCCGGTGGGCTGGCTTATAAGCGCGACCCGCGTGCGGCACTGGCGCTGTTCGCCGGCACGGGCTGCCTCAACAGCACCTTCTATAGCGACGCCGACAGCCAGCTGGAGCAGGTGCTGGCGCTGAGCGAGCAGCTCGAGCCGGGCTTCGTGGCGCGCACCGCAGTGTATGCACGCCAGAAGGCGCACATGAAGGACATGCCGGTGCTGCTGCTGGCACTGCTCAGCCTGCGTGATCCGGAATCGTTTGCCCGGGCCTTTCCGAAGGTGATCGACAACGGTCGCCAGCTGCGCACCTTCGTGCAGATCATGCGCAGCGGCCAGGTGGGCCGGCGCTCGCTGGGCTCGCTGCCCAAGCGGCTGGTGCGGCAGTGGGTGCAGCAGGCCTCGGCGGAAACGCTGGTGCGTGCGGCCATCGGTCAGCAGCCGTCGCTGGCGGACGTGATCCGCATGGTGCACCCCAAGCCGGCCGATGCCGGACGTGAGGCGCTGTACGCGTGGATCGTCGGTCGTCCGTATGCAGCCGATAAGCTGCCGGCGCTGCTGCAGGCATATGAAGCCTTCAAGCAGGCACCGGTGGGCACGCCGCCCGACCTGCCGTTCCAGTACTTCAGTGCGCTGTCGCTGGATACGGCGCAGTGGTCGATGCTGGCCCGCAACGCGTCCTGGCAGCAGCTGCGCATGAACCTCAACACCTTCGCACGCCACGGCGTGTTCGGTGACGAGGCGATGGTGCAGGCCATGGCCGCCAAGCTGCGGGACCCGGCGCAGATCCGCCGCGCCCGGGTGCTGCCGTACCAGCTGATGATGGCGTACCACGCTGCCAACGACCTGCCGCTGCCGATCCTGGAAGCGCTGCACGACGCCATGGAAGTGGCGACCGCGTCGGTGCCGGTATTGCAGGGTCGGGTGGTGGTGGCGGTGGACGTGTCCGGCTCGATGCAGTCGCCAGTGACCGGTTACCGCCAGGGCGCGACCACCGCGGCACGCTGCGTGGACGTGGCGGCGCTGATCGCGGCGTGTGTGCTGCGCGGGCAGCCGCAGGCCCAGGTGTTGCCGTTCGACACCGAGGTCCGGCACATCCGGGTCAACCCACGCGACAGCGTGATGACCCTGGCGCGCCAGCTGGCGATCAACGGTGGAGGTACGGCTGTCAGTGCGCCGCTGAAGTACCTCAACGCCAAGCGGGCGCAGGTGGACCTGCTGGTGCTGGTGTCGGACAACGAAAGCTGGCGCGACACCCGCGGTGGCGGTGGCACCGCCACGATGCGCGAGTGGGAGACGCTGAAGCAGCGTTGCCCGCAGGCGCGGCTGGTGTGCATCGACCTGCAGCCCACCACCAGCAGCCAGACCGTGCAGCGCCAGGACGTGCTGCACATCGGTGGCTTCAGCGATGCGGTGTTCGACCTGCTCGGGCAGGTGGCCAGCGCATCCGATGACGGGGCGGGCTGGGTGCAGCGCATCCAGGACCTGGCTTTGTAAGGCGACAGGACGTCGCCGCGGGACCGCCCGGCTGGCAATGGGGCCAGCCGGGCACGGCCCAGGAATTCCGTTTCAATGTTGGCCCGGCGAATG
>NZ_JASCOZ010000111.1 GCF_029960115.1 Stenotrophomonas sp. PS02289
ACACTTTAAATTAACAAAACTTTTATAAAACACAAACCCCGCGCGCAATGCCCGGGGCGTTTCTGTGTCGCTGTCAGTTACATCCCGCCACGACCTTCGAACCTCTTCGGGTCCCCGTCTTGCAGCGACCACAAGCTGCGGGGCTGCGCCGGCGAGATCTCTCCGCGGCCAGATGCAATGAAGTGTTTCAGGTTGATGCGGTTTGCGAACCCCTTCAGCTGCTCGAGGTAAACCTCGTTCTGAGCCAAGGCAGCCAACGACGCATTCAGCTTAGCCATATCCCGCTGCGTTGATGACAATGCCTCTGTGACGCGGGGCAGCACCTTCTTAGCCGTGGCGTTGTTCTCGCCGAACTTCTCGCAGGCCCGCTTCTGCTGTTCGTTGTAGACCTGAGGTGCCACCATTCGCTTCAACCAGTGCACGCCCGCCTTGACCTTGCCGTCGCGGGTGACGCGCAGCGCGGCGTTCGGATTGCGGATGTTCTGCAGCACCATGCGAAGCCTTTCCAGAGATTCGGCCTGACCTCGGAACTTGCGCAGTGACGCGAGTTGATCCGAATGATTGACCCGGAACTCTCTCACTTCTATTTCAATCGTGCCCTTCGCGTTGTGCACCTCGTTCAACAGATCGAGCAACTTATCCGGTTCCCGGGGAAGCGGCGCATCGATCTTCTGAAGGGTTTGCTGCAGGCTCGTGCTCTTGCCAGCAAGGCTTGGCGATGAAGAAGCACCGATCATCGGGCCCATGGTTTCTCCACATTGTTGGGGGGGGCATCAACCCTAGCGACCTGCCACCCGCCAGCCCATTCAACAAATGCGAAAAGCGCTCACCCGACGACGCGCAAAAAAAAAGCCTCGCATCGCTGCGAGGCTCTGAAACTTGGCGCCCGAAGTTGGACTCGAACCAACGACCCCCTGATTAACAGTCAAGTGCTCTAACCGGCTGAGCTATTCGGGCGGGGTGCGCATTGTAACCGGGATTTCCACCGGATGTAACCCCTTTCGTCAGGCCCGGTGATAAGGATGATTGGCCAGCATCGCGGCCGCGCGATACAGCTGCTCGGCCACGACCAGCCGCACCAGCATGTGCGGCAGCGTCAGCGGACCGATCGACCACTTCTCATCGGCCAGTGCCGACACTTCCGGCGAGTGCCCTTCCGGGCCGCCGATCAGGAATGCCAGATCGCGGCCCTGGCTGCGCCAGTGCTCCAGACGCTGCGCCAGCTGCTCGGAACTGAGCTGTCGTCCCGGCACATCCAGTGCCACGATGTACGCATTCTTGGGCAGCGCGGCAATGACCCGCTTTCCTTCATCGTCGGTCGCCCGACGCGGATCGCGCCCTTTGCCGCGCAGACCGGGTTCGATTTCCACCAGTTCAAACGGCAGCCAGTGCGACAGCCGTTTCTGATATTCGGCGAAGCCCTGCGCCACCCACGCGGGCGCGCGTTCGCCAGTGGCGATCAGCTTGGCTTTCAACGCGCGGCGTAATCGTCTTCGTCGTCGTCCTGCCCGTCTTCATCAAGCAGGCTCGGCGGCTGGTCGCCGACGCTCCACAGACGCTCCAGCGCGTAGTACTCGCGCACGCGCGGCAGCATTACGTGGACGATGACATCACCCAGGTCGACCAGCACCCATTCGGCTTCGCGCTCGCCTTCCACGCCCAGCGGCATGTTGCCGGCCTGCTTGGCGAACTTCACCACTTCGTCGGCAATCGACTTGACGTGACGGCTGGACGTACCCGAGGCGATCACCATGTAGTCGGCGACGCTGGACTTGCCGATGACATCGATCTCCACGACATCCTTGGCCTTCAGCTCTTCGGTCGCGTTACGCACGCACTGCAGCAGCTGCTCGACGGAAGGCGCGGGATGGGGCAGGTCGACCTTGATGGTCTGGGGCTGGGTCTGGTCGCTCAAAGCAGGGAAACTCAAAAAGTGTTGGGGCGATTATACGGGGCGCGGGGCCTGAACGTATTCACACGCCGCCTGCGTACAGCCCCTGGTCGGACACGTAGTCCGCCACCGCGTCTGGCAACAGCGCGCGCCAGGCACCACCGTGGGCGATCTGTTCACGCACCGCCGTGGCGGATTCTGCCCGCAACGGCCCGCGCAGGCGCAGTATTCGACCGGCCGGCGCGGCAAACAGCGCGCGATCGTCGCTGACGAAGCGCCCGTGCAGGGCCACCGCCAGTGACGCAGGGAGCCCGCTCTGCAGCGGGCTGCCCATCCGGTCGGCGACGATGAAATGACACAGCCCGAACAGGGCCCCCCATTCATGCCACTGGTCCAGGCTGCGCAGGCTGTCCGCGCCCACCAGCCAGGCGATGGGCTGGCGCGGCCCCAGTTCCGCCCGCAGGTCACGCAGGGAGTCCACCGTGTAGGACGGCTCGCCCGGGTGCAGCTGCGCGCGCTCGATTTCGCGCCGGTCCACCAGCAGGCCGGGTTCATCGGCAATCGCCAGTTCCAGCATGCGCGCGCGCTGCTCTGCCGTGGCACCGGGCGGCGCGCGGTGCGGCGGGTCCGCCGCTGGCAGCAGCCGCACCGCCACCTGCAACTGATCACGCGCGGCCCGCGCAATCGCCAGATGCCCCAGATGCACCGGGTCGAAGGTGCCGCCGTAGTAGATGCGCAGTGGCATCAGGCGCGCGCCAGCAACCGCACCGCACGCGCTTCGGCCACCGCCACCAGCAGCCGCTCCAGGCCCAGCCACGGGTCGCCGTCGGCGCGCCCCTTGGCCATGCGGTCCACCAGCCCGGCCTCGGCCACGAAGCGCTCCCAGCGCTTGGGCTCGGGGTGACGCTGCAGTGCGCGCTTGAACGGGGCCTGGCGTGCCTCCCAGATGCCGCGGCTTTTCATTTCCGCGGTCAGGTTGCCGCCTCGTGCCTGCGCCCGCGCCAGACCGGCGGTGGAGAGCAGTTCGCGGATCACCATCGGCATCAGTGCGGCCACCGCCTCGCCCTCGCCACGCAGGCCCGCCAGCATGCGCAGTACGGCCGCTGGCTGGCCGGAGAAGGTCGCTTCCAGCAGGCGGAACACGTCATAGCGGGCCGCATCGGCGACCAGCGACTCCATGGTGTTGGCGTCCAGGGTCTGACCCGCGGCCAGCAGCGCGAGCTTGTCGATTTCCTGGGCGGCGGCCAACAGATTGCCCTCCACCCGTTCGGCCAGGCGCTGCACGGCCGCGGGATCGGCACGCAGGCCTTTCTGGCGCAGCCGGCGTTCGATCCATTCGGGCAGTTCGTGGGGCTTGATCGCCCACGCCACCGACAGCACCCCGACCCGGCCGACAGCCTCGGTCCATTTGGTCTGGTGCGCCTTGCTCCATTCGTTGCAGGTGATCAGCAGAATGACGTCCGGCGCGGGGTTGGCGCAGAACCGGCTGATCACTTCACTGCCCTCTTTGCCCGGCTTGCCGCTGGGCAGGCGTACTTCGACCAGCCGGCGGGCGCTGAACAGACTGGGCGCATTGAAGGTGCCGTCGAGCTGGTTCCAGTCGAAATCGCGACCGTCGGCGTCAAACACCTCGCGTTCGTTCACCCCGTCGGCGCGGGCGCGCGCACGGATGGCGTCGGCAGCCTCGAGTACGCGCAGGGTTTCAGGCCCGGCGATCAGATAGACCGGAGCCAGAGGCTGGCTGGCCGGTTGGCTGGCGAGTTGTTCCGGACGCAGTTCCATGCGGGAGCGGGCGATGCCGGCTCAGGAGCCCTGCGGCGGCACCACCGGCGCTGCCGGTGCGGTCGCCGGAGCTGCCGGGCTGGGCACGCGACCGCGTTCCAGTTCCTTGCGCACCACGCTGTCGATACGACGCATGATCGACGCGGACATCTCGCGGCGCAGTTCGTCGGCCAGGATCTCGCGCTCGGTGGTGGTACCAGTGGCGTCGGTCGGCGGCGACACGTAGTCACGCGAGAGTTCGATCACCTGCTGCGGCACCAGGTCGCTGCCGTCTTCGCGACGGAACACGAAGATGACCGCATAGCGCAGGCTGTATTCCTGCGCACGGCCCTGTGCGTCGATCGCGATGGGCAGGTCACCCCAGCGCTCGGAGAGCACCTGCAGCTGCGCCGCCGGACCCTTGCTGTCTTCGTCGGCCAGTTCCGCGCCCGACGCCTGCAGGCCCCGACGCAGCAGCTTGGCCAGTTCGCTGTAGGGGGCGGTGGAGACCACCCGCACGGCAGCGGTGTCGGCCGGCAGCATCAGCTTGTTGCGCAGATGGAAGCCGCACCCGGCCAGGGTCAGGGTGAGCAGAACGGCAAGCAGGAATCGAGTCATGGATACAGTCTGATGGAGCCGGGCGGTGCCGGCAAGGGATTGCCGGACACCATGCCCGATTGCACGTGAACGTAGTGCCGGGCGGGGATCACCCCGCCACGATGTTCACGATCTTGCCCGGCACGATGATGATCTTGCGCACGGTCAGACCCTCCAGGAACCGGGCCGCATTCGGCTCGGCCACACCCAGCGCTTCGATCTGGTCACGCGGGGCGTCCGCGGCCACCTCGATGGTGCCACGCAGCTTGCCATTGACCTGCACCGCCAGGGTCACCGCGTCACGCACCAGCGCGGCCTCGTCGGCCTGTGGGAAGCGCTGGTCTTCCAGCAGCGACTCGCCCTTGCCCAGCACCTGCCACAGCGCGTGGCTGGCATGCGGGGTGATCGGGTTGAGCAGCAGCACGGTGGCCTGCAGGGCCTCCTGACGTACCGCCCTACCCTGCTCGGAGCTGTCATCGAACTTGGCCAGCGCGTTCATCAGCTCCATCACCGCGGCAATGGCGGTGTTGAAGCTGTGGCGGCGACCGAAGTCGTCGTTGACCTTGCCGATGGTTTCATGGGTCTTGCGGCGCAGCGCCTTCTGCTCGGCATTGAGCGCGGCCACGTCCAGCGCCGGGACGGCACCGTCGGCGGCGTGCTTGTGCACCTGCGCCCACAGCCGGCGCAGGAAACGCGCCATGCCGTCCACGCCAGCTTCGTTCCACTCCAGCGACTGTTCCGGCGGTGCCGCGAACATCGAGAACAGACGCACGGTGTCGGCACCGTACTTGCTCACCATGGCCTGCGGGTCGACGCCGTTGTTCTTGGACTTGGACATCTTCTCGGTGCCACCGATCTGCACCGGCTGGCCGTCGGCGATCAACGTCGCACCGATGATGCGGCCGCGCTCGTCACGCTGCACGTCCACGTCGGCCGGGTTGATCCAGTCCTTGGAGCCGTCCTCGTTCTGGCGGTAGTAGGTGTCGGCGATGACCATGCCCTGGCACAGCAGATTCTGCGCCGGCTCGTTGCTGTCCACCATGCGCGCATCACGCAGCAGCTTGTGGAAGAAACGGAAGTACATCAGGTGCAGGATCGCGTGTTCGATACCGCCGATGTACTGGTCCACCGGCAGCCAGTAGTTGCCGCGCTTGTCCACGGCGTCGCGCGCACCCGGCGAGGTGTAGCGGGCGTAGTACCAGCTCGACTCCATGAAGGTGTCGAAGGTGTCGGTCTCACGCTCGGCCGCACCGCCGCAGTCCGGGCAGGTGGTCTTGCGCCATTCCGGGTCGGCCTTGATCGGCGAACCCGTGCCAACGAAGTTGACGTCTTCCGGCAGGACCACCGGCAGCTGTTCTTCCGGCACCGGCAAGGCACCGCACTTCGGGCAGTAGATCACCGGGATCGGGCAGCCCCAGTAGCGCTGGCGGCTCACGCCCCAGTCGCGTAGACGGTAGTTGACGCGGCGCTGACCCTGACCCTTGCGCTCGAAGCGCTCGGCCAGGGCTTCAAACGCCCCCTGGAAGTCCAGGCCGTCGAACTCGGCGGAATTGACCAGCTCGGTCTCACGGCTCTTGTCGCCGTACCAGTCCTGCCAGCGGCTGCCGTCATAGGTGGCCTCGTCCTTGCGCGGGTTCTTCAGCGCGATGACCTGGCGGATCGGCAGGTTGTACTTGTTGGCAAATTCGTTGTCGCGCTGGTCGTGGCCCGGCACGGCCATGACGGCACCGGTGCCGTAGCCCATCAGCACGAAGTTGGCCACCCACACCGGCACGGTATCGCCGGTCACCGGGTGCACCGCGCGCAGGCCGGTGTCCATGCCGCGCTTTTCCTGGGTTTCCAGTTCGGCTTCGGACACACCGCCCTGCTTCATCTCGGCCAGCAGCGCCGCCAGCGCCGGGTTCGACTTGGCGGCATGCAGCGCCAGCGGGTGTTCGCCCGCGATCGATACAAAGGTCACGCCCATCACGGTGTCCGGACGGGTGGTGAACACGCGCAGCGGGTCCAGCACGCCGCCGTCGACGTCACGCACGTCGAACTGGATTTCCAGCCCTTCCGAGCGGCCGATCCAGTTGCGCTGCATGGTCTTGACCGAGTCCGGCCAGCCCGGCAGGTCGTCCAGGCCGTCCAGCAGTTCCTGGGCGTAGTCAGTGATGCGCAGGAACCACTGCGGAATCTCGCGCTTTTCCACCAGCGCGCCCGAGCGCCAGCCGCGGCCGTCGATGACCTGTTCGTTGGCCAGCACGGTCTGGTCGATCGGGTCCCAGTTCACCACCGCGTTGCGACGGTAGGCCAAGCCCTTGCGCATCAGACGGGTGAACATGCGCTGTTCATGCACGTAGTAGTCCGGCGTGCAGGTGGCGAACTCGCGCGACCAGTCGATCGCGTAGCCCATCGCCTTGAACTGGCCACGCATGTGTTCGATGTTGGCGTAGGTCCACTTGGCCGGCGCGGTCTTGTTCTTGATCGCGGCATTTTCTGCCGGCAGGCCGAAGGCGTCCCAGCCCATCGGCTGCAGCACGTTGTGACCGGTCATGCGCTTGTAGCGGCTGATCACGTCGCCAATCGTGTAGTTGCGCACGTGGCCCATGTGCAGCGCACCGGACGGGTACGGCAGCATCGAGAGGCAGTAGTACTTCGGCTTGTCCGAAGACTCGTTCACCTCGAAGGCACGGGTGGCATCCCAGAAGCTCTGGGCGGCGGATTCAACCTGCTGCGGGTCGTAAACGTTGGGTTCGACGCTGGTCATGGAAACGCGTGTGCGGCGGCAAAGCGGCACAGGGTACCGCAGTGCGGCAAAGTGCTCCAATCGGTGCCGGAAACGACACGCGCGGCAACCTCATGCCGTTGATATATCAAGGAATTGTGAAGACTGTGCCGGAGCGCACCCCAGGCGGAGCGCGCAACGCCCCGGCCCCACATCCGGTTCAATGGCCGCGCCTGGCCATCGGCAGCACTACGGCCAACCACAGCGCCCAGACCAAGAAGGCCAGTCGCTGCGCCAGCGGGGCCGGCATGACCATCTGCAGCACCAGCGCCCCCAGGCCCACCAGCACGCCCGCGGCCAGGTGGAGCAGCGCCAGCCGCTTTCCGCCCGTGACCCCGCGCTCGCCCAGCCCGGACAGCACCGCGCCGGGCACGAACGCCAGCACCCAGACCATCCAGGCGCTGGCGTGGTACTGGCTGGCCCGGCTTTCAATGTCGCTGGCATCCAGTGGCAGCACCCCCATGGCGGCAAACGCGAGCCCGGACAGCAGCAGCATCTGCCCGCCCACCCGCAGCGACCACGGTGCCGTACGCGGCCCCCTTGCCAGCAGTCGCAGTGCCACCCCCACCGCCAGCAGCCCGGGCAGTACGAATGCCACGGCGTTGAACGCGCGCGCATTCGGCACGCCTATCGCGCCGAGCAGCGCCACCGGATGTGCCAGCGGCAGGTAGCCCGGCAGCGCCGCACCGAAGCCGATCACGGCCAGGATGAACAGGACGGCGGCAATGCCGCCCAGCCAGGGATCAAATCGTTGAAGAGTGTGCATGTCGCCATTGTCAGGCACACGGACGCGCGCGCCTATAGCCGGCAGGTGCCATCGACCGGGGTTGCGCCGGGCCATAAGCGTCACCATAAACTGGGGACATCTTTACCGGTTGAACGTCCTGCCATGAGCGAAGTGACCCACGTCTTTGAAGCCACCACCGCCACTTTCGAGGCCGAGGTGCTGCAGAAGTCCCTGCAGACCCCGGTGCTGGTCGACTTCTGGGCCACCTGGTGCGAACCCTGCAAGACCCTGGGACCGATCCTGGAGAAGCTGGCGGCCGAGTACAACGGCGCATTCGAGCTGGCCAAGGTGGACGTGGACAAGGAGCAGCAGATTGCCGCGGCGTTCCAGATCCGCTCGGTGCCGACCGTGTTCCTGGTCAAGGGCGGCCAACTGGTGGACGGCTTCCCGGGCGCACTGCCGGAAGGCCAGCTGCGCGAGTTCCTGACCCAGCATGGCATCACCCCCGCTGACGCGCCGGCCGATGCAGTCGCCGAAGAGGCACCGCTGGATCCCCAGGCCCAGGTCGATGTGCTGCGTGCCAGCATCGCCGCCGAGCCGGACAACGATGCGCTGAAGCTGGACCTTGCCCTGGCCCTGCTGCAGACCGGCGGCACCACTGAAGCCCGCGCCCTGATTGATGCGCTGCCGGCCAACCTGGCCACCGACGAGCGCGCCGTCCGCGCCCGCGCACGCCTGGATTTTGCCAGTGCGCTGCACGACGCGCCCGCGCCGGAGGCACTGGAGGCACGGATTGCGGCCAATGGCGACGACCTGCAGGCCCGACATCTGCGCGGCGTGCAGCTGCTGCTGGGCGGCCAGGACAGCGCTGCACTGGACCAGTTCATCGCCCTCCTCGAGCGCGACCCGAACTTCAACGAAGGCCTGCCGCGCAAGCTGCTGGTGGATGCCTTCAAGGTGATCGAGGACCCGGTTCTGGTGGGCAGCTACCGTCGCCGGATGGCCGCGCTGCTGTTCTGATCCGGGCCAAAAGCGGCTCGCGGCCTCTATCCCGCGCGGCAACCGGGTCATAATGCCGGCGCGGGGTGCGATGCACTCCGGTCCATCCGGGGGGATGTCCGGTTCCGACCATGGGGGTCGCGAATCAAGCCCCGTGCATCAGGGCTCAGATGATTGTGAGTTCACACCGTTTGCCGCACCCGCTGTCCTGGCCCCGGCGCATCACGCTGCTGGTGCTGGCCGGATTGGTGGCCGCCACACTCAGCCACGCCCAGGTGTTCTGGAAGCAGGACGAAGCCCTGTACGACCGCTGGGTGGGTCAGTGGCGCTACACCCCGGACCCGCGCCTGCTGATCATCGCGATGGACGCCCCGAGCGTGAAGGCATTGGGCCCGCTGCCGTGGCCACGTTCCACGCATGCCCGGCTGCTGGACCGCCTGACCGACGCCGGCAGTCACCGGGTGGTGATGGACCTGCTGTGGTCCGAGCCGAACACCGAGGACGCCAGCCAGGATGCAGAGCTGGCGGCGGCCATCCGCCGCAACGGACAGGTCGTGCTGCCGGTGATGGCGGTGCAGACCCGGCGACCGGGTGTCGCCGAAGAGCGGCTGCCCATTCCAATGATCGCCGCCAATGCCTCCACGCTGGGCCACAGCGATGTCGAGGTCGATCCAGACGGAATCAGCCGCGGCCTGTACCTCACTGCCGGGGTCGGCTCACCGCACTGGCCGGCGCTGGGCGTAGCGCTGGCCGGTCGCCGCGCGCCCTTGCCCGGGCGACTGGAAGCCGCTCCGGAAAACACTTCGCCTTGGCAGTGGCGTCGCAATCACGAAGTGCGGGTGCGTTTCGCCGGACCGGCCCGCACCTTCCCGCAGCTGTCCTATGTGGACGTGCTCGAGGGACGCATCGACCCCGGTGTGCTGCACGGTCGGCTGGTGCTGGTGGGCGTGACCACCCCGGCCGAAGCGCCGCTGCTGCTCACCCCGAGCGCGCCGGTACGCGGCCTGAGCGGTAGCGAGTACCAGGCCAATGTCGCTGCGATGCTGCTCGACAACAAAGCGCTGCGGTTGATGCCGCGCTGGGCCCAGACCACGCTCAGCGCGCTTCTGGTGATGCTGTGCGGTGCCCTGCTCGCCGTGCCCCGCGCCCGCCGCGGCGTGGTGCTGGCCTTGCCGGCAGTGCTGCTCGGCAGCTTCCTGCTGTTGCGGCTGGGCGATGTGTGGTTCGCGCCGGTCGCCACGGCCGTCACCCTGGCCGCCCTGCTCGCCGCGTGGCTGGCCAGGAACCTGGTCCACTGGCGTCGCTTCATTCACACCGATCCGGTAACCCGACTGGGCACACGCCCCCGCCTCGAGCTTCATCTGAGCGAAGAGCACGGTTCAGCCCAGCGCCTGCAGCGGCCATTGAGCGTGGTGATGATCCAGATGGATCAGTTCAACTCTCTGGTGGACCTGCACGGATTGAATGCCGGCAACGCCGCACTGCGCGCGATTGCCTCACAGCTGACCGCACACGCGCGACGTCCGCATGACATCAGCGTGCGCCTCGGCACCGATCAGTTCGCCATGCTGCTTCCCGACACCAATGGCGAAGGCGCGCTGCAGGTCGTGGAAGACCTGGTAGCACGCGTACGCGGTTTGAACGTGCCGGTACAGCTCGGCCAGACCACCCCGATCACGGTGTCAGCGGGACTGTATGCACGCGTACCCGACGCCGCCAGCACGCCCAAGGCCTTCATGGAAGGCGCACACGCCGCCCTGCGCCGCGCGCAGAACGCAGGCGGGGACGGCTACGCCACCGACATCGTCGACGAGTGACACCCGACATCGCCTGCTGGATCTGACTGGGATCCAGCAACGCATCATTCGCGCGCAACGCGTTGGCTGCGGCGGATGCATTTCCTGATGCATATATGTGCCGCACCGGCTGCACGGATGCACCGAACACACGGGATGCATCGGATGCCGGTGTCACACCGGATGCACGGGATTCACGGGGTGCATGGATCCACGGGATGCACGGAATGCATGGATCCATGGGACCGTCGGGATGCCTGGGCTTGGTAGCGTCGGTCGCAAGACGACGACCGATAACGCCCGATCGGCGCATTTACGACACGCACCAAACCGAAGAAACCCCACAGCCAACAACCCTTAGGACAATTCCGATACCAGCCCAACACGCCCTCTGCTCCACTCCCCATACCCGCACGCCGCGGGACAAACAAGGAATGGACAAATGAAAAAGCTGTTGTGGATGATGCTCGCCGCCCTCCCCATGCAGGCCGTCGCCAACGAAGAAGACCCCATCGCCTACAAGTGCTACTACTGCACGCCGGCCGAAATGGAGGACGTCGCGCTGGCACAGGGAGTTGGTCGGCATTATGTGTATGACGCCAACAACCTCAACATTGTAGGCTTCAACGTGGAGAGCGCGGGAAGCAGTCTGATTGCGACGTCGTTTACCGCTGAGGACTGGGTCGAGCGGCAGTTCAAGGGGATGATGGGGCTGTACAGTACTTACGACGGATCAATGGAAGCATTCATTGGGAATGTTGAGCTTCTTGCACCTGGCTCTGACCACGGTCGCACGAGCCAGCGGCTCTGGGGACATCACCTTTCTCTTCTGCATCCAGAGCACCGTCGTGCAAGAGAAACCGTTCGTCGCTTCTTGCGCGGCACCCCAGAACTTGCCTTTCTGGACATAGCTTCCTCGGGAGGAAAGCTCCTCCGTTTCGAGTACATGTTGGAGGTAGACAGGCCAATTAACGTGCGGCTGTCATTCCCTGAGTACGGTGTAGCTAGGTTCTATCTCGACCATGCAACTCGTGAGTGGAAATTCCTTGATGCCAAGGTTGCACTTAAACCGATCCAGCAGCAGGCAGGTGATTTTGCTCCCAAGCAAGGCAACACATACTATCGATACAGTTGGATCGACCGAGGTTGGGCAAAGGCATTCCTCGACCGTGCTCAGTGGGCCAATGTACCTGTGCACGGCCAGTTCGACGATTCGAGGGACGTCAATTTTCGCTGCGAACGCAAGGATGACGACATACAGTGCTACATCGAATGATGCATCCGGTGCGGTATGACAGGAACCATGAGTTCTCGAAGTGACTCATGGAGCATCACCACCGAGCCTGACACTCAGGCCCGCCGCCAGATCGCAGCGGGCTTCCAGCAGTTCGCCCATCCCTTTGAACCATACGCAAGCGAATGGTAGGCTTCCCCCACCTCCCCAGCCCCATCCCCCGCCATGAAGGCCAGCCTGTTCCGCCACGGCATCAACCTGTGGCCGCCGTTCCTGTTCGCCGGCATCCACGTCACCCATGTCAGTGACGACTACCGGTATGTGCGCGTGGAACTGCGCATGCGTCCCTGGAACCGCAACTACGTCGGCACCCACTTTGGCGGCAGCCTGTTCGCGATGACCGACCCGTTCTGGATGCTGACCGTGATGCAGAACCTGGGCCGCAATTACTACGTCTGGGACCGCGCCGGCGAAATCGAATTCCTGAAGCCTGGTCGCGGCACCGTGGTGGCCGAGTTCCGCCTGGACGACGCGCTGCTGGATGGGCTGCGCGCCGAGACCGCCGACGGCCAGAAGCACCTGCACTGGTTCAGCAACGACGTCGTCGATGCGCAGGGCGACGTCGTCGCGCGCGTGCGCAAGCAGGTGTACCTGCGCCTCAAACCGGACGCGCGCACAACGGTCGGGTGAAGCGGGCGCGCCAGTGCAGAGGCAACGCTGCACGCAGGCGTCCGTGTTGCCCGTCGCGCGCGTCATACCGCTCCAGCTCAAGCGCATCGCCGGCGGGCGTGTCACGCAGGCCTCGTGAGGCACTCCGCAACTCCTCCGGAAGGCTCATCAGTGCGATCATTGCGTTGTCGTCGCCCGCTGTCAGTGCCTGCTCGCGCAGCCACATCATGTTCGCCGCCAGACGCAACTGCGCGCCGTTGTCCTGCATGCGATGCAGGTACACCACGTAATCCGGCGCATCAATCCCCATCAGGATGCAACCGGCCAGGTTGGCGACGCAGTGCGGGTCCCATACCGGCGGCGGCGCTGGCAACTGTACGCGTTCGTCTATGCGCAGTTGCGCCTGCACCGATGCGCTACAGCTGCGCGACAACAACCATGCCGCCCGCGCCTGGGTCTTTTCCTCACTGTAAAAAGGCCGTTGGTAAGGCTCCAGATTCGCTGCCGTCATCGCAGCCGCCTGGAACGCAAACTCGCCGCGCAGCGGTTGGCACATATCCAACTCGGCGACCTGCGGCGGCGCGAAGGCGGTCGCACACAGCGCCGGCAGCACGGTCTCGCGTGGCAGCTCCGCCAGAATGTCGGTGAACAGGCTGGCACTGCGTTCGGCCCACGCCCCGCCGATCGCCGCCATGATCAGCGTGTCGCTATTGCGCATCAGCATGCGGGCCGTGGTCGCGTCCTCGCACACCCCCTGCAGCGCCGCAAGGCTGTCGCCGCGCACGTGGGCCAGCGCATGCGCCGAGGTGCGCTCCAGCAGCAGCCCGAACTGCGGGAACGGCATGGTCGGCTCGAGCGTGAATGCGCTACGGTAATGCGTGTAAGCCGTCAGCGCCGCCAAGCGCTCATGCAGCCCCTCGTGCCCGGCGTGGTGTGCCGCTACCGCCGCCTGGTGCTCACGCACCTCCGCCAGGCAGCTGCCCGCATCGCGCCGGCACCATCGAATCTTGCCGTCGATCCTGGGGAACCGCTCGGCGGCCACACTGTCCACAACTCCGTCGACGACCTGGCGCGATATCGCCTCGTCATGCCGTGCGACATCCTCGGCCAGCAGCGGCTCCCATTGATCCACGGGCACGCCGTCGTAAGGCAGCAGCCAGATCGCGGTGAACGCATTGCCCTGCGCCGGCAGGTGGATCCTGGACGCCTTCCGCATGTCCTGCAGCGCCTGCGCCTGGGCGGCCGGCACCGGCAGCGCCCTCGACACGGCCCAGACCAGCAGCGGCAACCCCAGCAACGCCCCCAGCACGACCGCTGGTCTCCTCAATCCCTTCAACACAGCATTCCTCCCCGGTGCCGCTTCCGGCGGCAACGCGCAGGGTAATCCGGGCGGCAGGACCGCTACAATGCGCTGATGTCGATCGAAGCCCCCCACCTGGTTCCGCGCCCCTCCCTGCAGCGCCTGTTTCTGACCGGCCTGCTCACCCTGCTGCCGATCTGGCTGACCTGGGTGGTGGTCAAGTTCGTGTTCGTGCTGCTCTCGGGCATCAGCAGCCCGGTGGTGGTGCCGTTCTCGGAGCAGATTGCCGGCTCGTTCCCGCACTACCTGGGCTGGGTCAAGGTCGAGTGGGTGCAGAACGTGATCGGCCTGGCCGCAACCCTGCTGGTCATCCTCAGCGTGGGCGTGCTCAGCCGGCGGGTGATCGGCCAGCGCCTGCTGCGCTGGTTCGGTGCGGTGATCAAGCGCATTCCCCTGGCCAGCATCATCTATGAAAGCGCCAAGAAGCTGCTGGACATGCTGCAGACCGAGCCGGGCACCACCCAGCGCGTGGTGCTGATCGACTTCCCCCACCGCGACATGAAGTCGGTGGGGCTGGTTACCCGGGTGATCCGTGAACAGGGCACCGGGCGTGAACTGGCGGCGGTGTACGTGCCGACCACGCCGAATCCGACCTCCGGCTACCTGGAAATCGTCCCGGTGGAACTGCTGACCCCCACCGACTGGACCGTGGACCAGGCCATGAGCTTCATCATCTCCGGCGGTGCGGTGGCCCCGGAAAGCGTGCCGTTTACCCGGGCTGGGGAGCGCTGATCGGTAGTGCCGGGGGGGGGGGGGGCCCGGCGCGCCCGGGGCCCGCCCCCCCCCCCCGCCGCACCAACAAGAA
>NZ_JASCOZ010000112.1 GCF_029960115.1 Stenotrophomonas sp. PS02289
GGCCCAGGCGGTGTTAAGGGCCGGCCAACGGCCGGCGCTACCGGTCAGCGCTACCACCATTCCGGTTAGTATCCCGGGTTCATTCATCCAGGGCCGCTCCATGCGCTCGAATCTGCTTGCGTTCTCCGTCATTGCCAGCCTGGGGCTGGTCCAGGTCGCCCATGCCGCCGAAGGCATGTGGGTGCCGCAACAGCTGCCGGAGATCGCCGGCCCGCTGCAGAAGGCCGGGCTGAAGCTCTCGCCGGAACAGCTGTCCAACCTGACCGGCGACCCGATGGGCGCGGTCGTGGCGCTGGGCGGCTGCACCGCCAGCTTCGTGTCCCCGCAGGGCCTGGTGGTCACCAACCACCACTGCGCCTACGGCGCGATCCAGCTGAACTCCACCGCCGAGAAGAACCTGATCAAGGACGGTTTCAATGCGCCGACCCTGAAGGACGAACTCAGCGCCGGCCCCAACGCCCGCGTGTTCGTGCTCGACCAGATCACCGACGTGACCGACCAGGCCAAGGCCGCCATTGCCGCAGCCGGCAAGGACCCGCTGGCCCGCACCCGCGCGCTGGAAGCCTTCGACAAGGCCCAGACCGCCGCCTGCGAAGCCGAGGCCGGCTTCCGCTGCCGCCTTTACAGCTTCTCTGGGGGCAACACCTACCGCCTGTTCCGCAACATGGAAATCAAGGACGTGCGCCTGGTCTACGCGCCTCCGGGCAGCGTCGGCAAGTTCGGCGGTGACATCGACAACTGGATGTGGCCGCGCCACACCGGTGACTTCTCGTTCTACCGTGCCTACGTGGGCAAGGACGGCAAGCCGGCCGCGTTCTCGGCCGACAACGTGCCCTACCAGCCGAAGCACTTCCTGAAGTTCGCCGACCAGCCGTTGGGCGCGGACGACTTCGTGATGGTGGCCGGCTACCCGGGCCGCACCAACCGTTACGCACTGGTGGGCGAGTTCAATGAAACCGCCAACTTCACCTACCCGATGATCGCGCGTCATTACAACGCGGTGCTGGCGCTGATCGACGCGGCCGGCAAGGCCGATCCGGACATCAAGGTGAAGTACGCCAACACCGCGGCCAGCATGAACAACGTGGCCAAGAACTATGCCGGCCAGCTGGAAGGCTTCAAGCGTATCGACGCCGCCGGCCAGAAGCAGGCCGAAGAGGCCGCCGTGCTGGCCTGGCTGAAAAAGCAGGGCACCGCCGGCAAGCCGGCCCTGGCCGCGCACGCGCAGCTGCTCAAGCACCTGGACACCAGCAAGTCCACGCGTGAGCGTGACCTGTTCGTGGGCCAGTTCCACAACACCTCCACCGTGGCCGCCGCGCTGGCGCTGTACCGCCTGTCGATCGAGCGCGCCAAGCCGGATGCCGAGCGCGAAGCCGGCTACCAGGACCGCGACCTGCCAACCCTGGAAGGCGGCCTGCGACAGATGGATCGCCGCTACGTGGCGAAGATGGACCAGCAGCTGCAGCAGTACTGGCTGAACCAGTACGTGGCCTTGTCGCCGGACCAGCGCAGCAACGAGATCCTCAACCAGTGGCTCGGTGGCACTGACACGGCCGCCGTTGACGCGCTGGTGAAGAAGCTGGCCGGCACCCAGCTGGGCAGCCTGGACGAGCGCCTGAAGTGGTTCAAGGCTGACCGCGCCGCGTTTGAGGCCAGCAATGATCCGGTCATCCAGTACGCCGTCGCCATCACCCCGGCACTGCTGAAGATCGAAGAGCAGAAGAAGACCCGCGAAGGCGAGTCGCTGATCGCCCGTCCGGCCTACCTGCAGGCGCTGGCCGACTACAAGAAGAGCCAGGGCGAGTTCGTCTATCCCGATGCCAACCTGTCGCTGCGCATCACCTTTGGCAATGTGATGGGGTACACCCCGAAGGACGGCGTGGCCTACACCCCGTTTACCACGCTGGAAGGCGTAGTCGCCAAGGAAACCAGGGCGGATCCGTTCGACTCACCCAAGGCGCTCCTCGATGCGGTCAAGGCCAAGCGCTACGGCGGCCTGGAAGACAAGCGGGTCGGCTCGGTGCCGGTCAACTTCCTGTCCAACCTGGACATCACTGGCGGCAACTCCGGTTCGCCGGTGCTGGACGCCCACGGCAAGCTGGTCGGCCTGGCCTTTGACGGCAACTGGGAATCGGTCAGTTCCAACTGGGTGTTCGACCCGGTGATGACCCGCATGATTGCCGTCGACAGCCGCTACATGCAGTGGATCATGCAGGAAGTGGCCCCGGCCCCGCAGTTGCTGAAAGAGCTGAACCTCGCGAAGTAAGCTTCCCTGAAAACCCCGCGGATTCCGCGGGGTTTTTTGTTGCCGGTGTTACAACCCGGCGGTGCCCCCCGCTGACGCGGTATCATGCGGCTCCCCCCCACGATCGTTCACGCTGTGTGAACGATTGCGACTGTCTTCCTGTACCGGATTGCACCCGGTGCCACACACAAGGATCTCTAGTTCGCATGCGCATCCTGCTTGCCCGTCACGGCGAAACGCCGTGGAACGCCGAAGGCCGTTACCAAGGCCAGATCGACATTCCGCTGTCGCCCATCGGCGAAGCCCAGGCCCAGGCCCTCGGTGCCCGCCTGGCTTCGGTCGACATCACCCGTGCGGTCGCCTCGCCGCTGTCGCGTGCGCAGCGCACCGCGCAACTGGCGCTGGGCAGTGAACGTGCCGCCGCGCTGCTGACCGAGCCGGACCTGCAGGAAATCGCGCACGGCGAATGGGAAGGCCTGCTTGCCAGCGAGATCCATGAAAAAGATCCGTCGCGCCTGCGCGCCTGGCGCGAGGAACCCGACACCGTGCTGATGCCCGGCGGTGAATCGCTGCGGCTGGTGCTGGACCGCAGCTGGCGGGGCCTGGCCCGCGCCGCCGAAGGCCTCGGCGAACACGACACGCTGCTGGTCGTCGCGCATGACGCGGTCAACCGCGTGATCCTGTGCCGGATCCTGGGCCTGCCGCTGTCGCGTCTGTGGACCTTCCGCCAGGCACCGACCACGCTCAACCTGCTCGAAGGGGCCGACCTGGACAGCCTGGAAGTGGTCCGTCTCAACGACTGCGCCCACCACACGCCGTTCTTCGGCGAAGCCAAGCACCGCGCGCTGTAACGCCACGACTACGATTCACTGCCATGACCACCTCCCGTCCCCACACCCTGAGCGACTGGCTCAGCTTCATCGAGCAGCAGCATCCGGCCACCATCGACATGGGGCTGGAGCGCGTGCGCAGCGTGGCCGAGGCCATGGGGCTGAGCAGCCCGGGCAAGCGGGTGATCGTCGTCGGTGGCACCAACGGCAAAGGCTCCACGGTGGCTTTCATTGAAGCCATCGGGCGTGCGGCCGGCTGGAAGGTCGGCGCGTACACCTCGCCGCATCTGCTGCGCTACAACGAGCGCGTGCGGATCGACGGGGAGGATGCCAGCGACGAGGCGCTGATCCGCGCGTTCAATGCGATCGAGGACGCGCGCGGGACCACCACGCTCACCTACTTCGAGTACGGCACCCTGGCCGCACTGCAGCTGTTCGGCCAGGCCGAGCTGGACCTGGCGGTGCTGGAAGTGGGCCTGGGCGGCCGCCTGGATGCGGTCAACATCGTCGACGCCGACGTGGCGGTCATCACCACCGTGGATATCGACCACAGCGACTGGCTGGGGGAAGACCGCGAGGCCATCGGTGCGGAGAAGGCCGGCATCATCCGTGGCTGGAAGCCTGTCATTCTCGGTGAAACCGATCCGCCGTCCAGCGTGCTGGCCCGCGCCTATCTGCTGGGAGCCAACGCGATCCGCGGTGGCAGCGACTTCTTCGCCGACGTCATCGACGGCCAGCGCTGGCGCTGGCGCGACGTGGGCATGCGCATCGAACTGCCGATGCCCGCGCTGCGCGGCCCGATCCAACTGCGCAATGCCGCCTCGGCCATCGCCGCGCTGCGCGCGCTGGACCGACCGCTGCCGCGCGCAGCCATCGCCGAAGGCGTCGCCAACGCCCGCATCAGCGGTCGCCTGCAGGCGTTCGCGCGCGACGGTGTGGAGGTGCTGGTGGATGTTGGCCACAACCCGCAGGCCGCCCGCGAACTGGCCGCCGCACTCAAGGCCGCACCGGCCAGTGGACGCACCGTGGCGGTGTTTGCCGCCCTGCAGGACAAGGACGCGGCGGGCGTCGTGGAGGCACTGGCCGAACGCGTCGACGTCTGGCACCTGGCGGGGCTGGACGGTGCCAGGGCGCAGAGCGCAGAAGCGCTGCGCACGCGCCTGGACACGACGGCCGCCGCCCAGGCAGCCACCCACCTCAGCGTGGACACCGCGCTGGCAGAGGTGCTGTCCGGTGCACAGCCGGGTGATCGCGTCCTGGTGTTCGGCTCGTTCCACACCGCGGCACAGGCCCTGCAGTGGCTGCAGTCCCGGCCTTGAAACGTCGCGGTTGAGGTGCGCGCCGAGCTGATCATTCAGCTGGCTTGGACGCCACCACCGCCCACCCCCTTATAATCGAGCCGGCATTCCGCCGCGCCGCCTGCCTGCCTTCCGTGGATACTCCTCTGAAACAGCGACTGATTGGTGCCATCGTTCTGGTGGCCTTGGCCGTGATTTTCCTGCCCATGCTGGTCAAGGGACCTGCGCCCGACAGTGGCGTGGCCAATGTGCCGATTGCCGCGCCGGACGCGCCGGCGGATGGCCAGTTCCAGACCCGCGAGCTGCCGCTGGTGGCGCCTGCGGGCGGTGCCACCGGCCTGCAGGGCGCGGCCTCCACCGCCGTGCCCCTGGGCGAAAGCGCGCCCACCCCGGCCGATGCGGCCGCAGACGCTGACACGTCGCCGGCCGTTGCGGCGGGCAACTATGCGGTGAGCTTCGGAGCCTATGCGAGCCAGAAGGACGCTGATGCCGTCATCGCCTATCTCAAGCGTTCCAACCTGCCCGGTTTCAGTGAGCCGGCGACCATCAACGGCCGCGCGGCGTTCCGTGTGCGCGTCGGACCCTATGCCGATCGCGCCCAGGCCGAAGCAGCGCGCCTGGAAGCCGTCAAAGTCCGCAATGACGTGAAGGCCGAAGTGGTCACCCTCGACGCGCGTGCCGAAACGCCCGTCGCGGCGGCACCGGCATCCAGTGCCAGCGCTGCTCCTGCCGCTGCTGCGGTCACCACCGAGACGTTGCCGCCCGAGCCGACGGTGGCCAGCAAGCCGGCGGTGAAGCCGGAAGCGCCCAAGCCGGCCCCCAAGCCCGAGCCCAAGCCGGAAACCCGTCCGACCGCTACCGAAGCGGCCAAGCCGGTCGCGGTGCCGACCGCCCCTGCCGCCAGCGGTGTCGGTTTTGCGGTGCAGCTGGGCGCGTTCGGCAAAGCCGAGGATGCCAACGCACTGCGCGACAAGGTCCGCGCCGCTGGCTTCAGTGCCTTCGTGGAGCAGGTACGCACCGACAAGGGCACGCTGCATCGCGTGCGCGTCGGCCCGGTCGCCAATCGAGCCGAGGCGGAGAACCTCAAGGCCCAGGTTGCGTCCAAGGTCGGCGTGGCCGGCATGGTCCGGCCACACCCCTGATGGCCGGGGCGCGCCGCCGCCGTAAGGCCGGCTCCCGCTGCGGGCAGGAGGCTGCATGATCGATCTCGTCCTGCTGGTGGTGATCGGCATTTCCACTCTGCTGGGGGTCATGCGCGGCTTCGTGGGAATCGTGATCAGCACGTTCTCCTGGCTGTTCGGCGGCTGGGCATCATTGATGTTTGGGCGCAGCGCGGCCGGCTGGTGGTCCGCGCCCGCGGCTCCTGGAGCGGGTCATTACTTCGCCGGCTACCTCACCGTGTTCCTGGTGGTGATGGTGTCGGTGTGGGCAATCGGCCTGTTGATCCGCCAGGCAGTGCGTTCCACCAGCCTGAACGGAGCGGACCGTGCGCTCGGCGGCGGCCTGGGCCTGGCCCGCGGCGCGCTGATCGGTTGCGCGCTGTTGCTGCTGGGGTCCTACACCCCGCTGACCCGCGAGCCGTCCTGGCGCGCGTCCAATCTGCGCGCCATGCTGGACCCGGGCGTGGGCTGGATGCAGGCCAAGATGCCGCGCATGCCCGAGCTGCCGCAGATGCCCGACCTGCAGACCCTGCCACAGCTGCAGGGCCTGCCGGCGGCGCTGCCGGAAGTGAATCTGTCCCAACTGCCGGTGGCGGGGTTGGGCAAGCCGGCCGAGACAGGCGATAATGGCGTGCTTGGCCAGTTGCTGGGTGGACGCGGATGGCCGCGACCGCTGGATGAGACCCCGCAGCAGGCGGTGGACCCCGCCGACGTGTGGGCGCAAAAGCCAGGTTCCCCCCAGAATTTCGACCCGGCGCTGGTGCGCCCGGACGAGCCCGTTCCGGCCCGGAACGGTTCCCCCGGCCAGGCACGGCCACCTTCACAGTAACGGGCTCAGCCCCGCGGAGATTCGCACCATGTGTGGCATCGTCGGTATTGTCGGCAACCAGAACGTCGCCGGGCAGTTGTATGACGGCCTGACCGTCCTTCAGCACCGCGGCCAGGACGCGGCGGGCATCGCCACCGCCGACGGCACCCGCCTGCGCGTGCAGAAGAAGAACGGCCTGGTCCGCGACGTCTTCGATGCCAAGACCATGTCCACCCTGGAAGGCCGCGTCGGCATCGCGCATGTGCGCTACCCGACCGCCGGCTCGGAAGGCATGGACGAGGCGCAGCCGTTCTACGTGAACTCGCCGTACGGCATCGCGCTGGCCCACAACGGCAACCTGATCAACACCGAAGCCCTGCGCCAGCAGGTGTTCGAGCAGGACCGCCGCAACGTCAACACCGATTCGGACAGCGAAGTGCTGCTGAACGTCTTCGCCTACGAACTGGACGCACAGCGCCAGCTGACCCCGGAAGCGGCGATCCGTGCCGTGGCCGGCGTGCACCGTCGCTGCAAGGGCGGCTATGCGGTCATCAGCGTGGTGCTGGGCCTGGGGCTGGTGGCCTTCCGCGACCCGCACGGCATCCGCCCGCTCGTGCTGGGCAAGCGCGCGCATGCTGAAGGCGATGAATACATCGTGGCCTCCGAATCGGCCGCGCTCGACGTGCTGGGCTTCCAGCGCGTGCGCGATGTGCGCCCGGGCGAAGCGCTGGTGATCACCGCGCGCGGCGAGCTGTTCTCGGAAGTGTGCGCCGACCCGGTCGAGCACACCCCGTGCATCTTCGAATACGTGTACTTCGCGCGCCCGGACTCGATGATCGACAACGTTTCCGTGCACAAGGCGCGCATGCGCATGGGCATCAAGCTCGGCGAGAAGATCCTGCGCCTGCGCCCGGACCACGACATCGACACCATCATTCCGATCCCGGACACCTCGCGCGATGCCGCACTGGAAATTTCCAACGTGCTCGGCGTGAAGTACCGCGAAGGCTTCATCAAGAACCGCTACATCGGTCGTACCTTCATCATGCCGGGGCAGGGCGAACGGGTGAAGTCGGTGCGCCGCAAGCTCAATCCGATCCACCTGGAGTTCCGCAACCGCGTGGTGCTGCTGGTCGACGACTCGATCGTGCGCGGCACCACCAGCCAGCAGATCGTGCAGATGGCGCGCGACGCCGGTGCGCGCAAGGTGTACCTGGCCAGCGCCGCGCCGCCGGTGCGTTACCCCAACATCTACGGTATCGACATGCCGGCGGCCGAGGAACTGGTTGCCCACAACCGCACCGTGGAACAGATCGAGGCGCACCTGGGCTGTGACTGGTTGATCTACCAGGACATCGAGGACATGGAAGCGGCGGTCAGCGAAGGCAACCAGGAGCTGAAGTCGTTCGACTCCTCCTGCTTCACCGGCGTGTACCCGACCGGGATCGAGCCGGGCTACTTCGAGCGCATCCAGCAGCTGCGTTCGGACGACGCCAAGCACAAGCGCCGCGCCTGAGGCGCGGCGGTGAGCGCGCAGCTGCCGCCGGATGCCGCGGCCGGTGACCTGCTGCACGCCGCGCAGCAGTGCATGGCCGAAGCCGATCCGCTGCGCAAGGTCGCGCTGACCCAGCATTACGCCCGCCAGTTCCGCGCAGGACAGCTCAAGGCCACTGGCGATGCACCGCCGCCACGGCCGATCTGCATGCCGGGTCGGCCGGCACAGCTGCAGCTGGTGCATCCGCGCGAGCTGCCGCGCCGCGGACTGGGCACCCCGGAAGGGCGCGCCGCCTTCATCCATGCCATCGCGCATATTGAACTGAACGCCATCGACCTGGCCTGGGACGCGGTCTACCGCTTCCGTGGTCTGCCAGCATCGTTCCAGGCCGACTGGGTCAGCGTGGCCGATGATGAGTCGCGGCACTTCCTGCTGTTGCAGGGCCGCCTTCAGGCGCACGGTCACACGTACGGTGATTTTCCCGCCCACAACGGCTTGTGGGAAATGTGCGAACGCACCGCGCACGACGGGCTGTCACGCATGGCGCTGGTGCCGCGCGTGCTGGAAGCGCGTGGCCTGGACGTGACCCCGGGCATGATCACCAAACTGCGTTCGTCCAATGATCACGCCACGGCGGACGTGCTCGAGGTGATCCTGCGCGAAGAAGTTGCCCACGTGGCCGCGGGTTCGCGCTGGTACCGCTGGTACTGTGCGCGCGAGGGCGTCGAGCCGCGTGCGCGGTTCATCGCGTTGTTGAAGGAATACGCCGGCGGCTATCTCAATGGGCCGTTCAATCTGGAAGCGCGATTGCTGGCCGGGTTTGACGAGGAAGAGATGGCCGATCTGGTGGAGCAGGCGGGCAAGCCGTAACGCTACGTGTTGGGCAGGATCTCGCGTTGGCCGTCTTCGGTCGGCCGGTTGATGTAGAACAAGCCCGGTCCGGGTCGGTACGGTAATTCGCGCACACCTTCGTCAGCGGCATACAACAGCGCGGTGTCGCCCAGTGCATCGAAGTTCCAGTGCGCCGACTGCATCAGGTAGTGCTGGCGTAATCGAAGTTCCTGCGCTGCATCCAGCGACTCACCTGCCTGCAAGCGCGCGCTGATTTCCTGCAGCTCGGCCGGCAGCGCCAACGCCGGCACCTCATCCGGTGCCTGCCGCCAGGGCACGCCTGCCGCCACGGCCCGCGCATGCATCACACGCAGTGCCACCAGTTGATAGCGCCAGTCGATCTCGCGCTTGAGCACCACGGCCGCATGCGCGAACAGCACCCACTGGGGCAGCACGCTGTCGCTGCCTGCCACGCGCAGTTGCTGCCAGCGATGCCACACATCCACCCACACCGCGTCATCACCCAGCCCCAATGCCTTCTGCCAGCGCCGGCACGCGGCCTGCGCGCGGACAAACACCTGGGTGCCACGCAGCACCTCCAGTGGCGGTGCGGCGGTGTCGGGCACCTGATGCTGACGGATGCGCTGGCCCTGTGGGCGGGTCAGCAGCTTGGGGCCTTCGATGCGCTGATCGTAGCCGCCGCCGATGTTGGCGTGCACACCCGGCAGCGCAAGCTCTTCGAAGGTCGGGGCAATGGTGCTCAACGCAAAATGCTGTCGATGCTCGTCACGTGCGGTGAGCTGCACGACCGTGTCGGCACAGCCGGCCTGCAGCGCGACCTGCGGCTGTTGCCCCGCCTGCCGGGAGTTGATGGCCACCACGGTGTCGAACAGGCCGACGAAGCGCACCGGTCGTTCGCGCAGCGCGGCCTCGCTGGCCAGCGTCCAGCCGGTACGGTGCAGCTGTTCGCGCAGCCAAGGGCGACCGCCGACGCGGTTGAGCCGGTTCACCGCGTCGCGGGCCGACGCGGCACCGCGCGAGAACCCGAACAGATCAATACGCACATCGCCCAGCACATGCCCGGGCCGCGCCTGCGCCAGTGCGCGCAGCGCTTCGGGGAGGCGTTCATCCAGGGCCCGGCGCACTTTGGCCATCACGCCGCTGCGACCGATGCCAAACGCCAGGCCCATCAGATCGTCCTCCTCGCTGGTGCGGGTGCCGGCCCCTTCGATATAGATCGCCAGCGAAAGCAGGCCAGGCGGTGCAGGGGAGGGCGTGCGGTGATCGAGGTACAGCGCATGCAGGCGCGCGATGTTGGTCAGCCCGTTGCTGTAGCTGCTGGTCAGCCGGCTCTGGTAGGGCGAGGCGTCATCGGCCAGCACGGCCGGCGCGGGCGGGCGCGGAGCCGGCGTGGTGGCTCCGGCCGGGCGCGAGGCATGCTGCAGGTTGTCGGCGTTGTTGCGGGTGCCGTCGAAGAACAGGCCGATCTGAAGCGTGACGGTGTCCGGTGCAGCGGGCTGTCCTGCCATGGCCTCGGTTCCCCTTCGGTGCCCGTTCAAGGTAACGCGAAAGCGGTACTTACGCGACATTGCTGAACCGTCGTGGTTGCGGATCACAGTTCCGCACATTGACTGGGCGGCGCTATTGAATTCACACGATCGAATGCAGCCATATGGAGTGGCTGCTGAAAGGGGCGGCAGCGCAGCAATAACCATCACCGTTCACTCACGGAGAAAGACACGATGTCCAGTTCGATGAGAAAGACTGCAGGTGTGCTTGCGTTATGCCTGGCGGGTGCGGGTTCGGTCACCGCCGCCCCCTTGTTCGAGCCGGTAACAGTGCTCAGTCGCACCAGCGCGGCCAGCCAACCGGCGTTACAGGCGCTGTTTTCCGCACCGTCCACAGCGGCGGTGGAAGAAGTCCGCGTCGACGCGGCCGCGGTTGCACCGTCCCAGCGGCAGCTGGAATTCGCACTGCTGGGAACCGAGGTGAAAGCCCTTCAGCAACGCGTCGAGGCGCTGCCCGACGGAGGCAGCATCTGGTACGGCCAGCTGCGCGCGGCCTCGGACAAACTGACCCGGGCCAGCAGCAATGATCCGGGCAACTCGGTGATCCTCGTCAGCGATGGTCAGACCGTCACCGGCTCCATCCGCAAGGACGGTCAGCTGTACCGCCTGCGTCCGGTCAGTGATGGCCGTCATCTGCTGGTGCAGGTGGACGAGTCGCGCATGCCGGCCGATCATCCGGCCGCGGATTACAACGCCTTGCCGAAGATCGACATGGCGGTGGACGAACGCGTGACGGCCGCTGCCGCGTCTTCGGGGACGCCGGCCACCATCCGCGTGCTCGTCGCCGCCACCAATGCGGCCGTGAGCGCTTACGGCGGCAACATGCAGTCGCTGGTACAGCTGGCGGTGGCCGAATCCAACCAGGGCTACATCAACAGCAATGTGGGAATCACCCTCCAGTTGGCGAACTACCAGGCCGTGGCGTACACCGAGTCCGGCAATTTCAGCACGGATCTGGCGCGCTTCCGCTCGACCAGTGATGGCTACATGGACGCCATCCACACCACCCGCAACAGCACGGCGGCCGACGTGGCGGTGCTGCTGATCAACAACAGCAGTTACTGCGGCCTCGCCTCGGGTATCGGTTCAAGTGCGTCCACCGCGTTCGCCGCGGTGTACTGGGACTGCGCGACCGGCTACTACTCGTTCGCGCATGAGATCGGCCATCTGCAGAGCGCGCGGCACGACATTGCCACCGACCCCAGCACCAGCCCGTACGCGTACGGTCACGGTTACCGTTACCAGCCCGGCACCGGCTCGCGCTGGCGCACGATCATGGCCTATGACTGCACCAGTGGCTGCCCGCGCTTGAACTTCTGGTCCAATCCGAACATCAGCTACAACGGCGTGCCGATGGGCATTGCCGCCAGCGCTGACAACCAGCGTGTGCTGGTCAACACCAAGGCGACGATTGCCGGATTCCGGTAACGCGATCACCCTTCGTTGATACGGTAGGTACCCACCGTGGGTGGGTACCTCTTACGCCAGAGAATCCAGCGTCCATCCCTGCGGCGTCACACGCAGCACCGAGCCCTGCTCGTACCAGTCGCCCAGCACGATCCGCGTGCAGGCGCGGCCATCGGCCTGCACGGCGTGAATGGCGGGGCGGTGGGTGTGACCGTGGATCATCGTGTCCACGCCATGGCGGACGAAGGTGGCGACCACTTCGTCCGGCGCGACATCGGTGACCGTTTCAAACGTGGCGCGATCGCCTTGCTTCATGTCCGACTGCCGCGCCTGGCTGGCATCGCGCGCCTTCTGCGCGAAGGCGATACGCGCGGCCAGTGGCTGCGACAGGAACTGCGCCTGGAACACCGGGTCGCGGGTCTGCGCGCGGAACTGCTGGTAGGCCACGTCGTCGGTGCACAGCAGGTCACCATGCCCGAGCAGCACCGGGCGGCCGTACAGGTCGATCACACTCGGGTCGGGCAGGATGCGGAAGCCGGCGCGGCGGGCGTAGTCTTCGCCGACCAGGAAGTCGCGGTTGCCACGGATGAAGTACACCGGCACCCCGACGGCGGCGACCGCCTTGAGCGCATCGGCGACCGCGTCAGCCGCCGCTGAGGGCGTGTCATCGCCAATCCAGGCCTCGAACAGGTCGCCCAGGATGTACAGCGCTTCGGCCTGCATGGCCTCATCACGCAGGAAGGCCAGAAAAAGCTCGGTGATGGCTGGACGGCTGGGGTCCAGGTGAAGATCGGAAATGAACAGCGTCGTCATGCGTGCATTGTACCGCTGGCCTTGCCCCCGTAGAGCCACGCCGTGCGTGGCTTCGACCGGGTTTGACATCGCGCAGCCACGCAGGGCGTGGCGCTACAACCCAATCGGCAACCAGCGCAGACTGGCCCCGGCCAGCGCCGTGGCAATGGCCGTGGCAGCCAGTACGTCGCTGGGGTAGTGCAGCCCCAGCACGACCCGTGACAACCCCACCGCCAGCGTGAACGGCACCAGCAGCGGAGCCAGCCAGGGGTAGTAGGCCAGCGCCACGATGGTGAACGACACCGCATGCAGGGTGTGCCCGGACGGGAAGCTGAACTCGTCCAGCGGTGCCACCCAGGCGCGGATGCGCAGGTCGGCTGCGAACGGCCGCGGTCGCCGCGTCCAGCGCTTAAGCCCCTTGTAGAGCAGCAGCGCCATGACGCCGGTGGCGGCCATGTGGATGGACGCGCGCAGGCCATCGAAGCCATCCACGGCGACCAGCACGCCCATCAGCGCATACCAGAACACGCCATCGCCCAGCCGGCTGACGGTGGCGAACACACGGCGCACGTGACGGCGGCGGCAGTAGTGGTTGGCCCTGCGGCACCAGCGGGTTTCGCGCCCGCGCAGGGCGTCAAGCGGCATGATCGGCATGCGTCCTCCGGGCGTGGGCCAACTCGGCGAGCAGGGCATCGAACTCGGCGACCACCTGTTGCGGGTGCAGGCGCTTCATCGCGGCTGCGGCATTGCCGCCCAGCCGCTGGCGCAGCGCATCGTCGCCTGCCAGGCGGACCGCGGCCGCCTGGAACTGTTCATCGTCGTTCACGGCCATGCCACTTTCGTCGTTGCGCAGATACTCGCGCGCGGCACCATAGTCGAACGCGACCGTGGCCACGCCGCTGGCCATGGCCTCGAGGGTGACGTTGCCGAAGGTTTCACTGCGGCTGGCAAACAGGAACAGGTCACCGCTCGCGAAATGCCGTGCCAGCGCTTCACCGCGCTGCACGCCACAGAAAATGAAGTCGGGGTTCTCATGCGCCAGCTTCTCGCGCGAGGGGCCGTCACCGACGAACACGAAACGCGCCTTCGGGCGCACCTGCTGCAACTTGCGGAAGGCCTTCACCGCCAGCCCGAGGTTCTTCTCCGGGGCGATGCGGCCGACGTAGATGGCGGCAAACCCACTCCCGTCGATGCCCCATTCCTCACGCAGCGCCGGATCACGTCGTTGCGGGTCGAACTGAGTGCTGTCGACCGCGCGCGCGAGCAGGCGCACGCGCTCGAAACCCTGCCCGGCGAGGAACTGCTGCAGCTCCTGGGTGGGTACCAGGGTGGCATCAGCCTGGTTGTGGAAACGACGCATCCAGCGCATGGCCGCGGCCTGCAGCCACGCCACGCCGTAGTCGGGCAGGTATTCGTCAAAGCGGGTATGGAATCCAGTCGCAACCGGAATGCCCAGCCGTCGCGCCGTGCGCAGCGCGGACCAGCCGAGCGGGCCTTCGGTGGCAATGTAGATCGCATCGGGACGGTGCTGCTGCCACTGCCGCGACAACCGCTTGGGCGCAGGCAATCCGAAGCGCAGGCCAGGGTAGCGGGGCAGTCCGGCCCCGGACACCAGCAGGGCACCGCCGTCATCGGCTTCATCGCCCTGTCGCGGGCGTACCAGGTCCACCTGGTGTCCGGCCTCGCGCAGGCCCATTTCCAGCCCCTGCACGGTCAATGCCACACCGTTGACCTCGGGGGGATACGTTTCGGTGACGATGGCATAGCGCATGGCGGTCTCCCGGTTTGGCGCATGCTCGAGGTTGGCGATGTAGCCGACATGACGCGGGTGTTACCGGCCGATGACTGGGCGTTTGATTGCCATCTGCCTGGCTGCTGTTGGATTCAGGCGGACAGCCCTCGGCTGCTGATCTACGTGTCTGGGGCCGGCGGGTGGGGGGTACGGGACACGCCTTAAATCTCCCGTTAGGCTCGGGCGGCACATCCATGTGCCTTCACGGTCCCGTACCC
>NZ_JASCOZ010000113.1 GCF_029960115.1 Stenotrophomonas sp. PS02289
GTGCTGTACATGCCGGGAGTTTACGCGGCGAGCTGGCGGGTGCGCGTTGCGCGCACCCGCCCGGGTGCATCAGAAGTGCATCTGCGCGCGCACTTCAAACATTTCCGGCGTGGTGTGCACGCCGCGACGGCTGGCGTCGGCCTTCACGTAGTTGGCCTGGAACTTGAAGTGGCTGGTGAGGTACCAGTTGGCACCGATGGTCAGGTCGTTCTGGCGGCCGCCGAGCACGTCGCCGTCGTCCAGGTCGATGCGGCTGTAGCGGGCCAGCAGTTCCACCGCGCCATAGGCGTGAGCGGGCTTGACGTTGGCCACGGCACCGGCGTTGTACGGGCGCGATTCGCCGGTCAGGAAGTAGCTGACGGCCGCGTACTGGCCGTCACCGGTGTAATCCGGCTTGCCTTCGCGGGTCACGGTGGTCTGCAGCGCTTCAGCCTGCACCGAGAACGGGCCCTTGATCCAGATGCCTTCCAGGCCGGTGCGCTTGATCTTGTCGGCGGTGACCAGGGCGCCGGAGTCGACCAGGCGGATGTCGGTCAGGCCGGCTTCCGGGCGCGCGCGCAGGCGGGCGCTGGCTTCGTGGTGCACGTCACGGCCGTCGCGGTAGCCGCGCGGGTTTTCTTCCGAATAGGCCACGCCCAGGTGCAGCACGTCGCCGGCGGCCTTGAACGGAGTCCATGCGGCGCGGACGGCCTGGGTGGTGCCCGGGTTGTCACCCTGTAGATCCTTGCCACCGTAAGCGCCTACCTGCAGCAGGTACTGCGGGCGTTCCAGCACCCACTCGGCACCAGTGCGGCGGCCTTCGTAGAAGGCCTGCACGGGCAGGGCGGTTTCGACGAAGCTGCCGGCGCGCGAGGAGGTGTTGGCGTCCAGGCCGACCGGGGTCTTCATGTAGCCGAAGCGGAAGCGCCCCACGTCCTTGCCGAAGAAGGCCTTGCTTTCAAAGCGCACGAACACGTCCAGCCAGGTGTCGGACTGGAAGTCGTAGTACACCATGGCGTCGTAGACGCCCTTTTTCTTCAGGGTGGCACCGAATTCCTTGCGGCGCACGGCGTCGGCATCTTCAATGCCGCTGCTGTCGGAGAAGCGGTTCCAGTCGTAGGCGATGTTGCCGGTGGCGGCCAGTTCGGTGCCGTCGCTGAAGGCGACCTTGGTCGGCCAGTTGTCCCAGTCGTAGCCGGCAGCAGAGGCGGCCATGGGGGCGGAGAGGGCGGTCAGGGCAAGAAACAGGGGGGTCAGGCGCATGGGTATAGGTGTGCTTCTAAAAAATAGGGGCAGTACAACAACGGCCGCAAGCGGCAAAACTGTTGGGGCACTAGGCCCCGGCCGGCGCGGCAACCCGCCGCCGTGGGGGCGCGGTGCCGGGCCAGTGTAGGCACTGGCGTTGGCTGAACCGGGGGGTTAGTACCAATAGGTTATCTGCGTTCGGCGGCGCGGGGCGTAAAAAGTGCTCGCCAGATGCCGCCGTCCGCGGCCGGCATCCCCCGTGACACTGCCGGAGTTTCCCATGCACGTCCCCACCTCAGCCCCCATCGCGGCCAAGCCGCTGCCGTTCTACCGCCAGCTGTACTTCCAGGTGGTGGTGGCCATCGTCCTGGGTGCCATCCTCGGCCATTACGAGCCGGCCTTCGCCGAATCGCTGAAGCCGCTTGGCGATGCCTTCATCAAGCTGGTGAAGATGATCATCGCGCCGGTCATCTTCCTGACCATCGTCACCGGCATCGCCGGCATGACCCACCTGCGCACCGTGGGCCGGGTCTTCGCCAAGTCGATGGCCTACTTCCTGTTCTTCTCCACCCTGGCGCTGATCGTGGGCATGGTGGTGGCGCACGTGGTGCAGCCGGGCGCGGGCATGAACATCAACCCGGCCGATCTGGACCAGACCGCGGTCCACAGCTATGTGGAAAAGTCGCATGAGCTGACCCTGACCGGCTTTGTGATGGACATCATTCCGGCCACCCTGGTCAGCGCCTTCGTGGATGGCAACATCCTGCAGGTGCTGTTCGTGGCGGTGCTGTTCGGTATCGCCCTGGCCCTCACCGGTGAGAAGGGCCGCCCGGTGCTGACCTTCCTGGAAGCGCTGACCGCTCCGGTGTTCCGCCTGGTGCACATCCTGATGAAGGCCGCCCCGATCGGTGCCTTCGGTGCGATTGCCTTCACCATCGGCAAGTACGGCGTGGGTTCGCTGATCAACCTGGCCTGGCTGGTGGGCTCGTTCTACATCACCTCGTTCCTGTTCGTGGCGGTGATCCTGGGCGTCGTGTGCCGTCTGTGCGGCTTCTCGGTGTTCAAGCTGGCCCGTTACCTGAAGGCCGAACTGCTGCTGGTGCTGGGTACCTCGTCCTCCGAATCGGCGCTGCCGTCGCTGATGGAGAAGATGGAAAAGGCCGGCTGCAGCAAGTCGGTGGTGGGCCTGGTGGTTCCGACCGGCTACTCGTTCAACCTGGACGGCACCAACATCTACATGACCCTGGCGGCGCTGTTCATCGCCCAGGCCACCAACACCGAACTGACCCTGGGCCACCAGATCGCCCTGCTGCTGGTCGCCATGCTCAGCTCCAAGGGCGCGGCAGGCGTGACCGGTGCCGGCTTCATCACCCTGGCCGCCACCCTGGCCGTGGTGCCGGAAGTGCCTGTGGCCGGCATGGCGCTGATCCTGGGCGTGGACCGCTTCATGAGCGAATGCCGCTCGCTGACCAACTTCATCGGCAATGCCGTGGCCACCGTGGTGGTGTCGCGCTGGGAGAACGCCCTGGACCGCGACCGCCTGGCCCTGGCGCTGGATGGCCGCGAAGCCGAACTGCCGGCCCTGGCCACCGATGACGAGCCGTCGCCGCTGACCGCGCCGGCCCGCTGAACCCCCCGCAGGTGATGCGTTGCAGGGTTGCGCCGTTCCCCCCTAGGACGGCGTAACCCTGCTTTTTTGTCATCTGAAGGCGGCATTCTGCGTTGGCATACGCCAGCGCACGGCCTGATCGTTGTGCGGTCGCAGCACCCCCGCGACAGCCTGCCGACAGGTCTCATCCCGTCAACGGGGGTATGATCCCCTGTTCCTCTTGCCCATTCACGTCCATACACAGCGATGTCCAACGAAGACTTCAAGCAGGCCGCCCTCGATTACCACCGCATGTCGCCGCCGGGCAAGATCAAGGTCTCGGCGACCAAGCCGATGCTGACCCAGCGTGACCTGTCGTTGGCCTATTCGCCGGGCGTGGCGCACGCCTGCGAAGCGATCATGGCCGACCCGCAGCAGGCCAGCGAACTCACCGCACGCGGCAATCTGGTCGCGGTCATTTCCAACGGCACCGCCGTGCTGGGCCTGGGCAACATCGGCCCGCTGGCTGGCAAGCCGGTGATGGAAGGCAAGGGCGTGCTGTTCCAGAAGTTCGCCGGCATCGATGTGTTCGACATCGAAATCAATGAAAACGACCCGGACAAGCTGGTCGACATCATTGCCTCGCTGGAGCCGACCTTCGGCGGCATCAACCTGGAAGACATCAAGGCTCCGGAGTGCTTCATCGTCGAGCGCAAGCTGCGCGAGCGCATGAACATTCCGGTGTTCCACGACGACCAGCACGGCACCGCGATCATCGTCGGCGCGGCCGTGCTCAACGCCATGGTCGTCACCGGCAAGAAGATCGAGGAAGTGAAGGTTGCCACCACCGGCATGGGCGCAGCGGGCATCTCCTGCGTGAACATGCTGGTCTCGCTGGGTGTGCGGAAGGAAAACATCCTGGCCTTCGACCGTGAGGGCGTGATCCACACCGGTCGTACCGACCTGGATCCGGAAAAGGCGCGTTACGCACGCGACACCGACAAGCGCACCCTGGCCGAGATCGTCGACGGCGCGGACATCTTCCTGGGCCTGTCGGCCCCGGGCATCCTCACCGCCGACATGGTCAAGACCATGGCCAAGGACCCGGTGATCTTCGCGCTGGCCAACCCGACCCCGGAAATCATGCCGGAAGTGGCGCGCAGCGTGCGCCCGGACGCGCTGATCGGTACCGGTCGTTCGGACTACCCGAACCAGATCAACAACGTGCTGTGCTTCCCGTACCTGTTCCGCGGTGCGCTGGACGTGGGCGCGACGGCGATCAACGAAGAAATGAAGATCGCCTGCGTGCACGCCATTGCCGCGATGGCGCGCCGCGAGGCCAGCGACCTGGGCTCCGCTTACGGCGACACCCCGAGCTTCGGCCGTGACTACCTGATTCCGCGTCCGTTCGACCGCCGCCTGCTGGTGGAACTGTCCGCTGCCGTGGCCCAGGCTGCGATGGACTCGGGCGTGGCCACCCGTCCGGTCGCCGACATGGGCGCGTACCGCGAGAAGCTGGCGCAGTTCGTGTACCGCACCAGCCTGATGATGAAGCCGGTGTACGACCGTGCGCGCGCTGACAAGCAGCGCGTGGTGTACGCCGAAGGCGAAGAAGAAGTGGTGCTGCGCGCGGTGCAGAACGTGGTCGACGAAGGCATTGCCCGTCCGATCCTGATCGGCCGCCCGGACGTGATCGAGTCGCGCATCGAGCGCCTGGGCCTGCGCCTGAAGGCCGGTGACGACTTCGACATCACCAACATCAACGACGACCCGCGCTTCAACGATTACTGGCAGTACTACCACAGCCTGACCGGCCGTCGTGGCGTCACCGTGGCTGCCGCCAAGAACCTGATGCGTTCGCGTCCGACCCTGATCGCCGCGGTGATGGTGGCGCGCGGTGAAGCCGACGCCATGCTGACCGGCGTGGTCGGCCGCTTCCACAAGAAGCTGGGTTACGTGCGCAGCGTGCTGCCGCTGGAGCCGAAGGTCACCTCGACCTCGGCGATGACCGGTGTGATCAACCAGCAGGGCGTGTTCTTCTTCGTGGATACCCACGTGCAGGAAGACCCGACCGCCGAGCAGATCTGCGAAGCCACCCTGCAGGCCGCCTACCGCATGAAGCTGTTCGGGATCGAGCCGAAGGTGGCGCTGCTGTCGCACTCCAACTTCGGCAGCCACGATTCCAAGGACGCGCTGAAGATGCGCCAGGTGCGTTCGCTGCTGCTCAAGCGCAACCCGCGCCTGAACGTGGATGGTGAAATGCAGGGTGACACCGCGTGGGACGAAGCACTGCGCCAGAAGCTGCTGCCGGACAGCACCCTGAAGGGCCGTGCCAACCTGTTCGTGCTGCCGAACCTGGAAGCGGCCAACATTGCCTACAACCTGGTGCGCGTATTCACCGACGGCGTGGCGATTGGTCCGATCCTGATGGGCGTTGCCAAGCCGGTGCACATCCTGACCACCAGCGCGACCTCGCGCCGCATTCTGAACATGACCGCGATTGCGGCCGTTGACGCTCAGATCCGCAAGACGCTGGAGGAAGAGAAGAACGCCTGAGGCGTTCTTCTCACGGAGCGCGCATGGCGCGTTCCGGTTTCGCGAAGCGAAACGCGTAGCGCCGGCCGTTGGCCGGCTTTTGACCTTGAAGAAGGGATCGGTGCGCCGCACCGGTCCCTTTTGCCTTTAACGCTTCCGCAGCCCTGCCGTAACCGCCCTGAAATGCGGCAATGGCTCAATATGCCCACGTGGCCCGGCTTGGCGGCGCTCTTGGGAGCGCAGCCACCCCGGGCCCGACCAGGCCAGGCGATCCATCGGGCGCCATTGCGATCAACGCGTCCTCACGCGCCCATGTGTCGCCGCGCCAATCGGGGCACCGCTTTAAATCCTTAATGCGCCCCAGGTGCCAGCAACTCCACCTCGGCCAACTGCGCACGGCCCTGCGCCTTGATCCGCAGCCGGTACTCGGCGTACTTGCCTGGCTGTGCGATCTTGAACGGACGCGTCTGCTGCGCCCACTGGAACGCCTCACCCTTGCGCTGGTCCACGGTCTTCCAGCGCCCGCCGGCGGTGCGTGCTTCCAGCACCCACTCGGCGGCACGGATCGAACTTTCACCGCTGGTCAGCGTGTACAAGGTGGCCTGGCCATCGCTCAGCCCAGTGAAGGTCACCGTGCCGACGGCCCCCATGCCCAACGCGCTGTCGGCATCGTTGTCGATCAGGTCTGCGGCCACAGAGCCATCGGCCAGGGTGGCCTTGGCACCCGCACCCAGCAGGTCATGCAGCCCGGCCGGGCGCTGCCCGCGCGCGGTCAGAGAGCGCGGCGCGTCGTCCGGTCCGGTGCCCCAGCGAGAAGGCTGCGGCCCCATCTCGAAGTCCAGCGTGGCCCCGGCTGCGATCACTTCGTGCGGTACCCAGGTCTTCGTCCACGGCTTGCCGTTGATCTTCAACGACTGCACATAGCGGTTCTCGCGCGAGTTGGCCGGCGCGTTCACGGTCAACACCTTGCCGTCGCCCAGCTGCACGCGTGCCTGCTTGAACAGCGGCGAACCGATCACATACTCCGGCGCGCCCATGCGCAACGGGTAGATGCCCAGTGAGGCGAACAGGTACCACGCTGACGTCTCGCCGTTGTCCTCGTCCCCCGGATAGCCCTGGCCGATCTCGCTGCCCACATACAGGCGCTCCAGGATCTGGCGCACGTGGTCCTGTGTCTTCCACGGCTGCCCGGCATACAGGTACATCCACGGGATGTGGTGTGCCGGCTGGTTGCTGTGCGCGTACATGCCCATGCGCACATCGCGCGCTTCGGTCATTTCATGGATCACGCCGCCGTAGGAGCCGACCAGCGAAGGATCCGCGGTTTCCGGGGTACTGAAGAACGCGTCCAGCTTCTTGCCCAATGCCTCGCGACCGCCGTACAGCGCGGCCAGGCCTTCGCCGTCGTGCGGGGCGGTGAAGGCAAAGGTCCAGCCATTGGACTCGGTGTAATCGTGACCCCACACGCGCGGGTCGTACTGGCTCGACGCCACCCGCCACTGGCCGGCCTCGGTGCGGCCCTGGAAGAAGCCGGCGGCCGGGTCGAACAACGTGGCGTAGGTACCGGCGCGGTTGCGGAAGTAGTCGGCCTCGGTGCTGTAGCGCTCGCGTTCGGCGGCGCTGCCGGCACGCTTGGCCAGTTCGGTGGCCATGTTGGCGATGCCGAAGTCGTTCAATGCACCTTCCATGGTCCACGACATGCCCTCGTGGGTGTCAGTGCTGGCGTAGCCGCGGAAGCTGGAGTGGCGCATGCCCTTGCGGCCGACATGGCGGTCCGGCGGAACCACGGTCGCATTGCGCAGCGCGGCCTCGTAGGCCTCAGCGGCGTCGAAGCCCTGGATCCCCTTCAACCATGCATCGGCGAAGGCCACGTCGGAGCTGGTGCCGACCATCAGGTCGGCGTAACCCGGCGAGGACCAGCGCGCCACCCAGCCACCGGCGCGGTACTGCTCCAGGAAGCCCTGCACCAGGCTGCCGGCATCGTTCGGGGTGAACAGCGCGTAGGCCGGCCAGGTGGTGCGGAAGGTGTCCCAGAAGCCATTGTTCACGTAGACCTTGCCGTCGCGGATCGGGGCAAAGCTGCGGCTGGCGCTGGCGTCGCCGGTGGCGTCTTCGCCGGCGCTGGCCTGGCTGGCGTAGCGCCAGTCCGGTGCGGCGGCAGTGCCGACGTTCTCGTGCGCCGAGTTGGGGTACAGGTACAGGCGGTACAGGTTGGAGTAGAGCGTGGTCTTCTCGTCGTCGCTGGCCGTGCCGATGTCGAAGCGGCCCAGTCGCGCATCCCACGCGTCCTGGGCGCGGCCGGCCACGCGCTCGATGTCATCGTCGCTGGCCAGCTCCAGCGCCAGGTTGTGGCGGGCCTGCTCCAACGAGATCAGCGAGGTGGCAATGCGCATGTGCACACGACGCTCGCTGCCCGGGTCGAACTTGATGTAGCCGGTCGGACGGCCGGTCTTGATCGTGCCGCTGGTTTGCCACGGGCGATCAAAGCTGGCCACGATGAACATGCGCGTCGCGCCGTTGGACAGACCGCTGCGGGTGTCGGTGTATCCGGACAGCGTCTGCGTGGCCGGGTCCAGGGTCAGCCCGCCACGCGCGTCGACGTTGTCGAACAGCAGGTTGGCGTCGCCGTCCTTGGGGAAGTCGAAGCGGAACAGGGCGGCATGGTCGGTGGGCGCGATGCTGGCGGCAATTCCGTTGTCGAAGCGCACGCCATAACGGTGGGCACGTGCCACTTCGTTCTCGCGCGCGAAGGTGAGCGCGCGCTTGCCGCGGTCGGCTTCGGGCACGCCGCGCGTGTTCGAAGGCATCACCTGGAAGGTCTGGCGGTCGCCCATCCACGGGCTGGGCTCATGGCTGAGCGCCAGTGCCTGCAGGCGGGGCCGGTTGGCCGCGTCGTTGTGCTCGTTCCAGCGGTACAGCCAGCTCAGCGAGCCGGCGTCGGTCACCGGGGTCCAGAAATTGAAGCCGTGCGGTACCGCGGTGGCGGGGAAGTTGTTACCGCGCGAGAAAGTGCCGTTGGACTGGGTGCCACGGGTGGTGAGCACCCAGTCGGTGGGGCGCTGGGCGCTGCTGCGCGCAAGCTCGCCGAGGCGGATGTCGTCGATCCAGCCGGCGGTCGCGGCCTGCGCGGCGCTGTCCACTTCCAGTTCCACTGCCACCACGCGGCGACCGCGCAGAGCGGGCACGTCGCCCAGCCGCACCTGCTTGTGCGCCCACTGCTGCGGGTACAGCGTCTTCGAGTCGCCCTGGGCCTGCGCACCCAGCGCCACCCCATGCTGGTCGCGCGCCACGCTGGTGGACACCCGGCTGCCGTCATCCAGCACCAGGTCCAGCGACACGTAGGTGCTGGCCACGGTATCGCCACCGACGATCTCCGGCAGCACCATCCAGCTCAGCGTGGTGTCCGCGGCAACGGTCACGTCGGTGGTGAACAGCGCGGTGCGTGCGGCACCGCCAGAACTGCGGTAGCTCAACGCGCGCACGCCCTGATAGCCCATATTGGCCTTGGCCGCGTACGGGGCGGCCGGTCCATTGCCGATCTTCACCTGCAGGTTGCCCGCAGCGGCCTTGGGCACGGGCTGGCCGGCTTCAAACGAGGTGCTGAAGTCCTGCGCCAGGACGGGCAGGGCAGTGGCGGCGCAGGCGAAGGCCAGCGCAAGCGGCAGCACGGCGTGGCGGACAGGGTGGCGGCGGGGCAGGGTCATGCACGGTTCTCCCGGTGGGACAGGCAGCAGGGCAAAGCCCGCATCGGCGACCTGAGGCAGACGGCACCGTTCCGGCTGCCGCAGGGCAGTCGGTGGGGCGGTGCCGGTCCGGTGGGGGTCGGGCCGTGCGATCGGGTTGTGATCGGAACGTGACCGATCCTGCAACACCCTGCGCCGCGCCGCAAGTGAAATTAGTTCGATCTAAACCCGGGAAAAACGCAGATCGGTCAAATGGGCCGAAATCCCCGGCGGCACCGGACCACGCCGTGGCAACGGCCCCGGGTGCTAGAATCGCGGTCCTCGCACCTCCACTTCCGTATTCCGCCATGAGCCATACCGCCACTGCGCCCGCCAATGCCGAGAAGCGCTACACCGTGCACCGCAGCGAACTGCCGCTGAGCTGCCCGACGCCGGAAATGGCGCTGTGGAACTCGCACCCGCGCGTGTACCTGCCGATCGAAGACGAGCCCAACGGCGAAGCGCAGTGCCCGTACTGCGGTTCGGTGTTCGTGCTGGCCGACTGAGCAGGCCTCCCCGATCGTGCGCCGGTTGACCGTGGTGCAGCTGCTGCCGGCGCTGCACTCCGGCGGGGTCGAACGCTCCACCCTTGAGATCGCGGCGGCACTGGTCGCGGCCGGACACCGCGCCATCGTGGTGTCGGCCGGTGGGCGTCTGGTCGAACCGCTGCTGGCCAGCGGGGCTGAACATCTCACCCTGGACATCGGGCGCAAGTCGCTGTGGACGCTGCGCCACGTGCGCGCGCTGCGCGATCTGTTCGCGCAGACCGGAGCCGACATCGTGCATGCGCGCTCGCGCCTGCCGGCGTGGCTGGGCCTGTATGCCGTGCGCAACCTGCCCGTTGAACGCCGTCCGCACTGGGTCACCACCGTGCACGGGCTGAATTCGCCGGGACGCTATAGTGCGGTGATGACCAGCGGCGAGCGGGTCATCTGTGTGTCCAATACCGTGCGCGACTTCGTGCGCCAGCATTACCCCTCGGTAGCCGCAGAGCGTCTGCAGGTGATTCCGCGGGGCGTGGACATCGCGCAGTTCCCGCGGGTGGGCCGCCAGGACCGGCGTGCGCGCCTGGCGGTGGCCGCGCAGCACCCGGCGCTGGCGGGCGATGTCCCGCTGCTGCTGCTGCCGGGGCGCGGAACCCGTCTGAAAGGCCATCATCATGCGCTGGCGCTGCTGGCCGGGCTGCACGCCGCCGGCGTGCCTGCCCGGCTGTGGATGCCGGGCACACGCGAACCCGGCCGCGAACGCTACGTGGCCGAACTTGAAGCGGAGGCGCAGCAGCTGGGCGTCGCGCAGGACGTGCTGATGACGGCGCCCACCTCGCGCATTGCCGAGGCCTATGCGGCCAGTGACCTGGTGCTGCAGCTGTCGGACAAGCCCGAGGCCTTTGGCCGTACCGTGGTCGAAGCCGTGGCGGTGGGTCGACCTGTACTGGGCTGGAACCACGGTGGCGTTGGCGAGCTGCTGACACAGCTGCAACCGTCTGGCGCGGTACCCTTGGGTGATGCTCCGGCCCTGCTGGCGCGCGCACGCCAGTTGCTGGCGCAGCCGCCTGCGCTGCCGTCGCGTATTCCGTTCACCCTGCAGGCGATGCAACGTGACACGCTCCAGCTCTACACCCAACTTGCCGGTTGAAGCGTCGGTCCCTGCGGGATCGCCGGGCGCGCGTGCCGGGCGCTGGGCCCCGTGGTGGGTCATCGCCTTTGTCGCGCTGTGGCCGTTGCCGGGTCTGGCCGAGGGTGTGCTCGTGCTCGGTGCGCTGTACGCGGCCGTGCGCATGGTGCAGCTGCGGCTGCAGGGCAAGCAGCGGCTGCTGAGCAGCCCGGCCTGGGCGCTGACCAGCATCCTGTTCCTGGGCTACTGGTTGCCGCAGGCGTTCTCCGCATTCGATGCCATTGATCCTTCCGAAGCCTGGCGTAAAGCGGCGGCGGGACTGCGCTATCTGCCCTTTATGTGGCTGGTCGCCATTGCCGTGGCCACGCCGCAGCGGCGCGCACTGACGCTGGGCGGCATGGCGATTATCACCGGAGTGTGGACGCTCGATGCGCTGGCGCAGGCGGCGTTCGGCACCAGTCCGTTGTTCTGGTCGCTCGATCAGTTGAAGTGGGCGGTCAGCGGGCACGGCTTCTGCACGCCGCAGGAAGTGGCCGCCGCCGATCGCCTCAGTGGCGTGCTGGGGCCATGCAATCTGAAGTTCGGGCAGGTTCTGGCCAGCCTGTCGCCGTTCCTGTTGTTCGCGGTCGCGCGGCGGGCCGGTGCCTGGGGCTGGGGCGTAACGGCTGCGGCGGTGGGCGTGGTGCTGGTGCTGGCCGGCTCACGCGCGTCGTGGATCACCTATGCGCTGGTGCTGGCGTTCTCCGGCTGGCGTCTGCTGGGCACGCGGGGCGTGCTGGTCTGTGTGGCATTGGGAGCAGTGGCCGTGGTCGGCATGTCGCTGGCGTCCACCCAGGTGCGCGAGCGGATCACCCGCACTGCCATGGCCTGGGAAGGTGAAGGCGATGGCGTGAACCAGGCTTTGTCCGGTCGCGCGCAGATCTGGGCGGCCGCCGGTTGCATGATCGAACAGCACCCCATCAACGGGGTCGGTGCGCGCGGGTTCCGCGACGCCTATCCGGCCTGCCAGGCGGAAGCCAAGCAGCCGGGGGTGTGGGGCGAGGGACCGGCCTTGCACGCACACCAGATCGTGCTGGAAATCCTTTCAGAAACGGGCGTACTGGGTCTGCTGCTGTGGCTGGCCGCTGCGGCGCAGGCCTGGCGAGCCTGGCGTTTCGCACCGCTGGCCGCGCGCGATCGCGCACGCCCGGCGGCGCTGGCGCTGGCCGTCACCGTGTTTCCGTTGAACACGCACCTGGCGTTCTACTCAACCTTCTGGGGCGGCCTCACTCTGCTGCTGGCCGCCTTGTACGCCGGCAGCCTGCTGGCCCGCGACGAAAGCACCGGTTGATCCACCGCGCGGCGCGTTGTTACGCAACCGGTGGTGGCAGCTGCGGCGTTACCAGGTCCACCGTGCGCTGCAGTGCACCGCGGCCGGTGCTGACCAGGATGCAGCCTGCGCGCGCCATGTCTTCGCGCGCCTGTGGGTCACGCAGCAGCATCAGCAGGGCGACATACACGCCTTCCACGTCGTCGGCGATCAACACCGCGCCGGCCTCGCGCATGCGCCGCGAGATCTCCGAGAAGTTATGCAGGTGCGGACCGGTGACTGACGCGGTGCCCATGGCCGCCGGTTCCAGCAGGTTGTGTCCGCCGATCGGCTGCAGACTGCCGCCGACAAAGGCCACCTGGGCGCAGCTGTAGAACGACATCAGCTCGCCCAGCGTATCGATGACGAAGACGTCGGTGTCCGCCAATGGCCATTGCTCCTGGCGACGGGTGGCGACCTTCCAGCCCTGTTCGCGGGCCAGCGCCTCCACGCGCGGGAATCGCTCGGGATGACGGGGAGCCCACAGCAGCAGCAGATCGGGAATCTCCGCGCGAAGCTGGCGGTGCAGGTCCAGGGTGGCCTGTTCCTCGCCCTCGTGCGTGCTGGCCGCGATCCACACCGGGCGCGCCGACGGTACCGCAGTGTGGAAGTTCGCCATGAACTCACGCACGTTCGGCGTGGCGATCTCAAACTTCAGGTTGCCCAGTGCTCGGACCTGCTCGGGTTCGGCCCCCAACTGGATGAAGCGCTCCGCATCGTCCTGCGATTGCGCGGCTACACAGGTCACCGTGCGCAGCGCACGTGCGATCAGCGGAGCCAGCAGCCGGTAGCCGCGCAGCGAACGCGCTGAGAGGCGGGCGTTGAGGATGTACACCGGAATGCCGCGGTCACGGCACCCGAACAGCAGGTTCGGCCACAGCTCGGTTTCCAGGATCAGCGCCAGGCTGGGCTTGAAGTGCCCCAGAAAACGGCCGACGCTGCCCGGCACGTCGTAAGGCAGATACACGTGGTCCACCGCATCGCCCCACAGCGAACGTACCCGCTCCGAGCCGGTGGGGGTGATGGTGGTGATGACCCAGCGGATATCCGGGCGCTGCGCGCGCAGGGCATTCACCAGCGGGGCGGCGGCATTGACCTCGCCCACCGACACCGCGTGCAGCCACACCCGCGGGTGCACGCTGGACTGCGGATAGGAGGCGTAGCGCTCGTCCCAGCGCTGGAAGTACTGGCGCACCCGGAAGCCCCGCCACACCAGGTGGTACACGGTGATGGGCAGCAGCATGTACAGCACGGCCGAATACAGGCCGCGCAGGATCCACTCAACAGGGCGATTACGCATGGGCAGAGGATACGGGAGGCGGCCCGGGAAAGACATGCACCGCAGGCAGCGGATGCATCCATTAGAATCAGGTCATGTCCGATAACGCTTCCACTGCGACCCGCCCGTCGCTGCGCAATCCCCGCCACTGGCCGATGTTCGCCTTCATGCTCGGGGCCTTTGCGGTTGCCCGGCTGCCGTGGGGCCTGCAGCGGGCACTCGGGAGGGGCGTGGGCACGGTGGCCTACCGGCTGGCCAGCAGCCGGCGCAAGGCGGCCGAGGTCAACCTCAAGCTGTGCTTCCCTGAACAGGACGACGCCTGGCGGCAGCGCCTGCTGCGCGACAGCTTTGACGCGCTGGGTGTGGGCATCTTCGAGTTTGCCCGTGCGTGGTGGGGCAGCATCGACAGCATCCGTCCGAAGGTGCAGATCGAAGGGCTGGAACACCTCAAGCGCATGCAGGAAGAAGGGCGCGGCGTGCTGCTGGTTTCCGGGCACTTCATGACCCTGGAGATGTGCGGTCGGCTGCTGTGCGATCACGTTGAGCTTTCCGGCATGTACCGCAAGCACCGCAACCCGGTGTACGAGTGGGCGGTGAAGTTCGGGCGGCTGCGCTATGCCAAGGCGATGTACGCCAATGAAGATATCCGTGCGACCGTGCGGCATCTGAAGAAGGGGGGGTTCCTCTGGTACGCGCCCGACCAGGACATGCGCGGCAAGGACACCGTGTTCGTGCCGTTCTTCGGGCATACCGCGTCCACCATCACCGCCACGCATCAGCTGGCGCGCATGACCGGCTGCGCGGTGATTCCGTATTTCCATCGCCGCGAAGGGGGGAAGTATTTTCTGAAGATCGGTGCGCCGCTGGAGAATTTCCCCAGCGAGGACGTGGAAGCCGATACCGCGCGGGTCAACCAGGCCATTGAAGCGATGGTGCGTGAGGCACCGGATCAGTATCTGTGGATCCACCGGCGCTTCAAGCGTCAGCCGGGTGGACGCAGCAGCTTCTACAAATGACGCGCAGCCACGCAGGGCGTGGCTCTACGGCTCATTCGACGTAGAGCCACGCCCTGCGT
>NZ_JASCOZ010000114.1 GCF_029960115.1 Stenotrophomonas sp. PS02289
CCACCGTCCTGTGGGCCGCGCTGTACGCGGCCGCGGCCGGGTTCGCGCTGCCCACGGTGCGCACGGTGTTGATGACGGCCGCGGTGACCGCCGCCCACTGCGCGCGCAGTTCTGCGCCGGTGGGCCAGTCGCTGGCGCTGGCGGCGTGGGCGGTGCTGCTGTTCGATCCGCTGGCGGTGCTGGCACCCGGTTTCTGGCTCAGCTTTGGCGGTGTGCTGTGGCTGATGTGGTGTCTGCAGGAGCGCATGCACTGGCTGCGCGGTTTCCTGGCCGCGCAGGGCGTGGCCACGCTGGCCCTGTTGCCGATGACCGTGGCCCTGTTCGGACAAGCCTCCCGCGCCGGGCCGCTGGTCAACCTGCTGGCCATCCCGTGGTGGAGCGGGGTGGTGGTGCCGCTGGCCCTGCTGGGTACCGCGCTGGAGGCGCTGATCGCCGGGGCAGGGCGCTGGCCCTGGCAGCTGGCGGCATGGTGCTTCCAGGGCAGCTGGGTGATGTTCGGCAAGGTGGCCGTCCAGCCGTGGGCCTTGTGGTGGGTACCGCAGGCCAGCAGCGGTGCCGCGCTGCTGGCCATGCTGGGGGTGTTCTGGCTGCTGCTGCCCCGTGCGGCCGGTGCGCGACTGCCAGCGCTGCTGCTGGGTTTGCCGCTGCTGTGGCCGTCCTCCATACAGCCCGCGCACGGTGAGGTGGAGCTGCTGGTGATCGACGTGGGGCAGGGCCTGGCGGTGCGGGTGCGGACCCGCCACCACGCGCTGCTGTATGACACGGGTCCGGCCACAGCGGGGGGCTTCGACAGTGGCGAGCGCGTGGTGGTGCCGGCGCTGCAGGCGGTCGACCAGTCCCGGCTGGACCGCATCCTGCTGAGTCATGCAGACCGCGACCACGCCGGCGGACTGGCAGCGGTGAGCCGCGCGTTCAGTGCTGCCACCGTGGCGGCTCCGCCCGGCGCGCTGCCCGAGCCGGTGCTGCCCTGCCATGCCGGCCAGCAGTGGCAGTGGGACGGAGTGGGCTTCCAGCTGCTGCATCCGGTCGCGAATGCCCGCTACGACGGCAATGCGAGCAGCTGCGTGCTGCGCATCGAAACCGCACAGGGGGCTGTGCTGCTGGCCGGCGACATCGGCGAACGCGAGGAGCAGGCGCTGTTGCGGCAGGGTGGCGTGGAGCCGCTGCGCGCCGAGGCGGTGGTGGTGCCGCACCACGGCAGCGCGGGCTCATCCAGCGCGGCCTGGGTCGAGGCCGTGTCGCCGCGCCTGGCGCTGGTCTCGGCCGGCCACGGCAACCGCTTCCGGCACCCGCGTCCGGAGGTGGTGGCGCGTTGGCAGGCGGTCGGGGCCGAAGTGCTGAACACCGCCGACAGCGGCGCGCTGCGCATCTGGCTGGGTCCGGACGGCCTGCAGGTGCGCGAACAGCGGGTTTTCGAACGGCGTTGGTGGGATGCCGCGGAGCGGGCGCGGTCGGCTGCTATTCTATCGGCCAGCAAACAGGCGGCCAGTGGGCCGGAGGGTTGAAACGTGTGGGAACTGGTCAAGGCCGGTGGCTGGCCGATGGTGCCGCTGCTGCTGTTGGGCGTACTGGCTTTGGCAATCGTCCTGGAGCGTTTCTGGACCTTGCGGCGTAACGAGGTCCTGCCCCCGGGGCTGGGCCAGGAAGTACGCAACTGGGCGGCGCGCGGCAAGCTCGACCCCAGCCACATCCAGTCGCTGCGGGCCAACTCGCCGCTGGGTGCACTGCTGGCGGCGGCGCTGGAAGCCCGCAACCGCCCGCGCGACCAGATCCGCGAACGCATCGAAGATGCCGGCCGCCATCTGGTGCATCGCATGGAGCGGTTCCTGAATGCACTGGGCACGATCGCCTCGGCCGGCCCGCTGCTGGGCCTGCTGGGCACGGTGATCGGCATGATCCAGATGTTCCTCGGCATCCTCGACCACGGCGTGGGCGATGTGAACCAGCTGGCCGGCGGTATCGGCAAGGCGCTGGTGTGCACCGCCACCGGCATGATCGTGGCCATTCCCGCGCTGATGTTCCATCGCTATTTCAAGGGCCGCATCAACGGCTACGTGATCGAGATGGAAATGGAAGCCTCCGCGCTGCTGGATGCGCTGGATGGCCGCCCCGGCGTGATGAACGCCGCCGCCCGCGCCCCGGCCGCGCCGGCATCGGCTGCGCCCGTGACGGCCAAGGGCTGACGGATGCGCATCCGCAACGACCGGGTCCAGGACGAGCCGCACATCGATCTGGTGCCGCTGATCGACGTCATCCTGGTGCTGATCATCTTCTTCGTGGTCACCACGACCTTCGACGCGCGTTCCACCCTGCAGGTGCAGCTGCCCACCGCCAGCCAGCAGGAGAACAGCGAGCCGCCGCGCGCGTTGAGCGTGCTGGTGAACGCCGAGGGTCGTTACTTCATCAACGACCAGGAAGTGCTGCGCACCGACGTCGAGTCGGTGAAGCAGACCATCGCTGCCGTGGCCGGTGACGACCGCGAGCAGACCGTGCTGCTGCGCGCCGATGCGCGTACCCCGTACCAGGCCGTGGTGACCGCCCAGGATGCCCTGGGTCAGCTCGGTTTCCGTCGCATCGCCATCGCTACCGCGCCGGAGGTGCGTACTCCATGAGCAACAAACAACACGCGCCGATCTGGCCGATCTACAAACGCCTGCTGGGCTACACCAAGGCCTACTGGGTGTTCATGGTCGCTGCGGTGATCGCGATGGTGGTGGAGGCGCTGGCTGGCTACCACTTCACCAAGCTGATGGACCCGCTGGTCAACCGGGGCTTCGTCAATCCCGAGCCGCGCATGGCGGTGATCCTGCCGCTGACCATCCTCGGCCTGTTCCTGATGCGCAGCCTGGCCACCCTGGTCAGTGACTACACCCTGGCCCGCACCGGTCGCAGCGTGGTTCGCGACCTGCGCGAACAGGTGCTGGAAAAGTACCTGCACCTGCCGTCGTCGCACTTCGACACCGAAGCCACGCCGGTGATGGTCAGCCGCCTGAACTACGACACCGAGCAGGTCACCCAGGCCAGCGCGGACGCGCTCAAGACCCTGGTCGCCGACACCCTGACCATCATCGCCATGCTGGTGGTGATGCTGCAGATGAGCGTCAAGGTGACCGTGGCGATGCTGGTGGTGGTGCCGCTGATCGGCGTGATCGTGTCGGTCGTGGGCAAGCGCTACCGTCGCATCAGCCGTGGCATCCAGGACGGCATGGGCAACATGGCGCAGACCGCCGAGCAGTCGCTGGCCGCGCAGCAGGAAGTGAAGGTGCACGGCACTCAGGCGCACGAGATCTCGCGCTATGCACGCCTGGCCAACCGCATGCTCGGCCTGAACATGAAGGTGGAAACCACCCGCGCGTTCGCCTCCAGCACAGTGCAGTTCCTGGCCGCACTGGCGCTGGCCGTGATCGTGTGGGTGTCTACCCGTGAGGCATTGGCCGGTCGTCTCAACGCGGGCCAGTTCATGGGCCTGATGACCTCGATGATGGCCATCATTCCGTCGCTGCGCCGTCTGACCAGCGTGCAGACGTCGATTTCGCGCGGCGTGGCCGCAGCCGAGCGTCTGTTCGGCATTCTCGACATGCCGGTCGAGCGCGATGAGGGTACGAAGCGGATCACCCGCGCGCGCGGCGAACTGGCATTCGAACACGTCATGCTGCGCTATCGCGAAGACACCGGCGTGGCGCTGGATGACATCAGCTTCGTGGCCAAGCCCGGCACGGTCACTGCGATTGTCGGCCGTTCCGGCAGCGGCAAGACCAGCTTGATCCGGCTGGTGCCGCGCTTCTACGAACCCAGCGGCGGCCGCATCACCCTCGATGGGGTCGGCCTGGATGAGTACCCGCTGGCCGACCTGCGCCGGCAGGTGGCGATGGTGGGCCAGAAGGTCATGCTGTTCGACGACACCGTCGGGGCCAACATCGCCTACGGCATGGACGCGACCGATGACCAGATCCGCGCGGCGGCTGAAGCGGCCAATGCCTGGGAGTTCATCGAACGCATGCCGCAGCAGCTGCAGACCCCGGTTGGCGAGAACGGTGCGCTGCTGTCCGGCGGCCAGCGCCAGCGCCTGGCGATCGCCCGCGCCATCCTGCGTGACGCTCCGGTGCTGATCCTGGACGAAGCCACGGCTGCACTGGACAACGAATCCGAACGCCTGGTGCAGGACGCCCTGCAGCGCCTGATGCCCGAGCGCACCACGCTGGTGATCGCACATCGCCTGTCCACCATCGAGCATGCCGACCAGGTGCTGGTGATGGATCACGGCCGCATCGTCGAACGCGGGACCCACGCCGAACTGCTGGCGATGGGCGGTCTGTACGAGCATCTGCACAGCATGCAGTTCCGCGAAAGGCAGCCCTGATGGCAGCCAAAGGCACCCAGACGCCGTCGTTCTGGTACGACGGCAGCCGCATCCCATTGGGGGTGCGTCTGATCGCGCCGCTGTTTGGCGCGGTGGTCGCGCTGCGTCGTCGGTTGTTCCGCGGGCGCTGGCTCAAGCAGCACACGCTGCCGGTCCCGGTGCTGGTGGTCGGCAATGTCACCGCCGGTGGTACCGGCAAGACGCCGCTGACCATCGCCCTGGTGAACCGTCTGCGCGACGCCGGCTGGAAGCCCGGTGTAGCCAGCCGCGGCTACGGCCGCGAACAGGCGGAGGTGGCGCGCTGGGTCGAGGCGACCACGCCGACCACGCTGGGCGGCGACGAGCCGGTGCTGATCGCCTTCAAGACCGGCGTGCCCGTGCGGGTCGACGCCGACCGCGTCGCGGCCGGACGCGCGCTCATCGAAGCGGGCTGCGACATCATCGTCTGCGACGACGGGCTGCAGCACTACCGTCTGGGCCGCGACATCGAGATCGAAGTGGTGGATGCGCAGCGCCGTTACGGCAATGGCCGCCTGATGCCGGCGGGTCCGTTGCGTGAGCCGGCCAGTCGCGCGCAGGAATGCGACTTCCGCGTGGTGAACCTGGGCCAGGCCAGTGCCGACCCGGCCGCGGTAAGCGCCTGTGGCTTCGGCGAATGGCCGATGCAACTGCACATCGACACCGCATTGCCCCTCAGTGGCGGGCGCGCCCGCGCGCTGTCGCACTTCCGCGGCCAGCGCGTGCACGCCGTGGCCGGAATCGCACATCCGCAGCGGTTCTTCGACATGCTGCGTGCAGAAGGCATTGGCGTGGTGCCGCATGCCTTTGCCGACCACCATGCCTACCAGCCGGCTGACCTGCGGTTTGGCAGCGAGCTGCCTGTGCTGATGACCGAGAAGGACGCGGTGAAGTGCAAGCCGTTCGCTAATGAATGGCACTTCGCCGTGCCGCTGTCGGCCGAGCTGCCGGCCGCGTTCTGGGTCAGTCTGCTGGATCGCGTGGACAAGCTGGGCAAGCGCTGAGCGCCGCCCGTTTCTTCCTGCTTCACCGCCTTTCTGAGAATGCGCATGAGCCAGTCCGTTGATTTCGTTGTCGCCATTCCGGCCCGCTACGCCGCCTCACGCTTGCCGGGCAAGCCGCTGCGCCTGATCGGCGGCACCCCGCTGGTGCTGCGCGTTGCCGAACGCGCGCTGCAGGCCGGTGCACGCGAAGTCTGGGTGGCCACCGATGACACCCGTATCGCCGACGCGCTGGCTGGCCTGTCCGGCGTGCGCGTGGCGATGACCGCCAGCGACCACGCCTCCGGCACCGACCGTCTGGCCGAATGCGCGCAGCAGGCCGGCTGGAGCGAAGACATCCTGGTGGTCAACCTACAGGGCGACGAACCCTTTGCACCCGCCGAGGGCATCCGCGCGGTGGCCGAAGCGCTGGTCTACAGCGGCGCGCACATGGCCACGCTGGCCACGCCGGTGGAGGACGCGCAGACCCTGTTCGACCCGAACGTGGTCAAGGTGGTGCGCCAGCAGAACCTGGATGCGCTGTACTTCAGCCGGGCACCGATTCCGTGGCATCGCGATGCCTTCGCGCGCTCGCGTGACAGCCTGTCCGGACCGCACTGGCTGCGCCATATCGGCATCTACGCCTATCGTGCCGGCTTCCTGCGCCAGTTCGCGGCCTTGCCGCCGGGAACCCTGGAACAGCTGGAGTCGCTGGAACAGCTGCGCGTGCTCGAAGCCGGTTACCGACTGAGCGTGGCGTTGTCGCCGGCCGCCTTCCCCCCGGGCATCGACACGCCCGAGGACCTGGAGCGGGCCGAAGCCTGGCTGGTCGCACAGGGCAGGGCGCAGGCCTGACCGGCGACGCGCCCACTCCGACCGACCGTCCACAATTTGACGGTGGCACGACGGTTGCATGACGCCGAGTCCGGCATAATCACCGCATGAACGTACAGCCTGTCCAGGATCTGCCGGAATTCGCCACGTGGCTCAACGCCGCGCCTGCCACCCTGACCGAGATGCGTGGCCGCCCGGTCGTGCTCGCCTTTGTCAATGCCGCCTCGGTATGGTGCGCGCAACGATTGGCGGAGCTTGAGCAGTGGCGCTCGCGCAACCCTGGCAAGCTGCAGTTGCTGGTGCTGCAGGTCCCTCGTTTCGACCATGAGCGCGAACCCGAGCCGGCGTTGAAGCTGCTGCGTAGGCAGGGGCTGACCGCACCGGCGCTGCTGGATGCGGACTGGGATGGCTGGCGTCGCTTCAACGTGACCGCGTGGCCCACCCTGGTGCTGCTGGATGCGCAAGGCCGCGAAGTGGAGCGCCTGGTCGGTTTCGGTGATGAACTGGAGCGCGCGCTCAACGCGCTGTGCCAGGGCGGTCGCGCAATGGACGGCGACGCGTCGGCCCGCGAGCTGCATCCCGAACCGCGCCTGCCGTTGCGCTTCCCGATGGGCCTGGTCGCCACCACCGAGCGCCTGTACATCGCCGACAGCGGCCATCACCGCATTCTGGAATGCAGCCACGGCGGGCGCGTGCTGCGCCAGTTCGGGCTGGGCACCGCCGACATGATGGACGGCGGCCCCGGCGAGGCGGCCTTCAACCGACCGCAGGGCCTCGCCCTGGAACGCGAGTGGCTGTACGTTGCCGACACCGGCAACCACGCACTGCGTCGCATCCATCTGCTGACCGGCCAGGTCGACACTCTGTGCGGCAACGGCCGCCCCGGCGAACCGGCCGAAGGGCAGGTCAATGACCCGCGCCAGGCCGCCCTGAACCATCCGCAGGGACTGGTGGTGGCCGACAACCAGGTCCACATCGCCATGGCCGGCGACAACCGCATCTGGAGCTACCACCTCGGCCAGCGCACCCTGAAATGGCGTGCCGGCTCCGGTGCCATCGACGAACGTGACGGCAGCGGCCACCTGGCCGCGTTCGCGCAGCCCGCCGCCGTGGCGGCCGTGCAGCAGGTGCTGTACGTGTGCGACGCGCTGGGTTCGTCGATCCGCTCGATGCAGCTGCGCGGTGACCTCGTGCAGACCCTGGTCGGCCACGGCCTGTGGTCGTTCGGTGACCAGGACGGCCCCCGTGCCACGGCCCAGCTGCAGTACCCGCAGGCCATCGCACTCAGCCCCGACGCGCCGCTGCTGTGGATCGCCGATGCCGGCAACGGCCGCCTGCGCACGCTGCGGTTGGGTGGTGGCGATCTGAACACGCTGGAGCTGCCGCGCCGTCTGCACGGACCGGCCGGCCTCGCCCTGGGCGGCGGCGCGGTGTGGATCGCCGAAACCGATGCCCATGCCGTGCTGCGCTTCGACCCGGTCAGCGGCGTACTGAGCGACGTGCCAATCAGCGAATGACCCTGCCCAGCGCCCCCGCCTTTGATGGCAAGGCATTCGCGGCCCACCTGAGTACCGCGCCCGGCGTTTACCGGATGTACGCCGCCGACGACACCTTGTTGTACGTCGGCAAAGCGCGCGCCCTGCGCAATCGCGTGGGCAGCTACTTCAACGGCGTGCCGAAGACCGCGCGCATCATGTCGATGCTGTCGCAGGTCGCGCGCATGGACGTGACCGTCACCCGGTCCGAAGCCGAAGCACTGCTGCTGGAAAACCAGCTGATCAAGTCGCTGTCGCCGCGCTACAACGTGTCGCTGCGCGACGACAAGACCTATCCGCATGTGCTGCTGACCCGCGAGGAGTGGCCGCGCATCGCGCTGCATCGCGGGCCGCGCGCGGTACCCGGTCGTTACTTCGGGCCGTACCCGGGCGTGACCGCGGTGCGCGAGACGCTGAACCTCATGCACAAGCTGTTCAAGCTGCGCAGTTGCGAGGACAGCGTGTTCCGCAACCGCTCGCGGCCGTGCCTGCAGTACCAGATCGGCCGCTGCAGCGCGCCCTGCGTGGACCTGGTCGCGGCAGAGGACTACAGCGAATCGGTACGCCGCGCCTCGCTGTTCCTGGAAGGCAAGAGCGACCAGCTGACGCGCGAACTCGGCACCCAGATGCAGGCCGCCAGCGAAGCGCTGGAGTTCGAGCAGGCCGCGCGCCTGCGCGACCTGATCACCTCGCTGCGCAGCATGCAGACCCGGCAGTACGTGGATGGTCGTGCCGCCGACCTCGACGTACTGGCCTGCGCCACCCAGGGAGCCAGCGCCTGCGTGATGCTGCTGGCGTTCCGTGATGGCCGCAACCTCGGCACGCGCCCGTTTTTCCCGCGCACCAACGGTGAGGAAAGCGCGGAAGAAGTGCTGGCCGCCTTCGTGTCGCAGTACTACGCCGAACAGACCCCGCCGCGCGAAATCCTGCTCGACCGCGAGATTCCCGACGCCAGCCTGATTGAATCGGCCTTGAGTGCATCGGCCGAGTACAAGGTGCAGCTGAAATGGAACGTGCGCGGCGAGCGCGCCGGTTATGTGGAACTGGCCAGCCGCAATGCGCAGATCACCCTGGTCAGTGAGCTCACCAGCCGCAGTGCCCAGCATGCGCGCAGCGAAGACCTGCGACAGATGCTGGACTTGGCCGAGCCGGTCAAACGCGTGGAATGTTTTGACATCAGCCACACCATGGGCGAGGCGACCGTCGCCTCGTGCGTGGTATTCGACGCCAGTGGCCCAGTGCGCAGCCAGTACCGGCGCTTCAACATCAGCGGCATCGAGCCGGGCGATGACTACGCCGCCATGCGCCAGGCCATCGACCGCCGCTTCCGCCGCGCGGTGGAAGAGCAGGGCGAGTTGCCGGACCTGCTGCTGATCGACGGCGGCGCAGGGCAGCTGGCCCAGGCCCAGGCCGCCCTGGCCGATCTCGGCGTGGAAGGGGTCACCCTGGTCGGCGTGGCCAAGGGCGTGGAACGTCGCGCCGGGCATGAGGCACTGGTGCTGCCCGACGGCCGCGAACTGCGCCCCGGCGCGGCCTCACCGGCCCTGCAGTTCATCCAGCAGGTGCGCGACGAGGCGCACCGGTTCGCCATCACCGGCCATCGCGGTCGTCGCCAGAAGGCGCGCATGACCAGCAAGCTCGAGGACATCCCGGGCATCGGGCCGCGCCGGCGCGCCAGCCTGCTCAAGCATTTTGGCGGTCTGGTCGGGCTGAAAGCCGCGGGGGAAGCGGAAATCGCGAAGGTGGAGGGCATCAATGACGCCCTGGCTGCCCGCATCTACGCTAACCTTCATGGACTGCCCACGCCTTCCGCTACGGGCGAGTAGAGAGAACTGATGACGTTGACCCTCCCCACCTGGCTGACGCTGCTGCGGATCGTGATGATCCCGGTGCTGGTGCTGGTGTTCTATCTCCCCTACACGTGGACCAATTTTGCGTCCGCGGCGATCTTCGGCCTGGCCGCGCTGACCGACTGGCTGGATGGCTGGATTGCCCGCCGCTACAACCTGGCATCGGCGTTTGGCGCGTTCCTGGACCCGGTGGCCGACAAGCTGATGGTGGCCGTGGCGCTGTTCCTGATCGTGCAGGGCCACCCCACGCCGTGGATGGCGTTCTGGGCGGCGGTGATCGTCGGCCGTGAAATCGCCGTGTCGGCGCTGCGCGAGTGGATGGCCGAGCTGGGCCAGCGTGCCAAGGTGCGGGTGGCGCTGATCGGCAAGATCAAGACCACCGCGCAGATGGTCGCGCTGCTGTGCCTGCTGTATTCGGTCGCCCCGAACACGCCGGTGAGCGACATCTGGATGGGCGAACCCGTGTTCCACATCGGTGACTGGACGCTCGCCATCGCGGCCGTGCTGACGCTGTGGTCGGGTCTGCAGTACCTGCACGCGGCGTGGCCGAGCCTGCGCGAAGACGAGCGCGTGGCACGCGAGAACGCAAAAGCAAAAAAGAAGGGATAAGGGCTGTTGACAGCCATGCATTTGGCTGTAGAATTTCGCCTCCCAAGCGGGAATAGCTCAGTTGGTAGAGCGCAACCTTGCCAAGGTTGAGGTCGCGAGTTCGAGTCTCGTTTCCCGCTCCAGATACAGAAAAAAGCGACCTTCGGGTCGCTTTTTTCGTTTCCGCGCGTCGCACTTCATGTTCGCTTCACCGTCGCCACATCGACGGCCCGCGTGCGTCCACCACGCTGCAGGTCCCTTCTGTAGTGGCAACACGCATCATGAATGCTTCTTCTGATTTCGACTGGGACCTGATCGTGGCCGGTGCCAGCTTTGCCGGTGCGGCCTGCGCCCTGGCTGCGGCGCAATATGGCCTGCGCGTGTGCGTGCTGGAACGCAAGGCCGACCCCGGCGCGCGCCTGCACACCACCGGCATCCTGGTGAAGGAGGCGCTGGAGCAGACCTGGCTGCAGCATGCGCCTGCCGCGCTGCTGCAGAGAGTCGAACAGGTACGCATGTACGCCCCCAACCTGCGCAACGTGCTGCTGGCGGCACCCGGGTACTACTTCATGACCACGGACACGCCCAACCTGATGCGTTGGCTGGCCAGTCAGTTGCCCGCGCATGGGGTAACCCTGCGCCTGCAGCAGCCGTTCACCGAGGCGCAGCGCCACGGCGAGGGCTGGCAGGTGGCCGGGGTGGGGCGGACGCGCTACCTGGTGGGGGCCGACGGAGCCGGCTCACGCGTCGCCCAGCGCACCGGGCTGGGCCAGGTGCAGGACTTCCTGTTCGGGGTGGAGCAGGAGTTCGCCGGCGCGCAGCTGCCGCAGGGTGGGGCGCTGCACTGCTTCGCCAGCCGCCGCTTTGCCCCGGGCTACATCGGCTGGGCCGCCCAGAACCCGACCGGCGTCCAGGTCGGCCTGGCCCTGCGCCACGACCCCGGCCAGGCCCGCCGCCCGGACATCGACGGCTTCGTGCGCCACGTGCGCAGCGTGATCGGCCTGCCTGCGGGGCAGGCGTCCGACGCCACCCGCGCCGGACTGATTCCCTGCGGCCCGGTCCGTGGGTCCCTGGCCGCGCCGGGGGTGATCCTGACCGGCGACGCGGCCGGGGTGGTCTCGCCGCTCTCGGCGGGTGGCATTCACGCTGGCTGGCAGCATGGCTGGACGGTGGGTGACGCGGTGGGCCGACACCTGCGCGGCGGCGGGCCGGCCCCGGAGGCCGTGGCGGCCCGTGCGGTGCCGACGTTCAGGCGCAAGCGGCTGATGCGCTGGGCCATGGACCATCTGCAGCAGGACTGGCCGCTCGACCTGATGCTGGGGGCCGGAATGGTGCGCCGGGCGGCCGAGCAGATCTACTTCCACCGGCGCGGGCTGCGCATGGACCGCTGAACACTGTCATCAAACATGTTGACGACGTGAAGGAATCCCGACACAATAGCGCTCCTTCGACGACACGTCGTTGGGCAGCAAGTCTGCGGGAATAGCTCAGTTGGTAGAGCGCAACCTTGCCAAGGTTGAGGTCGCGAGTTCGAGTCTCGTTTCCCGCTCCAGATTTCGACAAGGCCCCTGTGGGGCCTTGTTTTTCTCCGCGGTGGCACGCGGGCATCGGCACCCCGGCAAGGGCGCTGGATGTGAAATAAAGTGTAAAAAGGCTGGTGTGTTTACGGTGGTTTCGGTAACATACGCGCCTGATTTTGCGGGAATAGCTCAGTTGGTAGAGCGCAACCTTGCCAAGGTTGAGGTCGCGAGTTCGAGTCTCGTTTCCCGCTCCAGTATCTGACAACACCCCGGTCACGGGGTGTTGTTTTAAGAGTCACCGGCCTGGTGGCAGAGTGGTCATGCATCGGATTGCAAATCCGCGTACGCCGGTTCGATTCCGACCCAGGCCTCCAAATAAAAAACCCCTGATTTATCAGGGGTTTTTTATTGCCCGGACTCCGTAGAGCCGGGCTCTGCCCGGCTGCTGTTGGCTTTTGGCGAACAACCGGCGGTCATGGGCTTCCGTGTTCGGGCGTGCCGGGGCGGCGCGGCGGCCAAGGAAAATCATCGCGCGCTGCTCTGGTGGGATCGGTCGACAGACGATCGCCGTGAAACGGACAACATCCGGTAACGCATGACCCCAAATCGACACCGCCGTTGATCCGACAGGCTCAATAGCTGCCAGTGGGTCTGGTCCGCACGTGCGCCGAATAGGGTGTATGCCCTCATGCCGGAACGTAAGCACGTTGAGATCAAGCACACCGAACTCCCTGCTGACCTTGGGTCTGCAGGGAGCCACTTGTAGCTTCCAAGCCAGATTACAGCCGCACCAAGTCAAGTTCAGCGACTCTGCCGAAAGGCATTACAGTTAGCGAACCGCAATCTCCCGCGAGAGTGGAATCGGTTGGGTTCAGTACTGATTTGACGATTCCATACCCCGAATTTATGTAAAAGACTGCAGCTCCACTATCTCCACTTGCGCAAGCAAGCGCGCTTCCCTCAACGCGGGCCCACGTAGCATCACATTCGACTGCTCCGCACGTCCCTGCCGGAATCCATTCAACGCTTGTGACTTTGCCGCAGCTGTATCCGGTGCGCGCGCCACGGAAGCACATGGGCTTGTTGATCGGGAGTTCATTGTAAATAAGCGTTAAGATTCGCCCGCCTGACTCACTGGTTAGTGTTCCGAAAACCTCTTGAAGCGGGCTGTGGCCACTTGGGAGCGCGTGCCATTGCACATCGTGGGATCCGTCAAAAGACGCGGCGCGGAAGATGAGCGGAATCAGAACCTGGGAGGTTCCGCCGGGCTGGCCATAGTTTGAATATAGAAGGTTGTCCTCGCAGTGGGCGGCGGTGATTATCCCCTTCTCATTCGTCACCTTGTGCTTGACCGCGAGTCCACTAGTGCAGGTTCGACCGTTTGACTGGAGGATTGCGCCGCCGCGTGTGTATGCGGCGTTGGTGCTGCGCCCTTGTCCGTAGACTATTTCGAACTTGACGCCAAACATCTGACCAAGCTTGGCGGCGGCCTTGCTGTGCCCATTGTCCGAGCGGTCCTGGACATGAATTCTAATAGTTCCTAACTCTGGCCTACCTTCCATTCCGGTAATCCCGGGAATGAGCTTTTTGGCCTCTTTCAGTGAGTTCTGAACGATCGTTCTAAATTCGGCTTGATCGTATGGGTAACCTTCTTCGAACTCGACTCGTACAGTTGCACCCTCTTCGGACATCCGCTGGGTAGGAACCATTTGAGGGCCCTTAAGGCCGACGACGATGTGTTGATCGGGACTCTGCTCAATCGAGATGAATGTCAGGCGACTCTTGTAGCGCTCTCTCAGTGACTCTACATACTGGTCAATGGCTTCTCCGGCCTCAATCCGTTTCCGCGCTTCGTCCTGCGAAACGCCAAAACTCTCCGAGAATGCCGCTACCGTCATCTCAGCTTCGCTTGGTCTTGCCTCTGGGCCGGGCGAAGCTGCGGTGCTTTGTGCTAGTGCTAGCGCCATAAACAATGCGCTTATCGACATGGGAAAACTCCTTGAGGTCTGTCGTGGCCGTCAGTGGTCACCATTTGACGCTAGCATGGCTCAATCACCTTCACGGAAATGGGCGTCCGGGCCTGAATGTTAGTGGGACGCGCGTCACGCATTGGCACAATGGCCGTGCCCCTGTGCGCATTGATACGCGCTACTCCAATGTTGAGCGTACGTCCGTTGTGTTCGGTACCATTTTTATGAGTTCGGCTAAGGACTATCACAAGCATGTGAACCTGGTAGCGTCGGTCGACAGACGACGGCCGTGAACTATCCAGCATCCGGTAACGCATGACCCCAAATCGACACCGCTGTTGATTTGAACGTCTCAATCGCTGCTCGCCCAGCACGAACGGCAGCCGGGCAGAGCCCGGCTCTACGGGAGCTTCCAAACCAGGTCGAGGCCGGATTCGTCCCTGATGGCGTAGATGCGCTCGTACTGAAACGACAGCACAAACCGATGCCGATGCTGCGTTGCGAAC
>NZ_JASCOZ010000115.1 GCF_029960115.1 Stenotrophomonas sp. PS02289
GTTCGCAACGCAGCATCGGCATCGGTTTGTGCTGTCGTTTCAGTACGAGCGCATCTACGCCATCAGGGACGAATCCGGCCTCGACCTGGTTTGGAAGCTCCCGTAGAGCCGGGCTCTGCCCGGCTGCTCCAGGCGCAAACCTTTGGAGCACGGATCCAAGGTTATGATATGTGGCGTGGATATGGGCGCTGCGTAGGCTGATGGTGCTGGCGGAGCCACCTTAGCCGCGCGGGCGATTGGGAAAGGAGCGGGTGGGTTCGGTATGAGTCTGATGATGGCTTTGGAAATTGAGTCTGGCGTGAGCTTGGACGACATTGTGTCCAGCTTGCTGCAGATGGGCGTTGCAGTCGAGCGAGGTGAGGACGTGTGCTACGGCTTCCTCACAGAGTGGGGCGGCGGCTTCAGGTTCACCCTCAATCCGCGTCCTGAACCCCTGGTTGCGGAAGGCGAAACGGTGGAGTGGGATGTTGGCATGGTTGCCACATTTCACCTTCGCGCGGCCAACTTGATGATGGGGCTGGAGGAGATCTACCGGTTCATGCATGTTTTCGCTGACGAGCACCGTCATCGGTTTGTCTTGTCTTTCCAGTACGAGACTATTTACGCGGTGCGAAGCGCAGTTGGCCTGGATTTGCGGCGGACGTTACCCAGTGAGCCGACTTCATGATGCACCCGCGCGCCTACAATGACTTCAGGGCGGTGGTGGACGCATTGTCATTGGATGCATCCGCCCGCGACGTGCTTGAGGCCTTGGTCGACTGGGTTGGCAGGCACCAGTGCGCTCTGTCAGGTCCTCCGTTCTCCGACTACAACTTCGACTTGATCATTCAGATGGTTGGTCGGGTGGATTGTTACCGCCCCGCGGACTTGGATGCGCGAGCCGTCGAGCGGATCAAGCACAGCGTGGCTGGCATGACGCGCGGTAAGAGCTCGGCCATTGCTCAGTATGTCCGTGGCCTGATGGAGGAGCTTCTGGCGCCGGAGGTAGATTGGGTTTGCCCAAACTGCGGCGAGCAGTTCGGTCTCCTGTTTGGATGTATCGGGGAGAGGGAGCGTGTCCTCATCTGCCGGGTCTGTGGCGCAGCGCGCTGTACAGATGGCTCAATGCTGTCTGGGAAGGCGATTCGGTATCTGGAGATGTCTGAGCTAGACGGCTTATAGAATGGGTGATGACAGCCTGAACTGGACAACCGTTCTGCGTCGGTCCGTGAAGCTCTCAACTGAGGTCAATGGAATGAAGAAGTCTGTCCTGTGGTTCTCACTTCTAATGCCCGCGCAGCTCGCTTTCTCGGCTGAAGCCGAAGTGGCTCATCCTCCGAGCGGCATCGACATATGCAGCATCTCGAGGAGGGATCGAGGGAAGGAGTTGGTGCTGGACGGTGTACTTCAAAGTGAACCCATGCACGGGACCTTCCTCGGCAGCAAGGGGTGTCCTTACCAGCTGAGGGCGAGAATCAGCCACGACAACAGGGTGGCAAGCGTGCAGCAGTTCGTGGATGAGACGGACGCAAAGCGCATGGAGCTTGCCATGCAGGGGAAGATCGACATGACCTGGATGGCGTACCAGGGGCGGTTCTCCGGCGTGGTGGAAGTGAGTGAGAGCGACAGGCTTGGCTTCAACGTGACCGGTGTTTACGAGTACAGGGAAGTCAAATTTTAGTGCGTGTGGCATCAGGCGGCGTGATCGTAGGCATAACAGCGAGAGGATTGTCGCAAACAGCAGCCAAGCGATAAGATCGCTGCAGGCTCGAGGGGATCGGGCCATTTTTGTCCCGGAGAATACATGCGTCATCTCGTAGTGCTTGTGGCCTCGCTGCTGGTCGCAGGCTGTGGATCTGTTCCGCGTTACAAGGAACCCAGAGGGCTGCACGAAGGCAACTCGGTAACGATCAACCGTTGGTCAGTTGCTCCTGTTTGCGCGTTTCAGGGCTTGCCCAGCCCAAACGGCCTGCGTGCATGCGAAGCAAGGTTGATGCGGGCTGGTGAGCAACGCGCATTCCAAGTGAATACCCGACTTGCCCTTGGCGAGCACAAGCTCGTCCTTGCGTGCATGTATGGACCGCCTACGCCTGTTTCCTTCCCGATACCGCTGACCATCGCAACGGTCAACCCCATGCGCTACAACAATCAGCAATACACAGTGCGGTTCACCAAACCTGCCTACTATCGGTTGGAGTCCTACTGGGACGGGGAGGTTTGCAACGTTCGAATGCTGGACGCTGAAACCGGCGAAGCCTTCCCGCTGGGTCCGTCGCGGCCGTTCATTCCGGGGGCAGCGGCGGCTATCTCCAGTCAGGGGTCATGAGCTGCATACGGTGATGTCGATTCGGGGTCATGCGTTACCGGATGTTGTAAATTTCACGGCCGTCGTCTGTCGACCGACGCTACCGGATCCGTGTCCCCTTGGTTCTCTGTGGCGACTAAACAACAGTCAAAAGCAGCCGGGCAGAGCCCGGCTCTACGGAGGCCAGGGTCGAAGCCGAGCCTGGCGGTCCGATGCATGACCCATTGTCGCCATGCCGTAGGCTCAACCAGACAGCATCCCGTGACAGGGTAGTTTCGGTTTCTGGAATGGGATGCGAGACTCGAACTCGCGACCGTTCTACTAGGAGAAGTGCGTGCCAAAATTCGGTTGTGTCTGCGGTCATGTCATGAACCTATCGACGGATTGGCAGGACTACGAGTTGGCGCTTGTCCCGGAACAAGTGATCGCTGACATCAGCGATGAGTTGCGCTCCAATTCCATGCTTGCGGCTCAGTTGTTCGATGAGCGAATTTCGGCGCGCGCTAGACAGGTCCACCTCTGTCCTGCGTGCGGGCGCCTGCATCTTGAGACAGCGGGAAAGTTCATTTCCTACGTAGCTGAGGGTGAATCCGGTCCCGAGGGCTGAGGCCCAACGTGCCCCCGGTCACGGTTTGACATCTTTTACTGAGGAACCGTGGCTACCATCTGGGTTACTGTTGAATCGCTCCCCCAGAGGCCACCCCATGAAGACCGCCGTTTTCAGCGCTCGCCCGTACGATCGTCACTTTCTGGAAGCCGCCAACCAGCATACGGGCGGTGACGGGCGGTTCGAGTTTGCCTACTTCGATGTCGGGCTGGACCTCACCACGTCTACCCTGGCCCAGGGCAGCGATGTGGTCTGCGTGTTCGTGAACGACCGCCTGGACGCCCCGGTGCTGCAGGCACTGCACGGGCAGGGCGTCCGCGCGGTCCTGCTGCGCTGCGCAGGGTTCAACAACGTGGATCTGGCCGCCGCCGAACGGCTGGGCCTGTTCGTGGCCCGCGTGCCTGCGTACTCGCCCGAAGCCGTGGCCGAGCACGCGCTGGCGCTGATCATGACCCTGAACCGCCAGACCCACCGTGCCTACAACAGGGTGCGCGAAGGCAACTTCATGCTGGATGGTCTGCTCGGTCGCACCTTGTATGGCCGCACAGCCGGTATTGTGGGCACCGGCAAGATCGGACTCGCCACGGCCCGCATTCTTAAAGGCATGGGCTGTAACGTTCTGGGCTATGACCCGTACCCCAGTTCCGCGTTCGACGGGATCGGCGAAATGGTCCCGCTGGCCGAACTGCTGGCTCGCTCGGATATCGTGTCGCTGCACTGCCCGTTGACCCCGGACACCCACCACCTGATCAACGAAGCCTCGCTGGCCCTGATGAAGCCCGGGGCCATGCTGGTGAACACCTCGCGTGGCGGGCTGGTGAATACGGATGCGGTGATTCGGGCGTTGAAGTCGCGCCATCTTGGCCACCTGGCCATCGATGTATATGAGCAGGAGAGCGCGCTGTTCTTCCAGGATCTGTCCGGCGAGATCATCGACGACGACGTCTTCCAGCGCTTGATGACCTTCCCGAATGTGCTGGTCACGGGGCACCAGGGGTTCTTCACTGCTGAGGCGCTGCAGGAAATCTCGGCCATCACGCTAGGCAACCTCACCGATTTCGCCGAAGGACGCGACTGTCCGAACAAAGTCGCGTAGAGCCGGGCTCTGCCCGGCTGCTCTGATTCTCAAACCGCACGGAACCCCTCACCATGTGGCAACAGAACTACGACCCACTCGGCAACACCTACCTGTCCGCCCTGATGGGCGCACTCCCAGTCCTGGTCTTCCTGCTGGCCCTGACGGTCCTGCGCCTCAAGGGCCTCACCGCCGCACTGCTGGCAGTGGCGGTCTCAATCGCCGTCTCCTGGTTCGGCTTCGGCATGCCGCTCGGCGAGATCAGCGGCGCAGCCCTGCTGGGCATCGCCAACGGCATCTTCCCGATCAGCTTCATCGTGCTGATGGCGGTGTGGCTGTACAAATTGGCGATCCGCAGCGGCAAGTTCGAAGTCATACGCGGCAGCATCGCGACCATTTCCGATGACCAGCGCATCCAGGTGCTGCTGATCGCGTTCTGCTTCGGCGGGTTCCTGGAGGGCGCGGCGGGGTTCGGGGTTCCCATCGCCATCTGCGCGGCGCTGTTGGTTGAGCTGGGCTTCCGCCCGCTCAAGGCGGCCATGCTGTGCCTGATCGCCAACGGTGCGGCCGGGGCGTATGGGGCCATCGGCATTCCGGTGCTGGTGGGGGCGGAGCAGGGTGGGGTGCCGTTGCAGGCGATGTCGTGGAAGCTGGTGCCGTTGGTGCAGGTCTGCGCGGCGCTGTTGCCTGCGGCGCTGGTGATGTTGCTGGATGGCTGGCGCGGCGTGCGCGAGACCTGGCCGGTGCTGCTGGTGGTGGGCCTGGTGTTCAGTGGCGTGCAGACGGCCGTGTTGCTGCTGCTCGGGCCGGAGTTGGTGGACATCGTCGGGCCGCTGGCGGGCATGGCGGCGCTGGCAGGGTTCATGCAGTTCTGGCAGCCGAAGCGGATCTATCGTGAGGCGGAAGCGCCGCCGGTGTCGGCGCAGCGCTGGTCGTTGAAGGAAGTGCTGCTGGCGTGGTCGCCGTTCTATCTGCTGACCGCGACCATTCTGGTGTGGAGCCTGCCGGCATTTAAAGGGTTGTTCGCGGCGGGAGGGGCCTTGGCCGGCACGGTGCTGCATCTGCCGATTGGGCTGTTGCACCAGCGGGTGCAGGAGCTGCCGCCGCTGGTGGCCGAGGCGCATACGCTGCCGGCGGTATGGAATGTGGGCTGGCTGGGCGCGGCGGGTACCGCAATCCTGATTGCGGCGCTGCTGACGGCGGTGTTGTCGCCGAAGCTGGGGCTGCGGTCGGCCGGGCAGGAGCTGGCCCAGGCCGGGCGGGAGATGTGGAAGCCCTTGGCCACCGTGGCGCTGGTGATGGCCGTGGCTTACATCACCAACTATTCTGGGGCCTCGTCCACGATTGGTTTGGCGCTGGCGGAAACTGGTGGGGTGTTCCCGGTGCTGTCGCCGGTGATTGGGTGGATGGGGGTGTTCATTACCGGGTCGGTGGTGAACAGCAACACGTTGTTCGCGCATCTGCAGGCGGTGACGGCGGAGCAGATTGGGGTGGCACCGGCGCTGCTGGTGGCCGCGAACACGGCGGGTGGGGTGATGGCGAAGCTGGTGTCGCCGCAGTCGATTGCCATTGCGGCCGCGGCAGTGAAGCTGGTGGGGCAGGAGTCGGCGATTCTGCGGTCTACGTTGGCGGCGAGTTTGGGGTTGCTGGCTTATGTGTGTGTGGTGACGTGGGTGTTGTCGATGGTGGCGTAGTGACACGCCATGCGTGTCATCGCGGTGTCGGGTGACCCGATGGACGCGCATGGCGCGGCCTTACGGGGAGATGGTCGGTGGTTCAGCCGGGCAAGCCCGGCTCTACGGGGTGCGTCGGGGGAGTGGGCAGTCCCGGTTGTTCAGCTTCCAAAGCGCCGGATGCGAGGCGTTCGCAACTGCCCGATTCGGCAAAGTCCCTTCCGCTTGACCCATTCATGTCTATACAACATCATGCGCGGTCGCTTCGGGCCCCCTGCGGCGCCTGCGCGCACCCCGTGCGACAACGTGTCGCAGCAGAAAAACGGCCATTCTTGCGCCGGATCATTGTCAACGCTCTTCTTAAATGGTGCGTGACGGCATAAAATTATAGGGCTGACATGTACGTCCACCGTGCGCGACCCCTGGTCGGGCACATCCGGTCTTGGCCGGTGTGGGTGCGCTTGACCTGGCATTCCCTACGCAATTGGATCGACCGATGATTCCGTTGAAAACCCTTGGGCGCTTCCTGCGTCCGGGCCTGCTGTTTGCGTTGTCCGTGTTCCTCACGGGCTGCAACTCGGCCATTCTTGACCCGAAGGGCCAGATCGGCCAGGACGAAAAAACCCTGCTGATCACGGCAACGGTGCTGATGCTGCTGGTCGTTGTGCCGGTCATCATCATGACCCTGGCCTTCGCCTGGAAGTACCGCGCTACCAACACCAAGGCCCGTTACGAGCCGAAGTGGTCGCACTCCACCGCGATCGAAGTGGTGGTGTGGTCGATCCCCTGCATGATCGTGCTGGTGCTGGCTGTGCTGACCTGGCGCTCCTCGCATGCGCTGGATCCGTACCGTCCGCTGGAATCGGACAAGAAGCCGGTGGTGATCGAAGCCATTTCGCTGGACTGGAAGTGGTTGTTCATCTACCCGGAAGAGAACATCGCCACGGTCAACGAAATCACGTTCCCGGTCGATACCCCGCTGAACTTCAAGATCACGTCCGATTCGGTGATGAATGCCTTCTTCATCCCGCACCTGGGCAGCATGATCTACTCGATGACCGGCATGGAGACCAAGCTCCATCTGATCGCCAATGAAACCGGCGAATTCCCGGGCATGTCCTCGCACTACAGCGGCGCGGGCTTCAGCAAGATGCACTTCTCGGCCCACTCGGTCACCGAAGCGCAGTACCAGGAATGGCTGACCGAGGTGCGTGCCGAAAGCACCACCCTGAACAAGGACAGCTTCAACGCGCTGGTGGCTGAGAAGAACCACGACTGGCATCCGGTGACCTACTTCGGTACCACCGAAACCGGTCTGTTCAACTGGGTCGTCGAAAAGCACATGGGCGACAACAACCACTACGGCATGGACCACAAGGCCAAGGGCCATGAGGGCATGTCGCACGGTGATGCCGCTGGCCATGAAGGCCACGAAATGCCGGCCGCTGAGCACGCCGAACACACTGCAGACGAGCACGCCGCCGCCGGTCACACCGGCCACGCAGGCTCGGGAGAATAAGCATGAATCTGTTGGGTAAACTGACATTCGCTGACATCCCGCACGACCCGATCATCATCACCACGCTGATCGGCGCGGGGATCGGTGGTCTGCTCCTGCTGGCGGTCATCACCAAGTTCAAGCTGTGGGGCTATCTCTGGAAAGAGTGGTTCACCTCGGTCGATCACAAGAAGATCGGCATCATGTACCTCATCGTGGCCTTCGTGATGCTGCTCCGCGGCTTCGCCGACGCCATCATGATGCGTGCCCAGCAGGCCATCGCCGTCAACGGCGCTGAAGGCTTCCTGCCGCCGCACCACTACGACCAGATCTTCACCGCCCACGGCGTGATCATGATCTTCTTCGTGGCGATGCCGCTGATTACCGGCCTGATGAACGTCGTGGTGCCGCTGCAGATCGGCGCACGCGACGTGGCCTTCCCGTTCGTGAACTCGCTGAGCTTCTGGCTGTTCGTGGCCGGTGCTGGCCTGATCATGATCTCGCTGGGCGTCGGTGAGTTCGCACAGACCGGTTGGCTGGCCTTCCCGCCGTTGTCGGGCAAGGAGTACAGCCCAGGGGTCGGTGTCGACTACTACATCTGGGGTCTACAGGTCGCAGGCCTGGGTACCACCCTGAGTGGTATCAACTTCTTCATCACCATCTTGAAGATGCGTACCCCGGGCATGAAGCTGATGCACATGCCGGTGTTCACCTGGACCTCGCTGGTCACCAACGTGCTGATCATCGCCGCCTTCCCGGTGCTGACCGTCACCCTGGTGCTGCTGACCCTGGACCGTTACCTGGGCACGCACTTCTTCACCAATGACGGTGGCGGCAACGCCATGCTGTACATCAACCTGATCTGGATCTGGGGTCACCCGGAGGTGTACATCCTGGTCCTGCCGGCGTTCGGTGTGTTCTCGGAAGTCATTGCCACCTACTCGCGCAAGGCGCTGTTCGGTTACAAGGGCATGGTGTACGCCACTGCCTGTATCGGCGTGCTGTCGTTCATCGTGTGGCTGCACCACTTCTTCACCATGGGCTCGGGTGCCAACGTGAATGCCTTCTTCGGCATCACCACGATGATCATCTCCATCCCGACCGGCGTGAAGATCTTCAACTGGCTGTTCACCATGTTCCGTGGCCGCGTGCAGTTCACCGCACCGGTGCTGTGGACCATCGGCTTCATGGTCACCTTCACCATCGGCGGCATGACCGGCGTGATGCTGGCCATTCCGGCCATCGACTTCGTGCTGCACAACAGCCTGTTCCTGATCGCGCACTTCCATAACGTGATCATCGGCGGCGTGGTGTTCGGCATGTTCGCGGGTATCACCTACTGGTGGCCGAAGATGTTCGGCTTCCGTCTGAATGAAACCTGGGGCAAGCGCTCGTTCTGGTGCTGGTTCATCGGCTTCTATGTGGCCTTCATGCCGCTGTACGTGCTCGGCTTCATGGGCATGACCCGTCGCATGCAGAGCTACCCGAACCCGGAATACCAGCCGTTCCTGATCGTCGCCGCCGTCGGTGCCGCCATCATCGGCCTGGGCATCCTGTGCCAGGTGATCCAGGTGGCCGTGTCGATCCGCGACCGCAAGAAGACCGCCGACCTGACTGGCGACCCGTGGGATGCCCGTACGCTGGAGTGGGAAACCTCTTCGCCGCCGTCGTTCTACAACTTCGGCATGCTGCCCAAGGTCACCGAACTGGACGACTTCTGGGAGCGCAAGCAGCGTGGTGAAGCATGGCCGCGTCCGGAGAAGTACAGCGACATCCACATGCCGCGCAACACCGGCACGGGTGTGGTGATCGGTGCCTTCAGCCTGGCCTTCGGCTTTGCCATGATCTGGCACATCTGGTGGCTGGCGATCGTGGGCCTGGTCGGCATGATCGGTACCTACATCTGGCGCACCTTCGACAAGGACACGGATTACTACGTGCCGGCCGCCGAAGTTGAGCGGATTGAAAACGAACATCGCCGTCACCTGCAGGCGCAGGGTCTGGTGAAAACGGAGTTCAAGGCATGAGCAGCAATACCTCCACCCTGAACCATGGGCACGCCGCGCACGCGGCGGCCCACGGCCATGACGACCACGAGCACCACGACACCGGCGGCAACACTGTCTTCGGTTTCTGGGTGTACCTGATGAGCGACTGCCTCATCTTCGCCAGCCTGTTCGCGACCTACATCGTGCTGGCGGGCGGTACCGACGGCGGCCCGACCGGCAAGGAACTGTTCGACCTGAGCTTCGTCGCGTGGGAAACCACGCTGCTGCTGGTCTCTTCGCTGACCTTCGGCCTGGGCATGATCGCCATGCACAAGGCCAAGGTGGGCCAGATGTACCTGTGGCTGGCGATCACCTGGCTGCTGGGCTTCGGCTTCATGGTCATGGAAGTCTGGGAATTCCAGCACCTGATCCACGAGGGCTACGGCCCGGACCGTAGTGCGTTCCTGTCGGCGTTCTTCGCGCTGGTCGGTACCCACGGTCTGCACGTGAGCGCCGGTCTGCTGTGGCTGCTGATCATGTTCATCCAGATCAAGCAGAACGGCCTGACCGCCACCAACAAGACCCGCCTGGCGTGCCTGAGCCTGTTCTGGCACTTCCTGGACCTGATCTGGATCGGCGTGTTCTCCGTCGTCTACCTGAAGGGAGCGCTGTAATGGCACACGACAATCACGCCCATCACGATGGGCACGGCGTGGGTGGCGAAAGCCACGGCAGCGTCAAGTCCTACCTGGTTGGCTTCCTGCTGGCCGCCGTCCTCACCATCATCCCGTTCTGGGCGGTGATGAAGGGCGGTCTGCCGACCTTCACCACGGGCGTCATCATCGTGGTGGCGGCGATCCTGCAGATCTTCGTGCACCTGATCTTCTTCCTGCACCTGGACCGCTCGTCGGAACAGCGCTGGAACGTCAGCGCCGCCGCCTTCACCGTGGTGGTCATCGGCATCATCGTGGCCGGCACCCTGTGGGTGATGCACAACATGAACGTGCACATGATGCACTGACGGTTGAAAGACCGGTTCATGCAGAAAGGCCACCCGCGAGGGTGGCCTTTTTGTTTGGGGAATCGCCGCAAACGGGCGATGGGGAAAACCTGGAACTGTGGCAACCGGGGGAACCGGGGAACCGGGGGTAGGGTCGGTCGAAAGACGACCGCCGTGAACGGCTCAACGTTCTTTAACGACGCGAATCAAATCGACATCTGCTGTCGGCGCGCGAATGCGCCATACACCCCATGGGCCGGCCAACGGCCGGCGCTACCGGATTCCGGGGGATCCGAGGATTACGGTGCCGGGGAGAGCCCGGCACTACGGAAGAACGCCTCGGCATCCATCGGCTTGCCCAGGTGGTAACCCTGCAAGAGATCACATCCCAACTGGCTCAGATACTGCTGCTGCCCCGCCGTCTCCACACCCTCAGCCACAATCCGCAGCTGCAACGACCGCCCCAACGCGATGATCGAAGACACAATCGCCGCGTCTTCACTGTTGTCTTCCAGCTCACGCACAAACGCCCGATCAATCTTAAGTTCGGTCGCGGGCATGCGCTTCAGATACAGCAGGCTCGAATACCCGGTACCAAAGTCATCAATCGAGATATGCACGCCCATCGCGGTCAGCCCGTGCAGAATCTGCAGGCTGGCCTCCACGTCCTTCATCGCCGTGGTTTCGGTCACTTCCAGGGTCAGGAAGCGCGCTTCCAGCGAATGCCGTGCCAGCGTGTCACGCACGGTATCCAGCAGATTGCTTGAGGCAAACTGCACCGGCGAAAGATTCACCGACATCGTCCAGCTGTCATGCCCGGCGTCGTGCCACGCACGCAGCTGCGCACAGGCGGCATCCAGCACCCAGTCGCCCAGCGGCAGAATCAATCCGCTGCGCTCGGCCATCGGAATGAAAATGTCGGGCGAGAGCAGCCCCAGCTCCGGGTGCTGCCAGCGCACCAGCGCTTCTGCGCCGATGATGTCCGAACCGGCAGCCAGGAATTTGGGCTGATAGTGCAGCACCAGCTCGCCACGCGGAATCGCACGGCGCAGGTCCTGCAGCAGGCGCAGCTGGCGGTTGGCGGTGACCTGCAGTGACTCGGTGAAGAAGGTATAGCCGTTCCGACCGGTGTCCTTGGTGTGGTACATCGCCGCGTCGGCATGCGCCATCAACTCGCGCTCGTTGCTGGCGTCGTCGGGATACAGCGCAATGCCGATGCTGGTGCTGACATGCAGTTCCAGTGCGTCGATGAAGAACGGCTCGGCCACGCTGGCCAGGATGCGCTCGGCGACCACGGCGGCGTCTTCGGGCTCATCGATCTGGAACACGATGACGAATTCGTCGCCGCCCAGCCGGGCGAAGGTGTCCTGGCTGCGCAGCAGGCCGGATACGCGATGGGACACTTCCACCAGCAGCTTGTCTCCCAGCTGATGGCCGTAGGCGTCATTGATGGCCTTGAAGCCGTCCAGGTCGCAGAACATCACCGCGAACGGGAAGTTGCGGCGGCGCGCCTTTTCAATGGTCTGCTCGATACGGTCCTGCAGCAGCATGCGGTTGGGCAGCTGGGTCAGCGGATCGTGCAGCGCGGCCTGCATCAGCTTTTCATTGGCCTGGGCCAGCGATTCGGCCAGCAGGCCGGTGCGCGCACGCATCTGGCGATCGAACACCGAGGCGATCAGCGCGATGCCCAGCGTGGCGAGGGTGGTGACGATGACCAGCACCGCCAGCCACTTGCTGTCCACGCCGTTCTCGCCGACCGCGCCGCAGATGCTGCCGGGCGGGAACTCAGCGGCGGCCATGCCGGTGTAATGCATGCCGATGATGGCAAAGCCCATCACCACCGAAGCCGCGCCGCGCAGCAGCATCGGGTGGCGGGTTTCCGAGCGCAGCCGGAAGGCGATCCACAGCGCCGCACCGGCGGCCACGATGGCGATCACGATGGACAGCGCCAGCCAGCCCAGGTGGTACTCGATGCCGGGCTCCATGCGCATGGCCGACATGCCCAGGTAATGCATCGCGGCCACGCCCAGGCCCATCAGCACCGCACCGGCGGCCAGCCGGTACCAGGGCAGCACCTTGTGCGAGACCAGCCACAGCGCATAGGCCGACGCGCCAACCGACACCGCCAGCGAGTACAGGGTGATGGCCAGGTCGTAGCCCATCGGAATGCCGAGGTCAAAGGCGAGCATGCCGATGAAGTGCATCGACCAGATGCCCAGGCCCATCGCGCCGGCCCCGCCGGCCAGCCACCAGCGGGCGACCTTGCCCTCGGTGTTGGCGACGCGTGCGGCCATGTCCAGCGCGGTGTAGGAGGCCAGGATGGCGACCAGCAGCGAGAACACGACAAGACTCTGGCTGTAGGTGCCGGTCATCTGAAAGCCTGAACAAAAATAGTGGGAGAAGGCGCAGGGGCCCGTTCCCGGTATCGGCCGGGCGGGCCAAAGCTTGAGTGAAATCGTTTCCAGCGTCTTAGGTGGTGCGACGCGGGTGGGCTATCCTGCGGCACACAAGATGAACCGGAAGTGGAAGCGAGAATGGCCAAGCGGCTCACCGCCTATGTGTGCAGCGAATGCGGCGCGGAATACAGCAAGTGGCAGGGGCAGTGCACCGAATGCGGGGCCTGGAACGTGCTCAGCGAGATCACCCTGGAAAGCGCCGCCGCGGCCAAGTCACCGGCCTCGCGCCGCTCCGGCTGGGCGGGCAAGGTCGATGCGCCCAAGGTCATGGCGCTCAAGGACGTGCAGCACACCGAGCACCAGCGGGTGACCACCGGCATTGGTGAGTTCGACCGCGTGCTGGGCGGCGGGCTGGTGGAGGGCGCGGTGATCCTGGTCGGTGGCGACCCGGGCATCGGCAAGTCCACGCTGCTGCTGCAGGCGGTGGCGAAGATGGCTGCCAATCTGCCGGTGCTGTACATCACCGGTGAGGAGTCGCTCTCACAGGTGGCCGGTCGCGCGATCCGCCTGGACCTGCCACTGGAAGGCGTGAACGCGCTGGCCGAAACCCAGGTGGAAGCCATCCTGCAGCACGCCAGCCAGGCCAAACCGCGGCTGATCGTGGCCGACTCCGTGCAGACGCTGTGGACCGAGTCGCTGACTGCGGCACCGGGCTCGGTCAGCCAGGTGCGGGAAAGTGCGGCACGGCTGGTGCGCTTTGCCAAGGAAACCGGCACGGCCGTGTTCCTGGTCGGTCACGTCACCAAGGAAGGCGGCATCGCGGGTCCGCGCGTGCTCGAGCACATGGTGGACGCGGTGCTGTATTTCGAAGGCGAGAGCGGCAGCCGCTTCCGCCTGCTGCGTGCGTTCAAGAACCGCTTCGGTGCGGTGAACGAGCTCGGCGTGTTCGCGATGGGCGAGAAGGGGCTGAAAGAAGTCTCCAATCCCTCGGCCATTTTCCTCTCCGGTGGCAGCACGCGGCAGCCGGGCAGTTGCGTGATGGTCACTCGCGAGGGCACGCGCCCGCTGCTGGTGGAAGTGCAGGCGCTGGTGGATGCCTCACCGCTCTCCAACCCGCGCCGCGTGGCGGTGGGGCTGGAGCAGAATCGTCTGGCAATGCTGCTGGCGGTGCTGCACCGCCATGGCGGGGTGCTGGTGGGCGACCAGGACGTGTTCGTCAACGTGGTGGGTGGTATCCGCGTGCAGGAAACCGCGGTGGATCTGCCGGTGCTGCTGGCGGTGCTGTCGTCACTGCAGGACCGGCCGTTGGCCGAGAAGACCATTGCGTTTGGCGAGGTGGGGCTTTCCGGTGAAATTCGTCCGGTGCCCAACGGCGAAGATCGCCTACGTGAGGCCGCCACGCACGGGTTCAAGCGCGCGATCGTGCCGAAGGCCAACGCGCCAAAGACCGGCAGCGTGAAGGGCATGGAGGTGATTGCGGTGGAGCGGTTGTCCGAAGCGATCGAAGCCGCGTAATCGCCGGAGGAATCGGTGGGTGCCGACCGTTGGTCGGCACGCCGCATCAGCCGCGGTTGAACACCAACTCAATCGCAAAT